>CAXTKV010000083.1:0-20689 GCA_964244895.1 uncultured Deinococcales bacterium
GTGTTCGTGATGGGCGAGGCGGGCAGCGGCAAAACCGCGCTGGTCAACGCCTTCACCGAGGACGCAGAGCGGCAAATTGACGACCTGATCGTCACCGTCGGCAACTGCACCCAGGGAAGAACCAGCGATCCGTTCCTGCCCTTCCGCGAGGTGTTGGCATCGCTGACGGGCGGTGCCGAGGAACGGGGCGGGCGATCGAAAACGTCCAACCGCCTGGGCAAGCTGTTGGTGCGCTCGACCCAGGTGCTGGTCGAGGTCGGCCCGGATCTGATCGGGACGCTGATTCCCGGTTCTTCGCTGGTCGCCAAGATCGGAAAGGTCGCGATTCAGAAGATGGGCTGGATGGATCAACTCGAGAAACTCGACCCGAAAAAGCCCGAACCCAGGGCCGATCAGCCCGCCATGGAACAGGGCCGGATCTTCGAGCAGTACGCCAACGTCCTGAAAGCGATTTCGCTCGAGCACCCGCTGGTGGTCGTGATCGACGACCTGCAATGGGCGGATGAAGCCTCGATCGGGTTGTTCTTTTACCTCTCGCGCCGCCTGGAAACCAGCCGGATTCTGCTGGTCGGCACCTACCGTCCCGACGAGATCGAAAGGGCCGGGGAAACGCGGCACCCGCTGGAAAAAGTCCTGACCGAAATCAAACGCTACGCCGGGGATGTCTGGATCGATCTGGGTCAGACTCAGGAAGCCGAGAAAAAAATATTCGTGGAACGGTTCCTTGAGAGCCAGCCCAACCTGTTCAGCGCCGATTTCCGCGAGCGCGTCTACCAGCACACGGGCGGCCACCCGCTGTTCACGGTCGAACTGCTGCGCACGATGCAGGAGCGCGGCGATCTGGTCAAAGACGCCGAAGGCCGCTGGACGCCGGGAAGCGCGCTCGAGTGGAACGCCCTGCCCGCCCGCGTGGAGGGCGTGATCGAGGAGCGCATCGGGCGGCTCAACGCGACCGAACGCGAGATCCTGGACATCGCCAGCGTGCAAGGTCAGGTCTTCACCGCCGAAGTGATCGGGCAGGTCTCTCAGATGCAGATGCGAGCGATGCTCAAGGAACTCTCTCAGGCGCTCGAGCGGCAGTACCGGCTGGTTCAGGAAACCGGATCGCTGAAGGCGGGGCGCACGCTGCTGGCGTCGTACCAGTTTGCGCACGCGTTGTTCCAGAGTTACCTGTACAACGAACTGGGCGCGGGTGAAAAACGCCTGCTTCACGGCGAGGTGGCCAAAGCTCTGGAATCGCTGTACGCCGGGCAGACCGACCAGATCAGCGCCCAACTCGCGTGGCATTACGATCGAGCCAGTGACGGCGAACGCGCCAGCCCGCACCTGGTGCGCTCCGGGGAGCTGGCCAACGCGCAGGGCGCACCCCAGGCGGCCAGAGGGTTCTTCGACCGGGCGTTGGAGATTCTGTTGGACGTTCAACCCGCCGAAGCCCTCGAGCTTCCCTGGTTCGAGCTGCACTGGCGAGCCCTGATTGGACGGCACACGGCCCTGCTGCGGCTCGGCGATCCTGAGGCCCTGAACGCGGACACCGAGGCCCTACGAGAATTGGCCGGAGCCTCGGGCGACCCGCAGAGGCGCGCCGATGCCGCCTACCGCAGACTGTTGCGAGCCAATTTTTCCGGGGGTTCCGGGCTGATCCTGACCGCCGCCGACGAAGCGATTGCCGCCGCTCGAGACGCCAACGCCAAAGCGCTCGAGGCGCGCAGCCTGTACCTCAAAGCGACCACCCAGATTCGGATTGGAGACGCGACCAAAGCGCAGGAAACGGCGGCCTTCGCCATGTTGCGCGCCCGAGAAACGGGCGACGATACCGTCCTGGCGAACGTCTTGAGCGGCGTGGCGACCGTTCACGCCTACGCGGGCGACCTGACGCGCGCCGTCGCGCTGCAACGCGAAGCGCTCGAGGCCGCACGGCGCGCCGACAGCCGCGTCAACCGGGCCAGAATCCTGGCGAACCTGGGCGATGACTACCGACGGCTCGGACTCTACGACCTCGCGAGAAGCACGCTCTCGGAGGCCCTGGACGCCAACGAAGTCATCGGGGCGAGGCGCGAACGGGCCTACGTGCTGCAATTGCTGGGTTACGTGCAGGTCGCGCAGAGCGATGCCGCTGGCGCGCAACCCACGCTCGAGCGCGCCCTGATGGAATCGCTCGAGATCGACGACCAGTACCTGCGCGCCGAATGCACCAAGATCCTCGGGTACGCGCACGAATCCCTGGGCGATCTGACGGGCGCGAAACAGTATTTTCTAAAGGCGCACGCGCTCTTCGAGGCCGACCAGAACGCGTTCTCGGCGCTGGAAGCCGTAGCCGGATTGGCTCGCATCGCGCTGGCGCAGGGCGAACACGACCTGGCCCGGAGCCACGCCAAACGCCTCTGGGATTACCTCGAGCGGCACGGCATGGGCAGCCTGATGCCGGAAGCGAACCTCGTCTGCGCCGAAGTCTTCGAGCGATCAGGCAATGTTGCAATGGCCCGAGACGCGCTGGACGGTGGCCACCTCGATCTGATCCGGCGCGCCGACATGATCAGCGACCCCGAATGGCGCGCCTCCTTCCTGGAACACGTTCCCGAAAACGCGCAACTGCTTCGGCGCTGGCGGGCTTCACAGCGCCCCTGAACGAGGCCGTTTTCCGCGAGGAACGCCGCGCGTGATACAGTCCAATCCACCCTACAGCACGCGCTTTCCCGGAGCAGAGGAGGCAGCATGAACCCAGACAACGACACCCAGGACGACGCCACCGACGATCAAACCCCGCCCGAGGACGCGCCCGACACCGGCGGCGGAAGCGCCGGACGGCCCACGGGCGACGGCGCATCGCAGCCGCGAGACAGCGAGTAAGAACCCGCTGGACGACCTCGCCCGAGGAGCGTACTCGGGCGGGTCTTACCGTCGCCAAACGCACGCTGATCGGGAACCGTCCCCGACACGAATCGAGAAATGCGTCCAGGACGGTGTTCTGCTGGCTCGACACCCGGATGGACTCGAGAGCAACCGCCTGACAACACGGAGGCAATCCAATGGAACCAGCCTTTCTCGAGCTGATCGAAACCCTCAAAGACCGTTTCGCCAAAAACGCGCGCCGCCACGCCAAAATGGACTGGAACGCGGTGCAAACGAGACTGGAATCCAGCCCTAAAAAACTCCGATCGCTCCTCGAGATGGAACGCACCGGCGGCGAACCGGACGTTATCGGAATTGATGACAAAACGGGCGAGGTCATCTTCTGCGATTGCTCACCCGAAACTCCAGCCGGCAGGCGCAGCATCTGTTACGACCGCAAAGCGCTCGATTCACGCAAGGAAAACAAACCGAGCACAAACGCGATTGAAATGGCATCCGAGATGGGCATCGAGATGCTCACGGAGCAGGAATATCGGGACTTGCAAGCGATCGGGGAATTCGACAAGAAAACCTCGAGCTGGGTCAGCACGCCAGCCGAGATGAGGAATCTCGGCGGTGCGCTCTTCTGCGATCGCCGCTACAACCGCGTTTTCACGTACCACAACGGCGCGGAATCGTACTACGCCGGGCGCGGTTTTCGCGGTCGGTTGAAGGTGTGAATCTCGCTCGAGTCGCGCGTTCGTGTCGAGCTCGAGCGCGAGGGTAGGTGCAGAGCGAGAACTCGTGAACACCGTCCAGCACGCGAATCAATAAATGCGTCCAGGACGGTGTTCTTGTGATTCAATTTGCCTGCTAGACTCGAGACATGAGCAGCATTTCCACGGAACGCCTGATTTCGGACGCCGACGCCGTGAACATCAGGCTCGAGATCGTGCGGGGCGTACCCGTCTGGGAGGCCAGCCCTGGCCTGGGACACCAGTTGGAGATTGATCGGATTCGCTCGAGCATCCAGCCTTTAACCGGAACGGATTGCATTCATGTCGCGTCCGTCCTGTTCAGGTTTCCCGACGGTTCGCTGACGTGTCCCGATATCGCCGTGCTGTCGAGTTTGCCTGACCAGCAAGACGCACCATTGACAACCATTCCCGAAGCCGTCATCGAGATCATCAGCGAGGGCTACGAGTACAAAGACCTCGAGATTGCGCCCAGTTTTTACCTGTCCGTGGGCGTGAAGGACGTGCTGGTGCTTGACCCGCAACTCAAGATTGTGTACCACCACCGTCACGATGGAAAGAAAAGGCTCGAGTCACCCGTCAGGGTTGAACTCGAGTGCGGGTGTAGGTGCGAGGTGTAAGCCTCGAGAACACCGTTCTGGACAATCCCAATACCGACGCTGAAAAACATTTTCGATTCGCGTACACTGACCACGAGAGGTCAAGACATGAACTGGCGAGACGTGACGACCAACCCACAACTGGCGAATTTGCCTTTCAAGATCGAAACCAACGAGTTTGGGCAGGTGGTCATGAGTCCAGCCACGGCGTGGCACAGTCTGTACCAGGAAGCCCTTCAAATCCTGATCCGCAAGCACATCAAGGGCGGGCGCGTGCCGCCTGAGTGCCCCATCGAAACGAGCAAAGGCGTCAAGGTCGCGGATGTCGCCTGGATGTCCCGCGAGTTCCTGCGCGAACACGTCGGTGAGGACGCGTTCTCGAGCGCACCCGAACTTTGCGTCGAGATCATCAGTCCGTCTAACACGCCCGAGGAGATGGATCAGAAGCGCGATTTGTACCTCGAGCGCGGCGCGAAGGAGTTCTGGACGTGCGATCTGAAGGGTCACGTTCGGTTCTTTGATCTTGAGGGTGAACTCGAGGCGTCCAAGCTCGCGCCGAAATTCCCAAAGCGCGTGACGTTGGATGTGGATTGAGGTTCCAAAAGTCATGTCCCACAGGGTGCTGTTTGACCTCGAGAGCAGAGTCACGAAGTATGAGAACTTTGACAAAGTTCCTGCACAACGACTATTTGATCAAATCAAAGATAGGTCTTCATTGTATGCGTGAGCTTGAAGAAACCGAATACCGAGAGGTGTGGGACGTTTTCTACGAAGTGTTTCAATTCCATCCCTCTGTTGGTTCCTTTCCTGCCATCTTGGAGCCATCGCAGTCCATAACTTTTCGCCTTCGCGATCAGCATGAGGATATCGAAGTTAACGAATTGCAAGAGACAATCTTTGACGCGTTCTCGAAAATCGTTGGGTCGTCTATGGAGGTCTACTACTTAGACTGGCACCATGACTGTTTCGGTATTAATATTGGCTCGAACCCTAGCTGGATCACTGGCTACCCTGATGGAGACTACGCAATTCTGCTCACAAAAGATATGCAATTCGGCACCTTTGGCCACCCTTGGGAACAAAGCATATGCTTCTTTGGCGATACATTTGTGAAGGCGGTTCTCAAAAAACGACCTTCTATCCTTGAAAAGGTAATACGCAACAAAGGCGGATATGAGTTCTGAGACACGTCAAATATTAGATCACTTTCAGGTTTAATGACGAGAGTAATTTTGTAATTTCGAGAACACCGTCCCATACACATTCTCAAATTCGCGTCCTGGACGGTGTTCTTCAAAAGGAATAGCAAAAGGGCGGGGGTATCACCCCGCCCTTCTTCATCGCGTTCCGTTCTGCCTTACGCGCCGGGTTGCTGCGCGGGTTGATCTCCAGCAGCCGGAATCACCACTGGGGTCGGTTCAATCGTGGCGCTCTCAACCTTCGCCTCGAGCATGATCTCGAGCACTTCGGAAACCTCGTCCACAAGCGTGATCTCGATCTGGTTCTTGATGTTCTCGGGGACTTCCTTCAGGTACGGGGCGTCACCCTTGGGCAGGATCACCTTGCGGAAGCCCGCCTGGTACGCGCCGAGCAGTTTCTCCTTGACGCCGCCGATGACCAGCACCTTGCCGCGCAATGAAATCTCTCCGGTCATGGCGATGTCCGCGCGGGCGGGGCGTTTGGTGATGGCGGAAATCACGCTGGTGGCGATGGCGATGCCCGCCGATGGGCCGTCTTTGGGCATGGCGCCGCTGGGGAAGTGAACGTGAATGTCCAGGTTCTTGTAGAAGTCGGGATCGGCGCCGTACTTGGTGGCGTGGGCGCGCAGGTAGGCGATGGCGGCCTGAACGCTTTCTTTCATCACGTCACCGAGTGAACCGGTGAAGTTGATCTTGCCGGTGCCGGGCGTGGCCAGGGTTTCGACCAAGAGGATGCCGCCGCCGACCGATGACCAGTACAATCCCGTGGAGACGCCGACCTGAGACTTCTTTTCCTTGGATTCGATCTCGAACATCGGCACGCCGAGGTAGTTTTCGATGTCGTCGGGTTCGATGGTCTTGACGCCCTCCCAGGGCTTTTCCAGCAACTCGCGGGCGGCCTTGCGGGCCAGCTTGCTGATCTGGCGATCCATGTTGCGCACGCCCGCCTCGCGGGTGTACTCCTGCACAATGCGCTCGAGGGCGGCATCACTCACGACGAGCTTGTTCTCGAGGCCGTGCGTCTTGATCTGGCGGGGCAGCCTGAAATCGCGGGCGATCGCCATTTTTTCCTGGAGCGTGTAGCCGGGAATCTCGATGACTTCCATGCGATCCAGCAAGGGGCGCGGGATGGTGCTGAGCGTGTTGGCGGTCGTGATGAACATGACCTTCGAGAGGTCGTACTGGACTTCCAAGTAGTGATCCTGGAAGGTGTTGTTCTGCTCCGGGTCGAGGACTTCCAGCATGGCGCTCGAGGGATCGCCGCGCCAGTCGGATGACATCTTGTCGATCTCGTCCAGCAGGATGATCGGGTTGGTCACGCCAGCTTGCTTCATGGCCTGGATGATCCGTCCGGGCATGGAACCGATGTAGGTGCGGCGGTGGCCGCGAATTTCGGCCTCGTCGCGCACGCCGCCCAGGCTCATGCGGACGAACTGGCGGTTCAAGGAGCGCGCGACGCTCTTGCCCAGGCTGGTCTTGCCGACGCCGGGAGGGCCAACCAGGCACAGGATCGGGGCGCGAAGCTCGCCGTCCTCGGGCTTGTCCTTCATGTCGGGCGCGTCCTTCTTCTGGGCTTCCTTGTCGGCCTCGAGCTTCTCGCGCATGGACTGCGTCAGTTGGCGCACGGCCAGGAATTCGAGGATGCGCTCTTTCACGTCTTCCAGCCCGTGGTGATCCTCGTCCAGGATCTGGCGGGTGCGTTTGATGTCGAGGATTTCCTCGTCGCGCTTGCTCCAGGGCGTCTCTATGAGCCAGTCCAGGTAGTTGCGGACGACGGTTCCTTCAGGGCTGCCGCCGGGCGTGCGCTCGAGGCGGGCGAGTTCCTTGAGGGCTTTTTCCTGAACCTTCTCGGGCATGCCGACGGCCATGATCTTCTCGCGCAGTTCCTCGACTTCGGCGGGGCCGTCCTCGCCACCGCCGAGTTCCTTGCCGATGGCCTTCATCTGCTCGCGCAGGTAGTACTCGCGCTGGTTCTGATCCATCTGTTCCTTGACGCGGGCCGCGATCTTCTTGTCCATCTCGAAGCGCTCGAGGTCGCGGTTGAGGCCGCCCAGGACTTTTTCCAGGCGGGCGCGGATGCTCAGTTCTTCGAGGATCGGTTGCTTGTCGGCGACTTCCCAGGTGGCGAAGTGCGCGACCTGATCGGCGACCAGACCGGGTTCGGTCAGGGCGCGCAGTTGCTCGAGCTGGATGTTGTCCATCCGCAGGTTCTTGTTCTGCTGGGTGTATTTATCAAACGCGCTTTTCACTTCATCGGCCAGCACGCGCAGCACGCGAGCTTCGTCGCCGGGGACATCGCTCAGGGTTTCGGCCTGGGCGCGCAAGTACGGCAAGGGCAGGTAATCGCCGACCTTGACGCGCTCTAAGGATTCGACCAGCACGTCCAGCGTGCCGTCGCCGAGCTTGACGACTTGCTTGATCGCGCCGAGGCTGCCGACATCGAAGAGTTCCTCGCCGCTTGGGTCTTCGACGCTCGAGTCGCGCTGCGTCAGGATAATCACGCGGCGGTCGCCCGCCTGTGCTTCCTCGACGGCGCGGCGGGATTTGGCGCGACCGACGGCCACGCTGGTGGTCGTGCCGGGCACGATCACCATGTTGCGGAGTGCGAGAACGGGTAATTCCCAACGCATGGATGCCTCCTTGGTTCCTTGACCTCGCATCGCGAGGGTCGGGGTTGACGCACTTTAAGGGGTGGCGTCGTACCTGGAAGCACACTTATGAAAAGGTGGTGCTTGAACCTGGAACTGCCCTGAGTCTAACAAGTGATTCTATGAATTGATGGTTACTGGTTTGTTTGTGCGTGCTCTTCGGTGTTCCGGTAAAAACTTTCGTGCTGGACAGTGTTTGTAGTGGCTCGAGAAATGCGTGCTGGACGGTCTATTGCCTTGAGGGTTCCTTGGATGTCTTTGCCTGAACTACGCGGCGCACGGGCGAGACGTTCACCCGTGCGTCAAACTCTAAACCCGGTTTCTTGATTCGTATGTATTCTGCGTTTCCTTCAAGCCGACTTCTTGAGTCTCTTAGACTCAACCTGTAGGCCAGCCTCCGAAGTCTCGAGCGGCAACGTATCGCCCAGCCCGAACAGGCTCATCGGCGCGTCCAGGTGCTTCGGCTCGAGCCGCACGGTTCGCAACTCCGGGTGCGGCAACTCGAACATCAGTTCCGTCATGCTCGCCTCGAGCACCGCGCGCAAACCTCGAGCGCCCGTGCCGCGCTTGAGGGCGCGCTTGGCGACTTCGCGCAGGGTTTCCGGCGCGAACTCCAGATCCACGCCGGAAAAGCCGAACAGGGTGCGGTACTGCTTCGAGAGCGCACCCTGCGGTTCCGTCAGGATTTGCACCAGCGCGTTTTCGTCCAGCGCGTGCAACTGCACCACCAGCGGCAAACGACCCACGAATTCCGGGATCAACCCGAACTTGACCAGGTCTTCCGGCACGATCTGCACGTCCGTTTTCAACCTGGATTCCAGGTTGAAACTGACCGATTTCCGATCCGTGCGGTTCCTGGCGAGTTCCTCGAGCCCCTCGAACGCGCCGCCGCAGATGAAGAGAATATTGCGCGTGTTGATCGAGACGAGTTCCTGGTGCGGGTGCTTGCGCCCGCCCTGCGGCGGAACCTGCGCCAGCGTTCCCTCGATGATCTTCAGCAAAGCCTGCTGGACGCCCTCGCCGGAGACATCGCGCGTGATGGACGTGCCCTCCGATTTGCGCCCGATCTTGTCGATCTCGTCGATGTAGATGATGCCGCGCTCAGCGGATTCGGCATCGTACTCGGCGGCCTGAAGAAGCCTGACGAGCACGTTTTCCACGTCGTCACCGACGTACCCGGCCTCTGTCAGCGTGGTCGCGTCCGCGATGGCGAAAGGCACGTGCAGCATCTTCGCCAGCGATTCCGCCAGGAGCGTCTTGCCCGTACCCGTCGGCCCGATCAGCAAGATGTTCGATTTGAAGAGGTTCGCTTCCGGGTGCTTGAGGCGCTGGTAGTGGTTGTAGACCGCGACCGACAGGGCTTTTTTGGCGGCTTCCTGCCCGATCACGTGACCGTCCAGGTACGACTTGATTTCTTTCGGCACGGGCAGGTTCGGCAGCACGAAATCCTTCTTGGACGGTTTCTTGGAACCGTCCAAGATTTCCTTGCTGCGATCCACGCACTCGTTGCAGATCCAGGCCATCTGGGACGGGCTTTCGATCAGGTGATCCACCTGCGGGTGAACCCGACCGCAAAAAGAGCAACGGGCTTCAGCCATTCAAGCCACCTCCCCGAAACTCGAGACTCGAGAAGCACCGTCCAGGACGATGTTTTGTGAATGCATGCGGGTCGGAGTTCTCGAAACGGGAAGCATCCTTTAATCCTCGAGTCCCTTCATGCCGTCCGCGAACGCTTTGGGCATGATCTCGACGACCTCGTCGATCAGGCCGTATTCCTTGGCGTTGGCGGGCGTCATGAAGTAATCGCGCTCCATGTCGCGCATCAATTTCTCGCGCGGCTGAGCGGTGTGCTTGACGTACAAATCCGTCATGATGTCGCGCAGGGCCAGCACTTCCTTGGCCTGCACCTCGAGATCCGGCGTGTTGCCACGGAAGCCCGCGCTGCCCTGGTGAATCATGATCCGCGAATTGGGCAACGCGTTCCGGCGACCCGGCGTGCCCGCCATCAAGATCACGCTGCCCATGCTCATGGCGATGCCCACGCAGGTCGTGCGGATCGGGCTGCGCACGAACTGCATCACGTCGTAAATGGCGAGTCCCGCGTACACTTCCCCGCCGGGGCAGTTGATGAAGAGTTGAATCTCGCGCTCCGGGTTCTGCGCGTCCAGCAGCAACAACTGCGCCACGATCACGTTGGCCACCTGCGAATCAATCGGCGTCCCCAAAAAGATGATCCGATCCTTCAAAAGCCTGGAATAGATGTCGTAGACGCGCTCGCCGCGACCCGTTTGTTCGATCACATAAGGAATGACGCTCATGGCGGGTATCTTACCGCCTTTTGCGCGGGATTCAGGTCGGTCTCGGGTACAGATCCAAAGGAATTACGACTCGAGAACAGCGGCCTGCGTGAGCAAAAACCCCGTCCCGCACGGGCGAATCCGGTGTTCGCATATTCGAGAACACTGTCCTGCGCGGTGTTTCTCGAGCCTCGAGATTTCGCGTACTGGCCGGTGTTCCCCGATCGTGTTCATCTCGAGCCAGGGTTCGGGTTCATACTGGAATCGTGCGAAACGTGATCGCGGTACTCGGCCCGATTCTTCTCGGCTTGGCCTTCGCCCAGGATTCCGTGAAAGCCACAGGTCGCGGTCACAGGCTGATCCTGAACGTGGACGGCGTGCGGCGCACGTACACGCTTTCCGAAAAACGCGTCGGCGTGGACATGGATCACGCCAGGGTGCTCGAGTTCCAGCGCCAGAACGGATTGACTTACGCGCTGCTGGACATCGACGGCCCATCGAATCGCGCCGGTGGTTCGAACCAGTGCGGCGCGGGCCAGGAATCCAGCCTGGTGTGGTTGCGCCTGAAGCGTTGGCGTCTGCTCGAGATTCAATCCGTCAAATACGAATCGTGCTGGTCGAGCATCACGTATGCCGTACCAGCGCGTCGCGGCGCGCTGTACACGATCTCGTTCTCGGATTTCACGGCCATGAAAGACAAGACCGTGACATTTGACCGCGCCCATCCCGAGCTCGGACTCGTCTCGACAGGACACCCGATGCCGCAACCCAAGTGATTCACGAGAACACCGTCCGAGACGCAAATATTCGAGTCTCGATAAACACCGTGCTGGACGGTGTTTTCTTACTCAGGCTCGAGTCCCACCTGCCACGCCAGGTTCTTCATCATGAAGCTCGAGAACGGTAATTCTTCGGAGTACCACGCGGGTTCCGGGCCGTTGACGCGCTGCCAGACTTCGGGATCGGGTTCGTTCAGGTGATCCACCGGAATGCCCCAGTGAACGACGGCCTGATTCTCTTCCATGAACACCAGATACCCGCCCTCAACGACGAATTCATCGGGTCGAAACAGAACGTTGTAAATCCGATTCGCGTCATCCGCGTTTCCGGCGATCAGGACATACTCGTAGAGCGCGGCGGGCAAAGAACATCCGAGCCTCGATTCGGCCCGGATCAGTTCGTCTTTACTCGCGCCGTCCGCCTCGAGCAACCCGCGCCCGAGGACGCGCCCAAGGATGTCCCGATAGCGTTCGAGTCTGTGGCTCACGATTCAGGCTTCGACCGCCAGATTTTCCAGATCCACGTTGGAATAGACCTTCTGCACGTCGTCCAGATCTTCCAGAGCCTCGAGCAACTTGACGACCTTACCCACGTCATCCGGCGAGAGTTCCACCGTGTTCTCGACGGTGCTGGTGAATTCCGCGACCAACGGCTCGAGCTTCTTGGCGCGGAAGCCTTCGGCCACGGCGTTCAGGTCGGCGAAGGCGGTGTACACGTCCAATCGCGGTTCGCCATCCTCGTCGTAGGCGTCCAGATCATCAGCGCCCAGTTCAATGGCCAGTTCCTGGGTGGCATCGTCGTTCTTGGGCAAGGTGATCAAGCCCTTGCGCTCGAACATCCAGGCCACGCCGCCGGACATGCTGCCATTGTGCTTGGTGAAGGCGTGCCGGACTTCGGGCGCGGTGCGGTTGCGGTTGTCGGTCAGGGCGTAAACCAGGACGGCCACGCCGGACGGCCCGTAGCCCTCGTAGACGACTTCCTCGAGTTGCGCGCCCTCGCCGCCGCCGAGCGCGCGCTCGATGGCCTTGGCGATGTTATCGACCGGAACCCGATCGGTTTTGGCCGCCGCCAGGACGTTCTTCAAGCTCAAATTGGCCGTCGGATCGCCCGAGCCGCCGGAGCGCACCGCCGCCGTGATCAGCGCCAGGTGCTTGGAGATCATGCCTCCGCGTTTGTTGTCGGTGATGGCTTTCTTGCGTTTGATCTGCGACCATTTGCTGTGACCGGACATCGTCATTCCTCCATGTGAACGCGTCTCCTCGAGCCTCCGGGCGGATACGGGCTTCAGGCCGGAGGAGGGTAGTAGCGCTCGTAAATGAAACTCTTCGTCATGCGATCGCGCATTCTAGCAGCGCACCTCGAGCCTTCCAATCCAGTCCCGATTGATCTGCGGCAGCACCGTTCCGCACGCGAACCCTCGAATGCGTCCAGGACGGTCTTCTCTGGCCGCGCACCGCGCCTCGGGCGCGATCGTGGCGATCAGAAACGCAAGTTGACACCGTTCAGCCGCTGTACTATCCTGCTGACGCCTTGCGGGTCGGGTTCCTGCCAACCCCGAAGCCCAGAAATTGGGTCGGCACGCAAAGCGGATCGTCCTAGCGATCACCACGCGTTGGGGAATCGTCTAATGGCAGGACAGCCGCCTCTGGAGCGGCCAATCATGGTTCGAGTCCATGTTCCCCAGCCAGCAGTTCCTCGCGCCGCGCGGGGTGAACGCCTCGCGCGGTACGGGAATGCACCAAGGACGGCCCCATCGTCTAGCGGTCTAGGACAAAGCCCTCTCAAGGCTTAGACACGGGTTCAAGTCCCGTTGGGGTCACCAGAGAAAACCCTCGAGTTCGCGCTCGAGGGTTCTCGATTGGAAACTCTGGCCTCGCGTTTCAGGTGGCGAAACCTGCGGGGCGCGTTCGGGTCATACTGGCTCCATGAGCGCACCGGCACCGATGACGATCTTCAAGCACCTCGGACGGATTGAAGCGTTCAGCGACGGCGTGTTCGCCATCGCCATCACGCTTCTGATCCTGGAAATCAAGGTTCCGCCCGTCCACGAAGCCGACACCGCCAATAAGTTGGTGGCGCAATTGCTCGAGCGCTGGCCATCTTACCTGGCGTTCGTGTTGAGCTTCACGACCGTGTTGATCGCCTGGGTAGGTCATCACCTGATGATCCAGCAAACCCGACACGCGACCTGGCCGCTCGTGTTCGCCAACGGCGCGTTCCTGCTGGCGATCAGCTTCCTGCCCTTCCCGACGGCGCTGGTGGCCGAACACCTGACGCATCCCGGCGCGAGCGTCGCCTGCGCGGTTTACGCGGGCGCGAACCTGTTGTGCGATCTGGCGTTCGCGTTGGTGACGTTCGTGATCGGTCTGAGCGAACCGGGTCGAGCGACCATATTGCGCGGGATGCTGTTTAACGCCTGGGTGGGCCTGGTAATCCTGCTGATCGCGATGGCGACCGCGTTTTTCAGTCCGGTGGCGTCGTTGCTGATGGTGGCGGGCATGTGGTTGTGGTGGGCGCGACCGTCGCCCGGAATCATCAACGTCGCTCAGCCGGAGGCGTGATCCCACATGGAAGCCCTCGAGCGCGCGCTCGAGGGCTTCCATGTGGCTCGAGATTTTTTGGTTTACTTCGCTTCGAGCTGACCGCGAATCTCGCCGCCAGGGTTGGCCGCCGTGTGGAAGTTGACGTAGTACTTGCCCGCGCGCAGATCTTGCACCTGGGCGTCCGTCAGCGTGACGGATTCGGTGAAGGTTCCGGCGGTCGCGGCGGGAACGTTCTTGAACGGGAACAGCACGCCAGCGCTGGAATCCTTGTCGGCTGGGCCGTGAATGTGTCCGGCGGCGGCGTTGCCGCTCAAGCCGGTGAAGCTCGCGGTCAGGTTGAGGGTCATGCCGTCCAGGGTGGCGGTCACGGAACCTGCGGCGGTGCTCACGACCGGGGTCGGGCGTTCGTTAGCTCCGCTCAGGCTCGCGCCGAAGGTGGTGCCGGAATTCATCGGGGCGCAGGATGCAAATACGGTCGCGGCGGCGAGTGCGAGAACGATACGGGCTGGGTTCATGCTGACCTCCTTGGTTCCGACGCCGGGTGCGCCGGAAACTGCTCGGGTTCTGAATTGAGCAGCAAGGTGGAGTATTCGCCTCGTTTCTGAATTGAAGCTGACGATCGCGTACATTATCCAGTCTGGACTGATCGCAATCGCGCATTCAGACGTTCTGGGCGCGGCGTTCAAGCGATGCGGCCTTCGACCTCATCGAAGAACGCCGAGACGGTCTTCAGGTACGCGTCCGTCTCCTCGAGGTGCGCGACGTGACCGCTGCGCTCGAAGATCCGCAGTTGCGCGCCGGGAATGCCTTCCTGGATGGTTCTGGCGCAATTCGGGGTGATCTCGTCGTGGCGTCCGACCGTCACCAGCGTCGGGACGGTGATTTCAGGCAAACGAGCCGTGCGATCCCAGTCGCGCAGGTTGCCGATCACCACGAACTCGTTCGGGCCGTTCATGGTCAGGTAAACGGGGTTGCCATCGAGAATTCTGGTGCTGCGCTCGAGCGCGTCCGGCCACGGGTTCAGGCGGCACAGGTGGCGGCGGTAAAACAGGTCCACGGCGGCCAGATACTCGGGGTTCTGGTAGTCCTGGTCGGCCTCGGCGCGTTGCATCAGCGCGTACATCTCGGGCGGGAGTCGTTTCTTGAGGGTCTCGGCTTCGGCCACGAACTGCCGGATGCTGGCGGAGGTGCTGGCCAGCACCAGGCTGACCACGCCGCGCGGCTTGTGGAGCATGTACTCGATCCCCAACCAGCCGCCCCACGATTGGCCCAGCAGGTGAATCCGCTCGAGCCCGAGGGCGTCGCGCACGGTCTCCACTTCCTCGACGAAGCGCTCCAGGCGCCACAGGGACGGGTCGTCGGGTTGATCGGATTGGCCGCACCCGAGTTGATCGAAGAAGATCACCTCGCGGTGTTCCGCAAGCCCCTCGAGCGACTCGAGGTAATCGTGGCCCGCGCCGGGGCCACCGTGCAGGGTCAGCAACGGGATGCCGCCCTCCCCTACTCGGGTGTACCAGACCTGATGACCGTCCACCGCGATCTTGCCCTCCGTGCGTTTCATGGTTTGCTCCTTATCGCCCCCCGAGAGCACCGTCCAGGACGGCGTTCCATATTTGCGTCCCGGACGGTGTTCTGACCTGCGCTCAATCTTTGGGGGCGAGTCGCGCCGCGATCCGCAGCATCGCCTCGAGACTGCGTTCCACATCCGTATCGGTCGTGGCCCACGACGAGACGCTGATGCGCATGGCGGTCTGACCGTGCCAGACGGTCACGCCGCACCAGCACGTGCCATCGCGTTGAATTTCGTCGATGACGCGGTGGGTCGCCTCGGGTTCGCCGAACGAAACCAGCACCTGATTGAGCACGACATCGTTCAGCACGCGGTACCCGGCGGCCTGGAAACCTTCGGCGAAGCGGCGCGCCTGGCGGCAGTTGCGTTCGATCAACTCCGAAAGCCCCGAGCGCCCGAGCGAACGCAGGGCCGCCCAGACCTCGACGCCACGGGCGCGGCGGGAGAGTTCCGGCGTGAAATCGGACGGGTTGCGGTGCGGGCTGGTCGTCGGCAGGTACTCGGCGGTGATCGCCATCGCGCCGCGCAGGGCGTCCGCATCGCGCACGAAGGCCAGGCCGCCGTCGTAGGGCACGTTCAACCACTTGTGCGCGTCCGTCGCCCACGAATCGGCCTTCTCGAGCCCCGCCGAGAGGTGCGTTCTGCTGGGGGCGACCTGCGCCCACAAGCCGAACGCGCCGTCCACGTGAATCCAGGCTCCGGCGTTCCTGGCGCGGTCGCAGATTTGACTGATCGGATCGAACGCGCCCGTGTTGACGTTGCCCGCCTGGGTGCAGATCAGGGTTGAATTCGTCAACTCCGGCAGCGCATCGGCCCGCATCCGTCCCTGCGCATCGGTCGGGACGCGCGTTACGCGGGTGCGCCCGAAGCCCAGCAGGCCGAGCGATTTCAGCAGGGTCGGGTGCGCCTCGTCGCCGATGATGACGCTGATCGGTGGCGCGCCGAAGAGTCCGTCCGCCTCGACGTTCCAGCCCTGGCGCTCGAGCATCGCGTGGCGTGCGGCGGCCAGCGCCGTGAAGTTGGCCACGGTCGCGCCCGTCACGAAACCCACGCCGCACGAAGGCGGCAAACCCAGCGCCTCGAGCAACCAGGTCGCCGCGATCTCCTCGAGTTCCGCCGTGGCGGGCGTGACGTTGTACAACGCGCTGTTCTGATCCCAGGCCGCCGCCAACCAGTTCGCGGCCAGCGCGGCGGGCAGCGACCCGCCGATCACGAAACCAAAAAACCTCGATCCAGCCGTGGCGACCGTCGCGGGCGATCCGATCCGGTCGAGCGTGGCGATCACCTCGGCGGGATCGGTCGGGTGATCCGGCAAGCGCTCGCGCAATTGCGCGAGCCCGGCGACGGCTTCCGGCGCGGGCGCGACCCCTCGGGCGTCCAGACCTTCCAGGTAGCGGATGGCGCGCTGCGCGGTCGTCTCGAGCAAGTCTTTCACGGCTGTAGCCTCCCGTTCGTGCTGTGATTTGGAAGCTCGAGTTTACGCTCGTGGCCAGAAGTTCGCGCCGCGCATTTCAAATAGACCGTCCCGGACAGCATTTCCAGCACCTCGAGAAACAACGTCCCGGACGGTCTTTTCAGATCAAGTCCAGTTCAGTCTGCGCGCAGGTCGTGATCTCGAGCTGACCTTCGGTGACGTAAATGTTGATTTCGCTGCGCACGCCGAACTCCGGCAGGTACGCGCCGGGCTCGATGGTGAAACCCAACTGCGGCATCACGGCGCGTTCGTCCAGCGTCTCGAAGGCGTCGAAATGCGCGGCCTCACCGTGCGTGGTGACGTTGCCCAGGCTGTGGCCCGTGCGGTGCTTGATGAAAGCTTCCAGCCCAGCATCGATCAGGACGTTCCGCACGACCTGATCGACCTCGAAGCCGCGCACGACCTGACCCGCCTCGAGCCGCGATTGCAGGAACTCCACACCCGCGTCCCTGGAGGCCAGAACAGCGCCGTACACGCGCGTGAACGCTTCAGTTGGCGCGCCGACGTGCGCCATCCAGGTGATGTCGCCGTAGGGGTTGTCGCCCGGAACCTTGCACCACAGATCCATCAGCACCGCCCCCGGCTCGAGCCACCTGGAACCCGTGGCGGGCGGCACGTAGTGCGGATCGTTGGATTTCACGCCGAACCCGATGATCGGCGCGTGACCCGTCTCGAAACCGCGCGTCTCCATGAAATCGTTCATGTACTGCTGGAGCTCGAATTCGGAAATCGGCGCCCCCGAAGACCAGCGCTCGCGCAAGACCTTCAAGGCGGCGTCTTTGGTTTCGGTCAGCACCGCGCAGGCGCGGCGGTGGTTCTCGAGTTGCTCCGGCGTCCAGGTCAAGAACAATTGCAGCAGATCGCCGGAACTGACCGCGCTGACGCCGAAGCCCCGGATCATGTCCATCGTGCCCGCGTCCACCTTGGAGACGTAGGGGTTGTTGCCGTTCGGGGAATACTCCATCGCGATCGTCTTTGAATCCTTTATCAGTTCTCGCACCCGATCCTCGAGCGATCCGCGGCTGGAATAGGCGCGCACCTCGAAGCCCACGTCCGGGAACGATCCCAGCTCGATGGCGTGAACCAGCACGACGGGCTGCCCGCGCGCCGGAATCCACACGAACCAGCGCCGGGAAAGGATGCCCGCACCGTGCTGAAGCACCTTATTGGCGAACGGGTTGGTGCCGCGAAAATCGAAGACCAGCCAACCGTCAATCCGGGATGCCTGCAAGAAAGACTGAACCAGGGGGAGTTTTGCTCGGATCACGGTTCACCTCGTTCAAAGAGATTATCAAGTTCGGGTTCGAGTGCGGAGCACCGTCCAGCACGAGACCTCGAGAATGCGCGCTGGACGGTGCTATCCGATCTCGAGACTCAGATCGCGCCGTCGTAGAGGGCTTTCGCGTTGCCGTTCAGGAAACGCACTGCGGCCCAATCAGCTTCCGGAGCCGTCAGATCGCCGTCGGCGACCGTGCGCTCGAGCGCCTGCGCGATCACGCGTCTGCCGTACCGGGCGGCCAGCCAGAACAGTTCCGGCGTGCGCTGCGCGTCCGTGCTGAACAGAATTTTCGTCAATGGCGCGAGGTGCATGGCGTGCTGGACGCTTTCCATCATGGCGTGGGCGCTGGTGTAGGGAATCGTCAGGCCCAAGTCCAGGTACGCGCCGGGATAGACGCTCGCCAGGTAGCCCGCCTCGCGCACGAAGGGGTAACAGTGGAGCATCACGACGCGCAAACCCGCCAGGTCTCTGACCTCGAAAATCTCGCGCAGGTGCAGGGGGTTGGCCAATCTCATGTCCAGGTCGGGATCGCCGTAGCCCGTGTGGAACTGCACGCTCAGACCGACTTCCGCCGCGACGCGCAGGCCGACCCAGAGCATCTCGTCCAGAATCGCCTTGCTGGTGATGCGCGGCTTGACCCCCGGCTCGAGATCCCGCCGCAGGTCGTGATACGCGCGTTCCAGTTCAAATGGCGCGTGATGTTCGACGTTCAACCCCGTGCGGTACGCGATGGCGCTTTTGAAGCCCGCCAGCCTCGGCGCGAGCGCGCGCAGGTGCGCCTCGAAGGCGGCAAAAAGCGCGCCGATGGTGTCGTATCCTTCGACCATCAGCGCGAGTTCGGATTCAAAGCGCAGCAGGCGCTTCGCGGGCACGCCGACGAACGCCCCGCAGTCCTGAACGCTCATCAATCGCTCGGGCCAGATACCGTCGTCCAGCAGCAGCTTTTCGATGCCCGCGTCCTCGAACATCTTCCTCGAGAGTTCGCCGTAATCCCACGAAGCCCGCGCCTCGAGAATCGCGGCGCGCGATGGTGCGCAGCCGTAGTAACCCGCCAGATCGCGCAGGCTGCGGCGGTAAAACACGTTGTCCGGCACGAAGTCCTTCAAAATCACCGGATCGTAGGCTTCCGTGAAATACGCCTCGAACTGCGCGCCCCGCCAGACATCCTCGCGGAACAGCGCGTGCGCGTGATGATCGTAGATCGGGATGGAATCGAGATTCATCGGCTTCCCTTCTTTGAACACCGACCAGCACAGCGTTTCTTCTCGTCTCGAGCACATCGTCCAGCGCGGTGGCTTCAGTATACGTATCGGTGCATCTCGATCTCCTCTTCGGGATGATCCCGAAAATACGCGGCTTCCGCGCGGCGCACGGCGGTAAACGACTGCGAAAGATCGACGCCGAGCGCGGATTGCAGCACCTCGTCCCGCTCGAGGTTTGAGATCGCCTGCTCGAGGCCGGATGGTAAGGCCACGATGCCGCGCGCCGCGCGTTCGGCGTCGCCCAGGTCACTGGGAGAATCGCGCAACGGATCACCCGGATGCAGGTCGCGTCTGATGCCGTCCAGCGCGGCGGCGACCACGCCACCCAACGCCAGGTACGGGTTGCTGGACGCATCGCAGGTTTTCAACTCGAAATTCGTGCTGCCACCGGAACTGCCGGGCAGCAGGTGTGAACTCATCACGCGCACGGAGGCCTCGCGGTTGTCCAGGCCGTAGCAGGCGAACGCGCCCGCCCACCAGCCGGGCAGCAGACGGCGGTACGAGTTGACGCTCGGCACGGTGATCGCGCACAAAGCGGGCAGGTGCGCCAACACGCCCGCGATGGCGTTGTACCCAAGTCTTGAAAGCCCGAGCGGATCGGCGGGATCGTGGAACGCATTCGTGTTGTCCTTCCAGAACGACAGGTGCAGGTGGCAACCGCTTCCGGCTCCATCGGCCAGCGGTTTGGCTGCGAAGGACGCGCGCAGGTTCCGTCGGGCGGCGATCCCATTGACGACGGCCTTGAAGATCACCTGACGATCCGCGCCCGCCAAGCCCATGCCGGGCGCAATCGCGATTTCCTGCTGGCCGTGACCGACTTCCGGGTAATACATTTCCGGCGTCAGCCCGACCGCGAAAAGCCCGTCGACGATCTCGTCGATCGCGCCCTGAGCGGCATCGAACGCGCCGAACACGGCGTAGTTGCTCAAATCGAGCGGCGTTCCATCGCCGTGAAACAAATAGAACTCGTTCTCGAAACTCGAGAAGACCTCCAGCCCCAACGCCCTCGCCTCGAGCAACTGGCGTTTCAAGAAATTGCGCGGGCAGTGCGACCACGGCGCGCCATCCAGCTTCACCATGTCTGAAATGACCATCGCGCTTCCCGGCGCGTGCGGCAGGGGCGTAAAGGTCTCTGGATCCGCTTTGAGGCGCACCTCGCCGACCGCGCTCAGACCCGAGCCGTCCACCACGGCATCCACCATCATCGCCAGGGCTTGCTGCCCGACCGTCATGCCGACGCCGGATTTGAACGCACCCTCCAACGCGTGCGCGGTGGCGGCCTTGCCGCGCGTGATGCCCGCGTTGTCCACCCACGTAAATCGCGTCAATCGCGGCGGGTTTTGAAGGATGTCGTGTTCGGTCATGGTGTCCTCGAGAAGACCGTCCTGGACGCGGTTCGAGATTTGCGTACTGGAGCGCGAACAGCCCGGTAGGTGCTCTTCCGTGAGCAAGAA
>CAXTKV010000084.1:0-20484 GCA_964244895.1 uncultured Deinococcales bacterium
GCTCGGCATCGGCATGGTGCATCAGCACTTCATGCTGGTCGAACCGTTGACGGTCACGGAGAACATCGTGCTGGGCGCGGAACCCGGCACCAGAACCAACCTCGATCTGAATAAGGCGCGATCGGAAGTCGCAAAGATCATCGAGCAATTCAATTTTGATTTAAAGCCCGACGACGTGATCGAGAACCTGCCGGTCGGCTTGCAGCAGAAGGTCGAAATCCTCAAGATGCTCTTCCGGCGCTCCAAGATTCTGGTGCTGGACGAACCCACGGCGGTACTGACGCCCTTGGAGACGGAAGAACTCTTCAAGTTCCTGAAAGAGTACGCCAGTCAGGGCAACGCGGTGATTTTCATCAGCCACAAACTGCGCGAGGTGATCGAGGTATCGTCCCGAATTTCCGTGATGCGCGGCGGGAAAATGATCGGCACGGTAGACACCAAAGGCATCACGCCGCCGCAGATCGCGCGCATGATGGTCGGGCGCGAGGTGATCTTGAGCGTCGAAAAAGACGAGGCGAAACCGGGTGCGCCGTCACTGGAACTGGTCAACCTGACCGTCGGCAAGCGCGGCGAGCGCGCCAAGGTCAACAACGTCAACTTCACCGTGCGCGCGGGCGAGATCGTCGGCATCGCGGGCGTCGAGGGCAACGGGCAATCCGAACTGGTCGAGGCGATCACGGGCTTGGAGCACTACACCGGGGAAATCCGCTACATGGGTCACACGCTCGAGCATCCGAGCGCCAAGGCCGTGCGCTTGGCGGGGGTCAGCCACATCCCGGAGGATCGAAACGAGCGCGGGTTGGTGCTCGAGTACAGCACGGCGGAAAACCTGATATTGGGCGATCAGTACACCGCAAAGTACGCCGGGGCACTCGGGCTCTTGAAGTTCGACGCCATCGAGCGCGAGGCCAGGGAGCGGGTCGAGGAGTTCGACGTGCGCCCGAGATCCACGGCCCTGCCCGCCAAAGGCTATTCCGGCGGCAACGCCCAGAAGATCATCGTGGCCCGCGAGTTGTCTCGAGATCCGAAAATTCTGATCGCGTCCCAACCGACGCGCGGCGTGGACATCGGCGCGATCGAGTTCATTCACGAGAACATCGTCAAGGCCAGGGATAAGGGGTTGGGCGTGCTCTTGGTCAGCGCCGACCTGGGCGAGGTCATGAGTTTATCGGACCGCATCCTGGTGATGTACGAGGGCGAAATCGTCGGAGAAATGCCCGCGTCCGAAGCGACCGAAGAGAAGCTGGGATTGTTGATGGCGGGCGTCCACGACAAGGGGCACGCGGCAGACTAAGGCTCGAATGCGAGAACACCGTCCAGCACACGAATAAGGAACATTGTTTCAGACGGTGTTCTCGTGCGGGAGTCAGCGTCTGAACCGTCCGGCTCGAGCGACGGCGTTCCTATGCGCGCACCCGCCGCAGCTCGAGCCGACGCTCCCGCACGAGGGCGAACGGCAGGATGCGCTTCGCGCGCCAACGCTTGAGGAATCGCGCGATGAATGGTCTACTCAGGCGTGTTCAACGCGCTCCTGGAAGTCGTGCTGCCCGTGATCGTCGTGACGCTGGCGGGCGTTCTTTTGGGGCGGTACATCAGGCCGGATCAGGCGGGCATCTCGAAAATCACGCTGTTCGCGCTCTCCCCCGCCCTGGCATTGGACAACCTGGCGCACTCCGAAGTCCGGTTCGGGACGGCATTCTTGATCATCTTTTGCTACGCCCTCTTCGAGGCGATCATGGGTGCAATCACCTGGTTCTCGAGCCGGGACGTGCCCGAAAAAACCCGGCGCGGCATGGTAGCGGGCGTGATCACCGGCAACAACGGGAATTTTGGCCTGCCGATCAGCCTGTTCGCCTTTGGACAGGCGGGCTTCGAGCTTTCATTGATTGTGTTCACCATTAGCGTCTTTTTCACCTTCGTGGTCACGGCAGCCGTGCTTTCCGGCGCAACCGACTGGCGCTTGAGTTTGCGGGCGGTTTTTCGGTTGCCGCTGGTCTGGGCGGCGCTCTTGGGGATCGCCCTGAACGCGCTGCACGCGACCTTCCCGACCGGAATTGACCGTGGCATTCACCTGCTGGCGCAAGCGGCCATCCCGATGCTGCTGATTTCGCTGGGCTTGCAGATCGGCGCGAGCGGATTGCCCGCGCTGTCCGGCCCGGTGCTGCGCGCGAGCGGATTGCGGTTGTTCCTGGGGCCGTTGGTGGCCTTCGCGGTCGGGACGCTGTTCGGCTTGCGCGGCCTCGAGCGCGGCGTGCTGGTGCTCTCAAGCGCCATGCCGACGGCGATCAACGCGTTCTTGCTGGCCGGGGAACTCGGTGCGGACGCGAAGACGGTCGCAGGCACGGTCGTGCTCACGACCTTCGGTTCGATTGCGACGATTGCGCTGGTCGTGTCGCTCTTGCGTTAAACACCGTCCAGGACGTGAATCTCGAGACGCGTCACGGACGGTGCTCCTGTGATCTACGCCCCGTATACCGGGCGCAACCCTTTGCTAGACTGGGTTCAAACAAATCGCCCTCGAGCCGCAAGGAGGCCGTATGCCCCTCGATTTCAGGTTGACCGAAGAACAACTTCAGCTTCAGGCGCTGGCTCGAGAGTTCGCGCAGCGCGAGATCATCCCGGTGGCCGCCGAGTACGACCGCAGCGAAACCTACCCGGAGAGCGTGATCGCCAAAGCCGCCGAGGTCGGGCTTTTGAACTCCATTGTGCCCGCGCACGCGGGCGGCTTGGGGCTCGGGATGCTCGAGGAGAGCATTCTGGGCGAGGAGATCGGCTACGGCTGCATGGGCATCTACAGCATCATGATGGCCTCGGAACTGGGCATCACGCCGATCAACGTGGGCGGCACCGAGGAACAGCAAAAACGCTTCCTGACGCCGTTGACGGACGGGCCGCGCCTCGCCTCGTTCGCACTCTCCGAACCGAACAACGGTTCAGACGCCGCCGCGATGCGAACCAAAGCCGTGCAGGACGGTGACGATTGGGTCATCAACGGAACCAAAATGTGGATCACCAACGGTGGCATCGCGGAATTCGCGGTCGTGTTCGCCACGGTGGACGCGAGCCTGCGGACGAAAGGTTCCGTCGCCATCGTCGTGCCGCGCGGAACGCCAGGATTCGCGTTCAACAAAATTCACCACAAGATGGGCCAGCGCGCCGCGCACACCGCCGAACTCGTGTTCGAGGACGTGCGCGTGCCCAGGGAAAACATGCTGGGCGGCGTCGGAGACGGATTCAAGATCGCCATGAAGACCCTCGACAAGACGCGCGTGCCCGTCGCGGCGGGCAGCGTCGGCATCATCCGGCGCGCGCTCGAGGAATCGGTCAAATACGCCAAATCCCGCGAAGCCTTCGGCAAACCGATCTCCGAATTTCAGGCCATCCAGATCAAGCTCGCGGAGATGTACATGAGCCTCGAGAACGCGCGGTTGGCGACGTACCGGGCGGCCTGGCTGGTGGACAACGGGATGCCGCACGCGATGGAGGCCGCCGCCGCGAAAGCCTACGCATCTGAGGCCGCCTTCAACGCTGCGAACGAAGCCATTCAGGTTCACGGCGGGTACGGTTACGTCGGCGAGTACCCCGTCGAGAAGCTGCTGCGCGACGCGAAATTAAACATGATCTACGAGGGCACGAGTGAGATTCAACGCGTCGTGATGGCGAGAGGGTTGTTGAAGGATTGAAGAACACCGTTCCACACGCGAATCTTAAAATGCGTGCTGGACGGTGTTCTCGCAACGCGTGAACGCAAAAGGATAAACTGACTGCATGGAAACAATCGGGAAAGGTCACATCAGCGCAAGGATTCGAGTCGAGCTTTTCGACTTTCTCGAGGACTACCAGAGACGCCACGACCACTCGAGCCGAACGGCAGCGCTCGAGGAAGCGATTCGTGCCCTACGAGCACGCGAATATGAGCGGGAATTGCGCGATGCCTACCGAGCTGCGAACAAACAATGGGACTCGAGCGAAGATGCGAAGTTGTGGGATCGAACCGTTGGGGACGGATTGTAAATGCCGATCTAAGATAGAACACCGTCCTACACACGAATTACAGAATGCGTTCCAGACAATATTCTCGAAACTGAATCACATTGAAAGGCGGAATTCATAATCATGAGTATTGACAGCAAAAACGTAACGAAAATCAAAGCAGAAACTTTAGCCTACTGGTACTTAAGGTTAAACGGTTTCCTCACTATTACAAATTTTATTGTTCATCCCAACTCTGGCTACGATCAACGAACTGATGTAGATGTTATCGGAATTCGATTTCCATATCGCGAAGAGTTATTATACAATCCGATGCAAGATGACACTATATTCAAAGCAAACTCTGAAAAGCCTTTGTTAGTATTTACAGAAGTTAAATCAAGTATATGTGATTTAAACGGCCCTTGGACAAAACCTCAAAAAGAAAATATGCAACAGGTACTTCGAGCTATTGGTACATTTAAGACAGCTGAAATCGATACAGTTTCCAAATCACTTTATAAAGACGGAAATTACGAAGGAGATCAAATTATTGTCAAGTTATTGTGTGTAGGGGGAACTATAAATCCGAAACTCCAAAGGAAATATAAAGGTGTCCCGCAGATAATCTTTGATGATATTTTATCTTTTATTTATAATAGATTTACAAGTTATTATCAACAGAAGGCCAGTCACAATCAGTGGGATAAAGATATCAAAGCCTTGTGGAATCTTGCAATAAAGTGCTCAGGAGCGGCAAAAAGCTCACAAGACGGATGTACAGCATTTATTTCTGATATCAAGGTGAACCCATGAAAATTCTCTGTCTCATCCGGCAAGTTCCGGACGCGGAGGCCCGCGTCAAGGCCAAAGACGGCAAGGTCGATCTCGAGGGCGCGACGATGGCGCTGGACGGCATGGACGAGTACGGCGTGGAGCAGGCGCTAAGGATCGTCACATCTGATATCGGCGGCGAGGCGGTCGGTGTCGCCCTCGGCCCGCAAGGGTACGAGACGGCGATTCGTCGGGCGTTGGCGATGGGTCTGGCCAGGGCGATCCATGTCGAGACGGACGGTTTCGTGGATGCCGTGACGCAGGCTCGAGTCATCGCCAAGATCGTGCAGGACGAAGCCCCAGACATCGTGTTCTGCGGCGGTCAGCACGCGGACACGGATTCTCAGGCGCTCGGCGCGGCGCTGGCGGAGGTGCTGGGATGGCCGCAGGTGACGTGGACGACCGCGCTCGAGTTCAACGGCTCGCTCGCGAAGGCCACGCACGACGTGGACGACGGTAAGGAAACGCTCGAGGTGCAACTTCCAGCCGTGATCACCACGCAGCAGGGTTTGAACGAGCCGCGCTACCCGACCTTGCCGAACATCATGAAGGCCAAATCCAAGCCGCTCGAGAAGAAGACGCTCTCGGATTACGGCGTCTCGGGCAGCAAGGTCAGCGTGGTCAGCCAGGAGATCCAGGAGCGCGCCCGGTTGGGCAAGTTGATTGACGGCAAAGACCCCGTGGCGGCGGCGGAAGCGTTGATCGCGCTGCTGCACGACGAAGCGAAGGTGTTCTGATGATTCTGATTCTGGCTGAACACGATGGCAGCAAACTCCGCAAATCGAGCCTCGAGATGGTCAGTGCGGCCAGGGGTCTGGGTTCCGGCCCGGTGACGCTGTTGGTGCTGGGCGCGGAGGTGGGCAACGTGCCCGTGGAGGCCGCCCGGTACGCGGATCAGGTGCTGGTCGGGCAGGACGCGGCGCTCGAGCCGGTCAACGCGCAGGTCTGGGCGCAGGCTCTCGCGCAGGTGGCGAAGGACGGCGGCGCGAACGTGGTGCTGGTGGCGGGCTCGCGCTCGGGTCGGGAACTCGCGCCGAGGGTCGCGGTCAGGTTGGACGCGCCGTACCTGGAAGATGCGATCAGGCTCGAAAGCGTACCTGGCGGCGTGCGCGCCACGCATTACGCGTTCCTGGCGCGGGTCACGGAGACGCTCGAGGGTCTAGGGGCAGTCGTGGTGGCGAGCGTCAAGCCGAACACGCAGCCCGCCGCCGGGTTTCTGGAATCCCTGGGCGAGATCTTCGAGGTGGAACTCGCGCTCGAGCCATCCAGGCTGAAGGTCACGGGTCGGGTTCAGGAGAAATCCGAACGCGTGCCGTTGACGGAGGCCACCGTGGTCGTCACGGGTGGACGCGGCGTGGGTAGCCCGGAGAATTTCAAACTGATCGAGGAACTGGCGGACGTGATCGGCGCGGGCGTCGGCGCGACTCGGGCAGCGGTGGACGCGGGCTGGCGGCCTTACGCGGAGCAGGTCGGGCAGACGGGCAAGACGGTGCAACCGAACGCCTACATCGCGGTCGGCGTCTCAGGCGCGGTGCAGCACCTGTCCGGCATGGCGAAATCGAAGTACATCGTGGCCATCAACAAGGACGCTGAAGCCCCGATCTTCAAGGTCGCGGATTACGGCATCGTCGGCGATCTGAACGCGATCATGCCCGCGTTGACGGAGGCCGCGAAGAAGCTCAAGGACTGAATTCTCGGGTGTGAACCTCACGAGAACACCGTCCTGGACGGTGTTCTTTCGCTCCGAAGAATGGCGTGCTGGACGGTGTTCCGTAGGGGCGAACTCCATGCTCGCCCTGCCCCGAACCCATGTCGAAGCGCTCGTCCAGGAGCGCTTTTCCCGAGTTCTGCGCGAGCATTGCGAGCGCACCTCCAAGCCCTCAGTTGCTCAGCCGGAACGCCGTCTGGTACGGTGTTCTCAGGTGCGATCATGATTGACCCAGAGCGGCGCTCGAGCCAACCAGACCCGGCGGACTTCCCCAGGAATTTCAAGTGGGGTGTGGCCAGCAGCGCCTACCAGATCGAGGGCGCGGCTTCCGAAGATGGGAAAGGCGCGAGCATCTGGGATGCGTTCTCGAGGTTGCCGGGAACCATCGCGGGCGGCGCGACGGGCGACGTGGCCTGCGATCACTACCACCGGCTGGAATCGGATCTCGATTTGATCGCGGCGTTGGGCGTGAACGCGTACCGGTTCTCGGTGTCGTGGCCGCGCGTCATTCCGGATGGACGCGGTCAGATCAACCCGATGGGCTTGGATTTCTATCAGCGCCTGGTGGACGGTCTGCTGGAGCGCGGCATTGAACCGTGGGTCACGCTCTACCACTGGGATTTACCGCTCGCGCTCGAAGAAAAAGGGGGCTGGCCCGTCCGGAACACGGCGTATGCCTTCGCGGAATACGCGGAAGTCGTGGCGCGCGCGCTGGGTGATCGCGTGGCGGGTTGGATGACCATCAACGAGCCGTTCAACGCGGCGGCGCTCGGGTACGGGTCGGGCATGCACGCGCCGGGCCGAAGGGAGCCCAGCGCAGTGCTGGCGGCGGCGCACCACTTGCTGTTGGCGCACGGTCTGGGCGTGTCCGCACTGCGCGCGAATTCTCGAGGGCAGGCGGCCAGCAACGTCGGGATCGCGCTGTCCCTCAACCGGGTCGAGGCGGCCAGCGGCAGCGCGGGCGATCAACTCGCGGGGCGCGTGCTGGAAGGCTTTTTGAACCGCTGGTTCCTCGATCCGATCTTCAAGCGCGCTTACCCGAGCGATCTGGCCATGTTCGTGCAGCAGTTGATGCCGGACTTCCCGTCCAAGGATCTGGATGATATCGGCGCGGGGATCGATTTCCTGGGCGTGAACTACTACACGCGCGAGCTGGTGCGCGCGCCCAGGCCGGGAACCCCGCGCGAGGGCATGAACGCGATTTTGAAGCAGCTCGGCTTGCCCCTGGAGGTCGTGCCGGAAGCCGAACGCGGCCATCCGGTCACGGCGATGGGCTGGGAAGTCTACCCGGACGGGTTGCTCGAGTTGCTGATGGCACTCCAGCGCAATTACGCCCCGAAATCCATCGTCATCACGGAAAACGGTTCGGCCTTCCCGGACGCGCCGGATGTGGATGGCATCGTGCAGGACGAAGCGCGCCTGGCGTACCTGAAAGCGCACCTCGAGCGCGCCTCGCGCGCGATGGCGGCGGGCGTGCCGCTCGAAGGGTACTTCGCGTGGTCGCTGATGGACAACCTGGAATGGGCGGAGGGGTTTGAAAAACGTTTCGGGTTGTACCGCACGGATTTCACGACCCAGAAGAGGCATTTGAAGGCGTCCGGGGCGTGGTATCGGGATTTCGTGCGCCAGTTCAGGCTTCGATAAATCGGCGTCTCTAGAGCGCACCATCTGGCGCGCGAACCTTAAAATACGCGCTGGACGGTCTTTTGGGCGATCGAGGCCGCGATGAGGGTTCTCGCGTCCCGCATTTGGTCGCGCACAGATTGATCGTGTAGACTGACCGGGTTGTTGGGGGAGTAGCCGCCCGAAACGGGAGCGCTCATCGTCAGTACGAAGGCCATCGGTCTTCCGGTGAACGCATCAAAGGCGAGACTCAAATCGGAGTGAATCGTGGAGATTCCCGTTTGGGTCTGGTTTGCATTCATCGCTGGCGTGCTGGGCGTGTTGGCGCTCGACTTGGGCGTCTTCAACCGAGAGGCGCACGTCGTGAGCGTCACCGAAGCCGCCCTCTGGACGGGCGTGTGGGTCGCGCTCGGGCTGGGGTTCGCGGGCCTGGTATTCGTCTGGCAGGGTCAGCAAAAAGGCTTGGAATGGCTGACGGGTTACCTGATCGAGTACTCGCTGGCGGTCGACAACATCTTCGTGTTCGTGCTGGTCTTCGGCGCGTTCGCCGTACCGCCCGAGTACCGCCACCGGGTGCTGTTCTGGGGGGTTCTGGGGGCATTGCTCATGCGCGGCGCGATGATCGGCCTGGGGGCGGAACTGATTGAACGGTTCCACTGGATGCTGTACGTTTTCGGCGGTTTTCTGGTGTTCACGGGATTGCGGATGCTTTTTTCCAGGAAGGATGAACACGCGGATCTCGAGAAGAACCCCGCCGTCAGGCTGGCGCGGCGATTCTTTCCGATCAGCCGCGACTACGACGGTCAGAAGTTCTTTACCGTGCGGGACGACGTTCGCACGGCGACCCCACTATTCCTGGTGCTGGTCTTGATCGAGTTCACCGACCTGGTGTTCGCGGTGGACAGCATCCCGGCGATTTTTGCGGTCACCACCGATCCCTTTATCGTCTTCACCTCGAACGTCATGGCGATATTGGGTTTGCGCAGCCTGTACTTCCTGCTGGCGGACGTGGTGGAGCGTTTCGTGTACCTCAAGACGGGCCTGGCCGTGATCTTGTCGTTCATCGGCGCGAAGCTGTTGCTGATCGATAGCGTCAAGATTCCGACGGCGTACTCGTTGGGCGTGATCATCGGTGTGCTGACGATCAGCGTGATCGCATCGTTGTTCAAGACCGCCCGACAAAAACCGTTCAAGGCTGGCTGAGCGACCCGAAGCACCGGCGTCTCAACGGTCGGCATCCCCCAAACGCCGACCGTCACGACTCGAGCCTCTGGCGCGACCGAAACGCACCGAGCTTGGCGGCGCGTGAAAACACGACCTGAGGCGAAAAAGGCGGTCAGGTTTGGAGGCTCGTTGGCGGTTCTCGATTCATTTCTCGCGTCAGCCGCGAACCGCGCCGGAGCAGCGCGCGGCTCGAGCAAATGAATTTCATTTGCCAGTGTGAGGACTTCCGCAGACATCCGAAGAAACGATGACTAGACTGGAATCAATCCAGAGACGATCTTTCGCCTTGGCATTCGTTCCGGTCATTCCCGGAGCGGGTCAATGGACTACTCGTATTTACGCGCGTCGGCAGCCCGTTCGCAGGCCATCGCTCAGCTCAACCCGGAGGTTCACATGGACCGTTCGACCGTGATCCCGCCCGCCCCATCCACCACCGAATCTTTCACCACCAAAAAATCCGCCCGCCAGGTGCGGGGACGCTGGGTTCCCGGCACGAGCGATCAGCTCGAATTGCGCCTGATTGAGACGGACGAGTGCGCTCAGGTTAGCGTGCGCTGGTTCCTGAGCCATTTCGGTCGCGCCGCGATGGATTCGTTGTACTTGCGCGGCAAGTACGAGTTCGAGTGCGACGATGGCACCTGGAAGGGCGTCAAGAACGCCCGCGAACACGCCTGAAGGGTTTCGATCTCGGACCAGAAGACCGTCCAGCACGCGTTTTTGGCGCCCTCGAGAACACCGTCCCAGACGGTGTTCTTTTGATACCGCCTCGAGCAACCTCGAGACGCCGCGATCGTGGGTTCGAGGTTGCGTCTCGAGCGATCGTCAGCCGAGCAGGGCGGATAGATCCAGCTTGGTCTGGGTGCGCAAATCCACCGTGTCCATCTGCGCGAGTTGCAAGGCGCCCGCGTGATCGTCGTTGACGGCCTGCCAGCGCGTGTAGGATTCCAGCACCCAGATGCCGGATTCCCTGGAGGTGTTGCCGGAAGCTTTCGTGCCGCCGAACGGCAGGTGCGCTTCCGCGCCGGTGGTCGAGTTGTTGATGCTGGTCATGCCCGCCTCGATGCGCTCCTTGAAGCGGAAGGCCCAACCGTGGTTGTTGGTGTAAATCGCGCTGGACAGGCCGTACGGCGCGGCGTTGGCGGCGGTGATGGCCTCGTCCAGGCCGTCCACCGCGACCAGGTTGATGGTCGGGCCAAAGATTTCCGTCTGGAAGAGTTTCATGCCCACCGTCACGCCCGCCCAGACGGTCGGCCAGCCGAACATGCCGGTGGCGGGGTCGCCCTTGAAGCCGGATGGTCTGGAATCCGGCGCGATGCGCCCCTCGCCGTAGAGTTTCTTCGCGCCCTCCGCGCCGCCCCAATCCAGGTGCTCGAGCCACGTGTTCATGAACCGCTCCGACATGAACGGCCCGTACGTCACGCCCGGATGCGCCAACGGATCGCCGATCTCGAGGGCGCGCACGCGATCCATGAACATCGCCGTGAAGGCGTCCGCGATGGGCGCGTCCAGGATGATGTTCCCAGCGCTGGTGCAGCGTTGACCGCCCGTACCGAAGGCCGCCCAGACCGCACCGGAGACGGCGTTTTCCAGGTCCGCGTCGCGCATCACGACCAGCGGGTTCTTGCCGCCCAGTTCCAATGACGGGCTGACCAGGTTGCGACCCGCGACCGCGCCGATCTCGCGCCCGACAGCGCTCGAACCGGTGAAGGCGAACTTCTGCACGCGCCCTTCGTCCATCATGCCGACCAGCGCCTTGCCCGCCTCGCGACCGCCGTAGACGACGTTCAGCACGCCGTCCGGCAGGCCCGCCGCCAGGAAGACCTCGAGCATCGCGGCGGCGCAAGCGGGCGCGTCCTCGGACGGTTTCCAGACGACCGTGTTGCCCGACAGGAGCGCCGGGACGAGCTTCCAACTGGGGACGGCCATCGGGAAGTTGCCCGCCGTGATCATGCCGACCACACCCAGAGGTCGGCGGTAGGTCATGAGTTCCTTGTCGGGCATCTCGGACGGAACCGTCTGACCGTACAAGCGGCGGCCTTCGGACTGGAAGAAGCGGCAGGTATCGATGACTTCTTGCACCTCGCCGAAGGCTTCCTTGGCGGTCTTGCCGATCTCTCGGGTGACGAGTTTTTCCAAGGCCGCACGGTGCGTCTCGATCAGATCACCGATCTTACCGATCAGCGCCCCGCGCACCGGGGCGGGCACGCGCCGCCAGGCGGTATAGGCCGTTCCAGCCGCGATGCAGGCTGCACGCACGTCGTCGATGCTCGAATCCGGGAAGGTTCCGACCAGATCGTCCAGCCGCGCCGGATTGCGGGACTCGAAGCTGTTGAGTGCGCTTTCCCACGCGCCACCGATGCGGTTCTTGCCTTGAATGCTGGGACCGTAAACGCTTTTTGCGCTGTATTCCATATCCTCAGTCTACCGCGCGAGCTCGAGACTGGTTCGCAAGGAACACCGTCCAGCACGCGAACTCGAGAATGTGTCTGGGACGGTGTTCTCGGGATCAGGCTTGAACGTTGTTCCCGGCTCGAAATGGCGAGGGCGTGATCTTTGTCAGTACAAATCTCTAGACAAAAAAACACGACGAGAGCCAAGGGCTTTCGTGGTGTTTCAGGTTGAATCCAGAAAGCAAAGCGACATGGATTCTTTAATCGTTCCCGATGTTGAGGGTAGAGCCAGCGCCCACACCCGCGACGAAGGAACCTAACACGAGGACAATGGCTGCCAACGTGTCTTTTTCCGTCTGCGTCGTCGCATCGATGCGAGGAGCAGCGTGGAAAATAAATGCACTGAACACACTTACAGTCAGGGCAATGCCTGAAAGTATCAAGCGTTTTTGTACGAAAGTCATAAGGATTGCTCCATAAAAATAGTGATCTCATTGTGGACGATCACATCTCGTCTGAGGGAGTCAATCGCACACTCAAAAGTTCCCGCGAAGTCCTCGAGCCGAGCGTCAGAAGTCCTCGAGCCGCCGCGCTCGTTACAATCATTCATGACCGAATCCTTTCCAACTCAGGCGCGCGCCGTGATCGTCGGCGGCGGCATCGTCGGCTCGAGCGTGGCGTATCACCTGACCAAATTGGGCTGGAAGGACGTGGTGCTGCTCGAGCAGAACGCGCTGGGCGGCGGCACGACCTGGCACGCGGCGGGACTGGTCGGGCAGTTGAGAACCAGCAACAGCATGACGAAGATCAACAAGTACAGCGTGGAACTCTACCCAACCCTCGAGGCGGAGACGGGCGTGTCCGTGGGCTGGAAGACCACGGGCAGCCTGATCGTGGCGACCAGCCAGGACCGCATGGTTCAGTTGCGGCGCACGATGGCGATGGCGGAACTGTTCGGCGTCAGCGCCGAGATGATCACGGCCAGTGAAGCCCAGGAAAAATGGCCGTTGATGCGCGTGGATGACGTGCTGGGCGCGGCCTGGTTGCCGGACGACGGCAAGTGCGTGCCCAGGGACACGGCGCTGGCGCTCTCAAAAGGGGCACAGATGCGCGGTGCGCGAGTTCTCGAGGGCGTGCGCGTGATGGACGTATTGCGAGAGAACGGTCGGGCGACAGGCGTGCGCACGAACCAGGGCGAGATCAGCGCCGAGGTCGTGGTGCTGTGCGGCGGCATGTGGACGCGAGAACTGGGCCTGAAGATCGGCGTCAACATCCCGCTGTTTCCGGTCGAGCACCATTACGTCGTGTCCGAACCGATTCCGGGCGCATTCGATGAACTGCCGGTCGGGCGCGATCCGAACCGCTGCATTTACTACCGTGGCGAGGGCAACCGGATCGTGCTGGGCGCGTTCCAGGCGTACACCAAACCGTGGGATGCCGACCCGATCCCGGCAGATTTCAGCGACGCGCTGCTCGAGCCGGACTGGGAGAAGTACGCCGATCCGTTGGCGGCGGGTCAGTGGCGCATTCCGGCCTTGCGGGGCGCGAAGTTCGAGAAGTTCATCAACGGCCCGGAGAGCTTCACGCCGGACAACAACTTCTTGATGGGTGAAACGCCGGAGTTGCGCGGTCTGTTCGTGATGGCGGGTTTCAACTCGGTCGGCATCGCCAGCGCGGGAGGGGCGGGCAAGTACCTGGCGGAGTGGATTGCGGAGGGCGAACCGACGCTCGATCTGTGGTCGGTGGACATCCGACGTTTCGGGAGCGTTGTGAACAACCGCGCGTTCCTGCGCGAGCGCGTGACCGAGGTGCTGGGATTGCACTACCAGATGGCCTGGCCGAACCGCGAACCCGCGACCGGGCGCGATCTGCGCGTCTCTGCGTTGCACGCGCAACTGGTGCGAGCGGGCGCGAGCTTCGGGCAGAAGGCGGGGCTCGAGCGACCGAACTGGTTCGCCGTGGACGGCGCGAAACTGGAGGTCGAGTACGGCTGGGGCCGGCAGAACTGGTTCGAGGCGCACGCGCGCGAGCACCGCGCGGCGCGCGAAACGGTCGCAGTCTTCGATCAGTCCGGCTTCGCCAAGCTTGAAGTGGCGGGGCGAGACGCGCTCGGGTTGCTTCAACACCTGTGCGCCAACGACGTGGACGTGCCCGTGGGTCGCGCGGTCTACACGGCCATGCTGAACGCGCGCGGCGGCTTCGAGAGCGACCTGACGGTGTTGCGCCTCGGGGAAAACCAGTTCAGGATCATCACGGGGTCATCTCAGGCGGTTCACGACGCGGACTGGATTCGCCGTCACGTCGGCGCGATGAACGTCACCGTCACCGACGTGAGCGAAAGTCACGCCGTGATCGGCGCGATGGGGCCGAACGCGAGGGCTTTGCTCCGGCGACTCACGGACGCGGACATCTCGCACGAGGGGTTCCCGTTTTCTACGGCGCGAACCATCGAACTGGGCTCGGTGACGGCGCTGGCGGTGCGCATCACCTACGTCGGCGAGCAGGGCTGGGAGTTGCACGTTCCGACCAGTCAGGCCGCCGGTCTGTACGACGCCCTGATGCGCGAGGGCTCGAGCCTGGGCGTCAGGAACGCTGGGCATTACGCGATCAATTCCCTGCGACTCGAGAAAGCGTACCGGGCGTGGGGCGCGGACATCTCGCCGGAAGACACGGCGCTGGAAGCCGGGTTGGGCTTCGCGGTGGCGTGGGACAAACCGGAGTTCATCGGTAAAGAAGCGCTGCTCGAGCAGAAACGAATCGGCCTGAGGCGGATGCTCGTCAGCTTTCGGCTCGAGAACCCCGAGCCCGTGCTGTGGGGTTCCGAACCGATCCTGCGGGGCGGCGTGCCCGTCGGGTACACGACTTCCGGCAGTTACGGGCACACCCTGGGCGCGGCCATCGGCATGGGTTACGTCAAGAACGCGGGCGGTGTGGACGCAGATTGGATTCGCGCCGGACGTTACGAGATCGTCGTGAACGGCCAGCCTTTCGCGGCCAGACCGCACCTGCGCGCGCCGTATGACCCGGAGCGCAAACGCATCTTGATCTGAACGAAACGTGCGTTCGGCTCCTCGAGTACGCGACGTTCGATACGCGCGCTCGAGCGCTCCAGTCAAAAGAACACCGCCCTGCGCGCATTCCAATATTCGCGTGCCAGACGGTGTTCTCGAGCGCGAGCGAACCTGAAATGAGAGGCCCGCACGGTGCTCGAGGTCGCGTCACCCGAGCGCCGCCAGCCACCCGGCGTACCCGTCGGTGGCGACGTTTTGGCGGAACCGATCCAGGTGCTGCGCGCCGTAACCCGCGAAGTCGAACTCGAGGCTCGAGATGCCGGATTGCAGGTAGCCCCAGAAGGCTTCTCGCAGGTCGGACGCGAGGCGCATCAAATGGAGTTGCGCCGTCAGGGAGGGACTGGTGTGACCGAAGTACATCCGAATCAATTCCTCGCACTGGGCAGCGTTCAGTTCAAGATTGACCGCCAGGTTTCCCAGGTCGAAGAAGCAATTCCCGTTCCCTGCGTATTCCCAGTCCACGATCCAGATATCGCGCCCGTCGTCCAGCAGATTGGCGGGCAAGAGGTCGTTGTGGCACGGGCAAATTTGAGCGCGCCCTCGGAGCGCCGCCTCGATTTCCGCCGCGCGCTCGAGCAGCCACGACAGGTCGGTTGGGAATTCGACGCCGCGCTCGAGCGCCAACGCGAGGTAATCCCGCACCGTCCGAAACGGGCTGAAGCTGTTTGGGAAAAAGGCTGCGCCGTGGGCCCGTTTGAGGGTCGCGACGATCCGCTCGAGCCTCGCGGGTTCGGCGGCGCTGGCGGCGGTCAGCGTGGTGGCGTCCGCGATGAACTGCGTCAGGATCGCACCGTGCTGCGCCAGGAACGCGATGGGTTTCGCGCCGACGCCGACGCCGTGCGCGCCCGTCGCCGCTGCGAATTCGTGCGCCCGGTCGATCCCGAGCAACGCCGTCTGTTCGCCCGCCACGCGCAGCATGAAGGCCCCGCGTTCGGCGTCCAGTCGATAATTGCGATTGGTGATGCCGCCACTGATCGTCGCGATCTCGAGGAGCGCGCCCGTGTGGGCTCGCACGTCGATCAACAGTTCGGGATCAAGGCGTTCGGGAACGGTCATGGTTCGGCTCGAGGCTCATCGTAACGCCCGAGTTACGACCGACCTCACGCGGTGCTCGTGCCTCACCAGATTCGACATCCCGAAGGCGCGCGCCGAAGGATCTTTTGGCCGTCGTGCAGCCGCCAGTTCCACCGTCTTCGACCATTCGTTCTGCGCGCCAACGCGAGCGTACCGATCGAGAACACCGTCCTGGACGCATGCTCGAGTTCGCGTGCCAGACGGTGTTCTCGTGCGGTTTCAAGAATGGCACATCGACGTAGACTCGAGCCAATGCAGCTCGAGATTCCCATGGACGAACCCATCGCTATCCTCTCGGACATTCACGCCAACATCACCGCGCTGGAAGTGGTGCTGAACGACGTGCAGTCCAGAGGCTTGAAACAGATCGTCTGCCTGGGCGATATCGTCGGGAAAGGCCCGAGCGGGGCCGCGTGCGTGGATGCGATCCGCGATCTGGGCTGCCCGGTGATCATGGGCAACTGGGATTTGCTGGTGGCCGACCCGAACGAAAACCAGCATCCGTCGATCCACGGTGCGCTCGAGTGGGAGCGCGCCCGGCTGGGGGCGGAACGGATGGCGTTCCTGAGGGCACTCCCCTATCACTTCGATTTGGAACGGCGCTCGGGGCTGGTGCGCTTGCTGCACGCATCGCCGCAGGGATTGTGGCACCGGGTCGGCATGAAGGCGATCCTCTCGGGGCGGGCTGATCTGCTGGCCGGGATGTTTGTTGACACGGAATTCACCGGGTACGCGAACCGAATGCCCAGGGCGGTCGGCTACGGCGATATCCACACGGCCTTCGTGCTGAACCTGCCCGCTTACGTGCCGGAACTCGAGCCGGTCAAGCACCGCACGCTGTTCAACGCGGGTTCGGTCGGCAACCCGATGGATGCGAATGTGCCCAGCTACGCGATCCTGGGCGGCGGTGCGGGCCTGGAAATCAGCATCGTGCGCGTGCCTTACGAGGTTGAGCGCGAGTGCCAGCTGGCGATCCAGTCCGGCATGCCGTACCTGGAGGAATACCTCGAGGAGACGCGATTCGCGCGGTACAGACCGCGCGGTTAAACCTTAATTGTGGGTCACGCCGGAGCGTTTGTGGTGATCCATGCCGACCGCGACCTTCAAGAGCAGCTGGTCGATCGGCGTGTCGATGGTGCTGCGCTCGCCCGTCGCGGCGTTCAGGCCGCGCAGGACGAATTCCGCGCCCTGATCGGCCTCGACCGCCGTGAAGGTCATCAAGAGGGCGTCCTCGCCGACCTTGCCCTGGTACGTGGCGTGCGTCACGCGGCCAGAGCGGATCGTGACCCTGGCTTCCGCCTTGGCCAGTTGAATGCACAGATCGCCCGATTTCTGCCCGTGGGTCAGGGAAACGATCAGGTCGAACAGGCTCAAGACCTCGAAGGTTCCGGTCAGTTGCGGGTCGTTGGTCGTGGGGCGCAAGCTGCCTTTCTCGAAGCGATCCGCCTCGAGCACGCCGAGGTTGACCAGCATCGTGCGGCAGACGCCAGAAATCTCGTCGGGACTGGCCTGCGCCTCCAGGACGACATCGAGCGCACCCGTCAAGCGCGCCGTCGGGTCGAGCATCACGAAGACGGTGTTGGTCAGGTTCGGTTCGCTGCGCACGATCTCGTGCATTTCCAGACCGCTCATGCCGCCCGCGTCGGTTCCGCAGATGATCGCGTCGGGGCGCTCGCGTTCCAGCGAAGTCAGGGCTTGAAGCGCGTCAGACATGGTTTCGCACTGAACATCCTGGCTCGAGAAACGAGCCTCGATCGCCATCGCCCGGTCGATATCACCAGTCAGCACAAGGATTCGAGGTGTTTTTAGGGCGCTCGTCACAACTACATGGTACAAGACGAAAATAAAACTGCAGTAAAGAATACCAACTTGAGTCCAAATTGGATTTTCGTCAGGCGAACACCTACGGTATGACCGGATCGAGCGAACTCGGGCCACCGTAGGTCGTTCTGATGATGCTCGGCTTGCCTTTTCCCTGCTCTGGTACGACAAAAATCGTCATGTCCTGATAGCGGTTCGGCGGGTCGCCGACGCCGCCCAGCAGGCGGTAAATGTCTTCCAGGGTGCCGTTCGTGCCCAGGTTCGGCGCGCCCTGATTGCCGACCCACAAGACCACACCGCCCGCGTGTTTGCTCAACCACTCCTTGACCAGCGCGTTGGCCAGGTTCTTCGTGTCCACCAGTTGCGTCAAGTCCACGATGGCGGGTGCCAAACCCAGTTTGTTCGCCAACGGCTGCACCGTCTGGCGGTTCCGGATGTAGTCGACGGTGTAGATCGCGGTCACGCCGTTCTGCCCCAGGACGTTGGCGAGCACCTGCGCCCGCGCCTGCCCTTCGGCGTTTAACGGCGGGTCACTTCCCGGATCGCGTTCAGCGTGTCGCACCATGATGATCGTGGTCGTCGTGCCCGGCTGCGAGATGATCGGCGGCGTGGGGACGTTGCAGGCGACCATCGAGCAGGCCAGAAAAAACGCGAGGAACGCTCGAGAAGCACGACTTGAGAGCATGGCTGACTGTACAACCCAGACGGGAACTCTGCGGTTTAGTCCCGAGGAACACCGTCCTGGACGGTGTTCTCTGAATTATAGAAAGATCGTGCTGGACGGTGTAGTCCATAGCCGCCATTCGCACGACTAGGGCTCGAGCGTACCGGTACGCTCGAGCCACGCGGAAATCTGGGGCGGGACTGGCACCGATTGCGTTTCGGGATTCGGCGAATTCGAGTTCTCCCCTGCCCGATCCCTGTCGTTGGTTCTCGAGGGCAACTGAACCGTTGTCCTCGAGAAAACACCGTTCTGAACGGTTTACCTGAGAAAAACGCCGTCCTATACGCAGCAAATGAATCATTTCACAATTATTCCCGGCTTGTGAATTGATTATCCCGTTTCCAACACGCGAACGCCGAACCTCGATTCGAGAACCTTCACCGAGCGCGTTAGAATTCTGACGGAAACGGAGGAAACCATGCGCTCTGACCGCATCAAACAAGGCCCCCAACAGGCCCCAGCGCGATCCATGCTCCGCGCTGTCGGCCTTCAAGACAACGATTTCAAGATCCCGTGGGTGGGGATCGTCAACACCTGGACGGAAGGCATGCCGTGCAACTTTCACCTCAGGGATCTGGCCGTAGACCTCAAGGTGGGCTGCCGCGAGGCTGGCCTGCACCCGTTCGAGTTCGGCGCACCCGCCATCAGTGACGGCATCAGCATGGGCACGCCCGGAATGCGCGCGAGCCTGGTGTCCAGGGAAGTCATCGCGGATTCGGTTGAACTGATCGCGCAGGGCTACATGTACGACGGCATGGTCGCGCTGGTGGCCTGCGACAAGACCAACCCCGGCGGCATGATGGGCGTGATCCGCGCCGACGTGCCCAGCCTGGTGCTGTACGGCGGAAGCATCGCGCCCGGCTACCTGAACGGCAAGGGTCAAACCATCGTCAGCGTCTTCGAGGCCGTCGGGCAGCACGCGGCGGGCAAGATCGACGACGCCGGACTGGACGCCGTGGAACGCAGCGCCATCCCCGGCGTGGGCGCGTGCGGCGGGCAGTACACGGCCAACACGATGGCGATGGTGCTCGAGGTGATGGGCTTCACGCCCGTCGGGTACAACTCGATTCCGGCGGTGTCGCCGGAGAAAAAAGACGCCACCAGGCGCGCGGGGCACGTGCTGGCGGAGGCGATCAAACACAACCGCACGCCGAAATCCTTCTTGACGCGCCAGTCCTTTCTGAACGCCATCGCTGCGGTGGCCGCCACGGGCGGCAGCACCAACGCCGTGTTGCACCTGCTGGCCGTCGCGCACGAAGCGAACATTGAACTGTCACTGGATGATTTTGACGAGGTTTCCCGGCGCACGCCTGTGATCGCCAACATGCGACCGTGGGGCACGTACACGGCCTGGGAACTCTGGGAAGCGGGCGGCATTCCGTTGATCATCAAGCGCCTGATCGAGGGCCAGATGATCGACGGCGAGCAGATGACCATCACCGGAAAAACCCTGCGCGAGGAATCCGAGAACGCCCAGGAGACGCCCGGTCAGCAGGTCGTGGTGACCCGAGAAAACGCCTTCAAGCCCACCGGCGGATTGTTGGTGCTCAAAGGATCGCTGGCGCCCGATGGAGCGGTGCTCAAGCTGGCGGGGACGGAACGCTTGCAGTTCAGAGGCCCCGCGCGGGTCTTCAATGGCGAGCCGGACGCGATGAAAGCCGTGCTGCAAAAACGCATCAAGCCCGGCGATGTCGTCGTGATCCGCTACGAGGGCCCAAAGGGCGCACCCGGCATGCCGGAAATGCTGTCCGTCACCAGCGCCATCGTCGGTGAGGGACTGGGGCCGGAGGTGGCGCTCGTGACCGACGGGCGCTTCAGCGGCGGCACGAAAGGCTTGATGATCGGGCACGTCTCGCCCGAAGCCCAGGTCGGCGGCCCGATCGGGCTGATCGAGGAGGGAGACATCATCAGCATCGACTGCGAGACGGGCGCGCTCGAGATCGAAGTCGACGTGGCGACCTTCGACGCGCGCAGGCACCTCTGGAAAGCCCCGGAACTCGAGTTCAAACAGGGCCTGTTCGCGCGCTACGCCAGGCTGGTGTC
>CAXTKV010000085.1:0-20395 GCA_964244895.1 uncultured Deinococcales bacterium
TCGCATGTATTCATGGGGATCAGCACCACAGGGAACAAAGAGTTGCACAGTAGAGGTTATCAAAACCCAGCCTTACGACAGTTTTAAAGTTACCGTCGTTGGTGACGAATCGACGGGAAATTTCAAGTATTCGACCATCATTAATTAGCGCTTAAAGAACACCGTCCAGCACGCACTCTCAAACACGCGTGCTAGACGGTGTTCTCGTCTACTCGAGGTTCACGGGTTGGCCCATCTCGTTCGATTCGTAGCAGGCCAGCGCGACGCGCAGGGCCTCGAAACCGTCCCGCCAGGTCACGCTCACGTCGGTGTCATTCCGAATGCTCGAGAAGAACGATTGGAGCATGGCGGCGTTCGGGTCGCTGCCCCAGTTGGCCCAGGTCACGGCTCGAGGGTTCCGGTTCGAGTAAACCGTCAGGTGCTGCGCGAAGGCATCCACGTCCAGCGCACCGCGTTCCCCCACGACCTCGAGCTTGAGGTGCCCCCATCGCGGGTAAGTCGCGGGGCGCGACCAGGAACAGTCGATGCTGGCAAAGACGCCGTTCTGAAGCGTCAACAGCGCGATTCCGGCGGTGTCCACGTCCAGGTCGGGACGAAACGGGTTGCCTATCTCGGCGTGGACGGACTGGATTTCCGCGCCGAAGATCCAGCGGTAGATGTCCGCCAGGTGAACCGTGTGATCCATAACCGCGCCGCCGCCCGCGAGGGCTCTCTGTGCGAACCAGGCACGGTGGACGCTCGGGTTTTCGGAATGATTGATGCCATTCACGCCGTAGACGCGCCCCAGATCTCCGTTCAGCACGCGCTGGCGCAGCAGTTCGATGGTCGGATCGAAACGCATCGGGAAGGCCGTCATGAACCGCACGCCCGCGCCCTCGCAGGCGTCGCGCATGGCGAGGGCGCGTGAGAGGCTGACCTCGATGGGTTTCTCGCAAAGAACGTGCGCGCCCGCCTGCGCCGCCATCTGAACGAGTTCCATGCGCCCGAAGTTTTCACAGCAGACGATCACCGCGTCGGGTTTTTGCTCGAGCAGTTCCTGGTGTGTTGCAAACCGCGCCGCGCCGTGGGTTCTCGAGGCGGATTCTCCGCGCGCCGCGTCGGGCTCGCTGAATCCGATGAACTCCACGTCGGGATTCGATTGCAGCAGCGTCGCGTAGCCGTCCGCGTGGACGTGCGCGAAGCTCAAGATGCCGACCCGGAGTTTCGAGGGCATCAGAGCACCTCCTCGAGCTTGACGGTTCGGCCCGTCTGAAGGGACATCCGTGCGGCCAGCGCGATCCGCAGCGCCTCGAGCGCATCCTGGGGCGTGACCAGGAACGGCGTACCAGTTTCGAGCGCGCTTTTGACGTGCCGAATCTGGGTTTCGTAGGGGTCTTCCGCCAGGATCGAAAGCGGCAAACCGACATCGGAAGCACCGTCCAGGGTGACATTCTCGAGAAACGGCCTGATCGTGCTGGACGAGTCAGAATTCCACTCGATCAAGCCGTCGGTTCCGGAAATATCTATTGACGTGCGGAACACGCCTTTCGGGTACGCCCAGCCGCCCTCGATCAGCGCCATCGCGCCGGATTTGAAACGCAGCGACACCAGGGCATAATCACCGGGTGCATCTGGGAAGATGGCTCGGACGGATCTCGCGTAGACGCGTTCGACCTCGCCACCGAGCCAGCGCGCGTAATCGAAGTCGTGAATCATCAAGTCCACGACCATGCCGCCGGATCGGGCATCGTCCAGAAACCAGTTGTCGCCCGCGACCTGCGGCTGGTACGCGGCGCGTTTCAGGCGGATCACGCCTAGATCACCGACATGACCGTCCAGCACGGCATTCCTTGCCATGCGGTACTGCGGGAAGAACCGCACCACGTGCGCGATAAACAACCTCACGTTGGCCACGCGGCACGCGTCAATCATGGATTGCGCGTCACGGACGCTCAGCGCGATGGGTTTCTCGCAGACCACGTGCTTGCCCGCGCTGGCGGCCAGAAGCGCGTACTCGAGGTGCGATGGCGTGGGCGAGCAGATGTCCAGCACATCCACATCAGAAAGCAATTCGGTGACGCTCGAGACGACCCGACCACCGACCCGCGAGGCGAGCCTGGACGCGGCATCCGGGCTGCTCGAGAAAATCCCGCCGATCTCTGCCCCTGACGCGCGCCAGGCCGCCGCGTGGACGCTGCCCATGCCACCCGCACCGATGATTCCGACACGCACGAGAACCTCCGAAGAGTTGCGGCTCGAGTTTATCAGGCGTTAGGCTGAACCCGGCACCACAACAAAGCGGCTTCAGGCTGCTTCGAGGAGGGGGAAGAATGCGGAAATCCAGCGTTGTTCTACTGGCAGTGCTGTCCGGCGCGGCGCTCTTGGGTCTGGCCAGAGGTCAGGACAAGTCCAAGATCACCATCGAATCGTGGCGCAACGACGACCTGAAGATCTGGAACACGCAGATCATCCCGGCCTTCAACAAGAAATACCCGAACATCGAGGTGATCTTTGCGCCCAGCGCGCCGACGGAATACAACGCCGCCCTGGACGCGAAACTCCAGGCCGGATCGGGCGGCGACCTGATCACCTGCCGTCCCTTCGACCAGTCGCTCGGGATCTTCCAGAAGGGTCAGCTCGAGGATTTAAGTGACCTCAAAGGCATGGACAACTTCAGCCCGGTCGCCAAGAGCGCCTGGCAGACCGACGACGGCAAGAGCACCTTCTGCGTTCCAATTGCCAGCGTGATTCACGGCTTCATTTACAACAAGAAGATCTTCACGGAGCTGAAGCTCAAGGTTCCAAACACAGAAGCCGAGTTCTACGCGGCGCTCGAGACGATCAAGAAAAACGGCAAGTACGCGCCGTTGGTAATGGGCACCAAAGACCAGTGGGAGAGCGCCACCATGGGCTACCAGAACATCGGGCCGAATTACTGGGGCGGCGAGACGGGCCGCAAGGCGCTCATTTCTGGCGCGGCCAAGTACAACACGGGCGGCTTCCTGAAAGCCTTCGAGGCCCTCAAAAAGTGGACGCCGTACCTGCCCAAGGGCTACCAGTCGCTCGCGTACCCGGACGCGCAGAACCTGTTCAGCCTGGGTAAGGGCGCGATCTACCCGGCTGGATCGTGGGACATCAGCACCTTCCGGGCCGCCAAGGTGGACATCGGCGCGTTCAAACCGCCGCTGCCCGCTGGCTCGAGCAAGTGCTACATCAGCGATCACACGGACATCGCCATGGGTTTGAACGCCGCCAGCCCCAACAAGGACGCCGCCAAGACCTTCCTGGAATGGATGACGACCGATGACTTCGCCAGCATTTACTCCAACGCCCTGCCGGGCTTTTTCAGCCTGAACTCGAAGGCCAAGATCAAGCTGGCTGATCCGGTCGCGCAGGAATTCGTGTCGTGGCGCGGCAAGTGCGAGAGCACCATCCGCAGCGCCTACCAGATTCTTTCTCGCGGCAACCCGAACAACGAGAACGACCTGTGGGGCGCGAGCGCCGCCGTGCTGAACGGCACCAAGACGCCCGCCCAGGCCGCCGGTGACGTGCAGAAGGGCCTGGAAAGCTGGTACAAGCCCGTCAAGTAAGTCTTTCTCGAGCCACAGCATCACGCTGTAGGGGCGACGCATGCGTCGCCCCTACGCACACCGGGACGAACCGATAGGGACACCGTCCGGCACGCATTCTCGAGACATCGTGTGGGACGGTGTTCTTTAGATCCGACCCGAAAAAACCGAGAGCGACAACATGAGAGCCAAAAAAGCCTTTCCGACCCACATCGTCGTGTTTTTATTGCCCGCCGTGCTGATTTACACGGCCTTCATGATCTATCCGTTGCTGGATTCCTTGCGGTTGTCCCTCTATAACATCGGGCTGGATTTCAAAACGCATTTCGTGGGCCTGGAAAACTACCAGAAACTGCTGACCAACGAGCGCTTCGCGCCTCAACTCGGGAACGCGATTCGGAACAACCTGGTGTTCTTCGTGATTCACATGTGCGTGCAGAACCCGATCGGGTTGCTGCTGGCGGTCTTGTTGTCCACCCGCATTCGCGGCAGCGTCGTGTACCGCACGCTGATTTTCGTACCGACCGTTTTATCCGTGGTGCTGATCGGGTTCTCGTGGCGCATGATCCTGTCGCCGGTCTGGGGCATCGCGGACAAGGTTCCGGGTTTGAACCTGATGAACCTGGGTCTCGAGCAGAGCGCACTCATCACGGTTTCGCTGATCTCCGTCTGGCAGTACGTCGGCATCCCAATGATGCTTTTTTTAGCGACATTGATCGGCATTCCGTCTGAATTGCTCGAGGCCGCGCGGGTGGACGGCGCGAACGCCTGGACGGTCTTCTGGAAGATTCAATTCCCGCTGATCCTGCCGACCGTGGGGATCGTGGCGGTGCTGACCTTCGTGGGCAACTTCAACGCCTTCGACCTGGTGTACGCCACTCAGGGCGCGCTGGCCGGGCCGGATTTTCACACGGATTTGCTGGGCACGCTGTTCTACCGCACGTTTTTTGGATTCCAGTTGCAACGCGGCGATCCGTACCTGGGCAGCGCCGTGGCGGGCGTGATGCTACTGATCATCCTGACGGGCGTGCTGGTCTACTTGTTCGCGTGGCAGCGCCGACTGCAAAGGATCGAACTGTGAAGTGGTCACGGGTCGCGGGTCACGGGTCACGGGTCAAAGCGAAACCCGTCCCGGTGCGCGGTCTCGAGGTTGGTTCAGTGCGAACGTCGCGCGAACATCTGTGCCACACGCGCCGTATTTCTGTAGAAGCGAATCTTGTCTTCGCCCTCGAGCGGCGACGATCGTTTGAAATGCCGCCTCGGGCGCGACGGATGCTCAAAAATCGAGCCCGACGTTCGCCCGATGCGCGCTCTTTCAGCCGAGAGAATGACAGAAGCACCGTGCTGCACAGTGTTTTCTCGAGCCTCGAGAATAGCGTGTGGGACGGTCTCCTCGCGGCTTGCGGCTTGTGGCCCGCGGCCAGAAGGCTCCTCCCGTGAGCCTCGCCTCGAGCGTTCCCGCCACCGGAAAGCGCCCCGGCAGCCCGTTGCGCGGCCACCTGGAACACGGCGCAATCCACGCGGTCTTGATCTTCTACACCCTCATTGCGCTCTTCCCGACGCTGTTGGTGGTGATGAATTCCTTCAAGGCGCAAAAAGCCATCTTCGGATCGCCGTACAGCTTCCCGACGCCCGCGACCTTCGATCCGATCGGCTATTCGACGGTCTTCTCGAATGCGCATTTTGAACGCTACTTCCTGAACAGCCTGATCGTGACCATCGTGTCGCTGGCGGTGATCCTGACCGTCTCGAGCATGGCGGCCTTCGCGCTTTCAGAGTACGAATTTCGGGGCAATGCGCTCCTGGGCTTGTACCTGAGCATCGGCATCATGGTGCCGATCCGCTTGGGTACGGTCAGCTTGCTGAAAATGATGGTCGGGCTGCACCTGGCCAACACGTTGACCGCACTGATTTTGATTTACGCGGCGGCTGGCATTCCGCTGGCCGTGTTCGTGCTGACGCAGTTCTTTCAGACCGTTCCCAAAGAGTTAAAAGACGCCGCCCGGATCGACGGCGCGAGCGAGTACCGCGTGTTCTTGCTGTGCCTACCGATCGTGCGACCCGCGCTGGGCACGGTCGCTATTTTCAACATGATTCCCGTCTGGAACGACCTGTGGTTCCCGTTGATCGTCGCCAACGACGAGAGAACCAAGACGGTGATCCTGGGCGCGCAACAATTCCTGGGCCAGTTCGTCAACGACTGGAACGCGGTGCTGGCGGCCTTGTCGCTGGCGGTGCTGCCCGTGATCGTGCTGTACGTGATTTTTTCAAGGCAACTGATCCGAGGGCTGACGCAGGGCGCGGTCAAGTAACGCGAGGGCAAGGTAACCACAAGGGTTACCCCTACAAAAGCCTGTTCTGTAGGGGTAATCTTTATGGTTGCCCTCGCGTCAACGCGTTCTTGGGACTGACTTTCGCAAAAGGTTCAACACCGTCGAATGCTCGGAGCCGAACCCGCAAACGCACCCTCGAAGGTTCAGGGGCCGAAGCCGCGCGGTTGAGTCTTGCCGTGCCAGTGCAGGCAGTTCGGGCAGATCATGCCGTCCGGGTCGCGGCGCATCGCGTCGCCCAGACCGCGCAACTTGGCGCGGCGGAAAACGCCATCGAAGAAATCCCAGATGCTTTGCCACCACGCCAGGTTGCGATCCCGACGAAGGCTCGGGTCGAAGCGGCTCTGCCACCACTCCCCGAGATCGTGCGGACCGTAGGGAAGGTCCGGGTCGAGACCCGCCAGGCCAGCGTGATCGCTCGAGGAACCCGAACCGTACGCCCGAGCAGTGATCATCGGGTACGCGCAACGCGGACAGTGCTGGAAGGCGCTCTGAGATAAACCGATCCGACCCATGCGTCACGTTACGCACTCGAGCACCGGTAGGTTCCGATGGTCTCGAGAACTGCGCCCGGATTGACGGCGCGGTTCAGGCAGTCCGGTTCAGTCAATCCGGTTCAGGCAGTCCGGATCCGGGCATTATTTGGCTTTCGGACGCTGAAATGGGTGCTACGTTCTGGGCATGAACTTCAAGCCCTACCGGTCAGCCCTGATCACCTTGTGCGTTTCGTTGCTCGTCGGAGGCATCCTGTCGGCTGCGCGAGGCAGCGACACCGCGCACCCGAGCGCCCCGAACGCGCTCAGGGCACTTTCGACGATTCTGGTGCAGTCAGCCGTTACGACCGCCGCTCGAGGCGCGAGCGTCTGGTCGGCGAGCCGCTAAGCCTGCGGTCGAGAAGACCGTTCTTGCTCGTGGAATAGCACCTTCTTGCCGCCAAAGACAGCACCTTCGGGCTTGCGGCGCTGACGGGCTACTCGCGCTTCTTGCTCGTCAGACAGCACCTCTCGAGCTACTCGCGCTCCAGCACGCGAATTGAATCACGCGTTCGAGACGGTATTTTTACGCTTTCGGGTTGGCTTGCGGTTCGTACTGACGCAAGAACGCTTCGGCTTCCAGCGCAGGAACCGGACGGGAATACAGGAATCCCTGCGCGATATCGCACCCGATCTGACGGGCGGTATCCAGGTCAGAAAGGGTTTCCACACCCTCGATCACCACGTCCATCTGAAGCTTGTGGGCCAGCACGGTCATGGCTTCGATCAACGGTCTGGAGCTGGGTTGGGCGTTCAAGCCGACCACGAAGGAACGGTCAATTTTCAGGCGGTTGAACGGCAACTGGTGCAGCAGCGACAGGCTCGAGTTGCCCGTCCCAAAATCGTCCATCGCCACGCTGACGCCCAACTCGCGCAAGCGCACGATCTGCGCGGCAGCTTCAACGGGATCGCGCAGCACGAAGGTTTCTGAGAGTTCCAGCTCCAACCGATCCGGTGAAAGGGTGGTTTCCAGGAGCGCGAAGCGCACACAATCCACCAGATCCATCTGGTCGACCCGCAAAGAGGACACGTTGACGGCCACCCGCGCGCGCGGCAAACCCGCCGCGTCCCAGGCGACGATCTGATGGCTGGCCTGGCGCAGCATCCACACGTCAATCCGTCCGATCATGCCGGTCTCTCGGGCCATCGGGATGAAATCGAGCGGCGGGATCAGACCGAACTCCGGGTGTCGCCAACGCACCAGCGCCTCGAAACCCACCACCTGGCCGCTCTGGGCGTCCATCTGAGGCTGATAAAACGCCTCGAGTTCGCCGCGATCCAGGGCGCGCCGCAGGTCGGATTCGAGCTGCAAACGGCGGTGCGCAGCGGCGTTCATGTCCGCATCAAAATACGAGATACCGTTGCGCCCGGCGGCCTTGGCGTGATACATCGCCACGTCGGCGTTGCGCTGCAGCGTGTCGGCGTCCTCACCATCCAGCGGGTACAGGCTGATGCCCAGGCTGGCCGTGACGAACAACTCCTGGCCCGCCAGGTGAAACGGTGATGCCAGCACGTCCATCAACCGGTGCGCGACCCTGGCGGCGTCGCGCGGGTCGGTCAGGTCGGGCAGTACCAGCGTGAATTCGTCCCCGCCGCGCCGCGCGAGCGTGTCCGTCAGGCGCAAGCAGTGCGCCAGGCGTTGCGCGACCTGACAGATCAGTTCGTCGCCGACGGCGTGCCCCAGGGAATCGTTGACCTGCTTGAAGCGGTCCAGATCGAGGAACATCACCGCGACCTTGACGCCGTGCCGCCGCGCGCCCTCGAGCGCGACCTGCAAACGATCCTCGAACAGGACACGGTTCGGCAGGCCGGTCAGCGCGTCGTGGTGCGCATCGAAGGTCATTTTTTCGGTCAGCGCCTGCAAGCGTTCCTCGTCCTGCTTGCGCTGCGTGATGTCGAGCATGATGCCGCGCGCCCACTGGGAATCACCGACCCGGCGCGGCGTGACCAGGCTCCTGATCCAGACGGCCTGTCCGGTGCGAGCGAACATCCGGAATTCGAGCGAGTACGGGCGTCCGCTCTTGTTGCCCTCCACGAACTCCTGAGTGGTTCGGTCGCGATCGTCGGGGTGCAGGTGGTCTTCCCAGAAGTCGAAATCGTTCATCCATTCCTGGGGCGTGTACCCCAACAGAAATTCAACCTGAGGACTGACGAATGTTTGACGGTAGCCTCGTCCGCTACCGTCGTTGACCGATTCCCAAAGCACGCCGTTGATCGAGTTGATCATGTCCTCGACCCAGATGACATCCTGGCGCACCGCCGCCTCGCGTTGGCGTTGCTCGGTGATGTTGGTCAGGATCGAAATTCCGCCGATCCGCCGACCGTCCCGGAGGCGCGGCGAGGACTGAACGCTGGCTTCGATCAGCGAACCATCGGGGCGGAGCAGGCGCGTTTCGAAGGTTTCGGACTTGCCCTCGCTGCGGCGTTCAAGTCTTCCATAGAGCGCCGTGTGCTCGGTCGGATCCACCAGATCAAAAATGACCTTACCGACGATGTCCTTCGATGAGCGTCCGACCATCTCGCAGAAGGCAGGATTCGCGTACTCGAAACGGCCCTCGAGGTCCGTCACGGTCAAGCCCTGGCTCATGGCTTCCATGATGTGAGTCCCAAAGCTTCGGCTCTCCTCGAGCGCCGACCAGGCCACCTTGAGATCGGTCAGGTCGGTCATGGAGATGACCGTACCGCTGACCTGCCCATCGGTCCACCTGGGTTCGTTGCGAATCAGTAAGTAAGAAACCCCGTCCTGCCCAGGCGCAGTGATCTCTTTCGATACGGCCTCTCCGCTGCGTATCTGCTCGAGCATGGATTCAATCCCGGCGTGCAAGACGGGCGGGGAAATATCGAACAGGGTCTGTCCGACCAGCTGATCGCGGGTTCTCTTGATCATCTGAGCGTAGGCGAGATTGGCATACTCGAAGCGTCCGTCGCGATCCAGCACCGCCATGGCGTTGTTGACCCCGTCCAGGATGCTCAACGCGGCGTCCCGGCTCGCGCGCAGATCGAGATCCGTTTGTTGATCGCTCTGGCTCAGTTCGGTCTGGCCCAGTTCGGTCTGGCCCAGTTCGCGCAGCACGATCACGGCTTCGCCTTCCACGGCGCGAGCCGTGACCTGGAGCTTGCGAGCATCCAGAAGCTGAAACTCGAGCCGCGCAGATTCGAGCGCCGCAGCCTGGAGGGCTTCTTCGAGCGTTCCACCGGACATCAGGCTGGATTCGAGCCAGGCACGGGCCAGCGAATCCGCGCGCAGAAGCCGACCGTCGGGCGCGAAGATTGCGAAGCCTTCAGCGCGCGCCTCGAGCCCATCCCGAGGCTGGGCACGGGTTGTATCGGAATTGGTCGGGTGGTCGCTCATGGATTCCGGGGCGCAGGGTCAGGGCACAGCGACCGCGCGATTCCAGTCACTTTAGAGGCAATCCAATTTTTCCCCTGTGACGAACCATCACGCTGACGCCTGCGTTTTCGTGATCAATCCGCGGGTTCGTCCTGATTCGACGGCACGTCCGGCACGAGCTGCATCTGTGCGGGCATGTTCAGACTCATCTGCGGCATCGGGACGCGCAACCCAGCCGCGTCGAAAGCGTTCTTGACGCGGCGGCGGAACTCGCGCGCGACCGCCCATTGCTCTTTGGGTTGCACCTTGAAGGTCGTGCGGATCGTCACGACCGCCCCCGATAGCGCTTGAACACCCATCAGATCGGGTTCCTCGAGAAACTTTTCAAACCACTCGGGATCGTTGTACAACCCGAACGCGACCTGACGGAGCAATTCCAGGGCCTGATCCAGGTTGGTTTCGTGGGCGACATCCACGTCCGCGACCGCCCGCGCCCAGTCCTTGGAAAGCACGGAAACCGTCCTGATCTCGCCGTTCGGGATGACGTGCGCCGTGCCTTCCAGATCGCGCAGCACGGTCGTGCGGAGGCCGACGGCCTCGACGCCGCCCGCCAGACCACCCGCGCCGTTGATGCGCACCACGTCGCCGACGCCGTACTGGTCTTCGAGCAGGATGAAAAAGCCCGTGATCACGTCCTTGACCAGGCTCTGCGCGCCGAAGCTGATGGCCAACCCAAAAATGGAAACGCCCGCCAACAATGCCGTGACATCGACGCCGAGTTCGGAAAGCACCGCCAGCAGGGCAGAGACCACGATCACCACCCGCAGGGCGCTGGCCACCACGCCGCGCAGCGTTTCCAGCCGCACGTTGCGCCTCGAGAACACGCCGTCCGCCGTCAGCTTGGACGCGATCAAGCCCACCAGTTGCAGGGCCACGAACGCGCCCGCCAGCGTGGCGACCACGCTCAGGATGCGCCCCGAAAACCAGCTCGAGAGATCCCGTCCCCAGCCGTAGAGCGGTTCGAGTTCCGTCAGGGTCAGCGTGAAAGCGACCACGGACGCCGCGATCACCAACGCTGAAACCGACCACAGGATATTGACCACGCGCCGCGCGCCCCTGGCGTTCGCATCCTGCCGCGACCACGCGCCCAGCGCCGCCAGCCCGAGCGCGTAGGTGAGCAGCACCAGCGCCAGCCGCCCGACCAGCGCGATCACCGCCGCCGGGGTCGAGAGGGCCGCCCGGATCGTCTCGAGCATCAAGAAATCCCGTGTCTCGAGGGGGGTTTTCGGAAGGGCGATCCCTGTAGTCGCCCTTCAAATCGCGCGGGATGCGGCGGCTCGAGCCACCTCGGTATCTCGAGAACACCGTCCAGGACACGTTTCTTAAATCGCGTGCTGGACGGTGTTCCTGAAATCCGTGGCGTCATGGCTGGGCAACCTCGCCGGGTTGAGTCTCGCTCTCGAGCTTGCGCGCCAGGACGCTCAGGCGGGACGTGACGCGCTCCAGCAGGTTGGCCTCGACAGAACGCGCCGCGATCTTCAGGGCGCTCTCGACGGCCTTCGCGTCCGAGGATCCGTGCCCGATGAACACCAGTCCCTTAACGCCCAGCAAGGGTTGCGCCCCGTACTCCGCCGGGTCGAGCCGCGCCGCCACGCCGCGCAACGCGGGGCGCACCAGCGCCGCGCCCAATTTGGTCAACCACGATCCACCGCTCAGCGCCTCGCGCACCCAGCCGAAGATCAACCGGGCTTCCTGCTCGGCGGCCTTCAGCACGACGTTGCCGGTGAAGCCGTCCGTCACGACCACGTCGGTTGTGCCTTTGAAAATATCGCGCCCTTCGACGTTGCCAAAAAAGTTCAGGTCGGGCGTGGCCTTCAGCAAGTCGTACGCCTCGAGCACCAGCGCGCTGCCCTTGCCTTCCTCTTCACCGATGCTCAAGAGGCCCACGCTCGGGTTTTCGATGCCGAACATCGATTGCGCGTAGGCCGCACCCATCAGCGCGAAACCCTGCAAGAACTCCGCGCGGTTGTCCGCGTTCGCGCCCACGTCCGCCAGCGTCACGCGGCCTTTGGAATTCGGAAAGTTGGCCACGATGGCCGGGCGATCCACACCCGGAATGCGTCCCAGCCCGAACAGCGCGCTGACCAGCGTCGCGCCCGTATGCCCCTGGGCGACCACGGCGCTGGCGCGTTTCTCGCGCAGCAAACGCACGGCGACGTTGATGGACAGGTTCTTGTTCTTGCGGGCTTCGGTGGCGTGATCGACCATGCCGATCACGTCGGAGGCGTGAACCACGGTGATGGGCAGGCTGGCCCAGCCCGCGCCGCCGAATTTCTCGAGTTCGCGCTTAATATCCTCCTCGCGCCCGACCAGCACGACCGGGATGCCCTGACGCGCGGCCCGCACCGCGCCGTCCACCATCGCGGCGGGCGCGAAATCCCCGCCCATCGCGTCCAGCGCGATCGGAAGCTCGAGCGTCACGGCCTTCCCCGAATGATGCGATACGGACTCATGATGGCAGTCAGTCTAAACTACGCGCGTGGACACCAGAAACCGTCCCGATCTTCACGGCTCGCTGCGGGGTGAACTGTACTACCTGAACCGCGCGGGTTTCACCACAAAAATTGCGCCCCTGATGCGCCAGCGCGGTGATCGCGCTCAGGTGCTGGTCTGGACGAACCTCGCGGGATTGGAACGGTTTCGCTCGAGCCTGCGCGTTGAAACCGAGGTCGTCAGGATTGCACCCGACGACTGGCGGGAACGCGCCGAATTTCTCGAGGCCATCGCCGCGCAGGGCGGGCTGGAAGTGGTTTTCGACGAGCAGCACGCGTTCCGCACCGGTCAGGCGATGATTCTCGTCGAGGCGCAGAAGACGCTGACGGCCTGTCTGACCTGAGAACACCGTCCGGCACGCGATCAAAAAATGCGTCCTGGACGGCGTTCTCGTCGGGGTAGCCCGTGTGAGCACCGTGTAGGACTGGGCGCGCTCGAGCCATGAACCGATTGATTGTTCTGGGGCCCCAGGACGCGAAAAGAAGATTCCCGTAAGCTGAACCGTGACCGAGACTGAAATTTTCTGGGATGCCTGGGGCGTGCCGCACATCTACGCCAGCACCGACGCGGACGCCTTCCGAGCCTTCGGCTGGGCGCAGATGCGGGCGCACGGAAACCTGTTCTTGCAGCTTTACGCGCAGGCCAGGGGTCGGGCGGCGGAAATCTGGGGCGCGCGCTACCTGGAATCCGACAAGTTCGTGCGGCGCATGGGCATCCCGTCTCGAGGAACCGCTTGGGCTGATTTGCAAACGCCAGAAATGCGCGCGAATCTCGAGTCTTTCGTGGCGGGCGTCAACGCGTTCGCGCTCGCGCACCCGGATGATCTCTCGAATCAGGCCCGAGAAGTGCTGCCCGTCACGCTCCAGGACGTTTTTACCCACATTCAGCGCGTCTACGCCGTGTATCTGACGCAGGGCGGGCAGCGCCCATCCGGCGCGGCGCAGAACGACATCGTGCCACCGACGGATTTGCTGCCGGACGTGCCGCCATTGGGCACGGCCATCGCGGGCTCGAACGCCTGGGTGGTCGGTGGTTCCAAGACGGCCAGCGGCAAGCCGATCCTGCTGGCCAACCCACACCTGTACTGGGCGGACTTCTTCACGTTCTTCGAGGCGCACCTGAACGTCAAACCATCCGACGCCACCGACTCGAGCGAGCATTTCAGCCTCTACGGCGTGGCGCAGGTCGGCTGGCCGGTGCTGCGCTACGGATTCAACGACTGGGCGGGCTGGGCGCACACGGTCAACGCGCTCAAGGGCTGGGATGCCTTCGCGCTCGAGCTGGACGGCGAGGGATACGTCCTGGACGGCACCATCCACGCCTTCGAGCTGCATTCTGAACGCATCAGGGTTCGCCAGCCGGACGGTGAAATGACTGAAGAAACCCTCGAGATCAGACGCTCCTTGCACGGCCCGATCATCGGGGAACAGAGCGGCAAACCCATCGCGGCGCGCTGCGTCGGCTTTCAGGTCGCGCCCTTCCCGAAGTTGTTCGAGCAGTACTGGGCAATGGCCAGAGCGCGCGACCTGACCCAATTCCAGGCCGCCCTGGAAATGCACCAGAACCCGATGTTCACCGTGATGTACGCCGACAGGGACGGTCACACCGCGCACTACTGCGGCGGTTTCGTGCCGCGCCGCGCGGGTGGCAGCTGGATGGATTGGGTCGGCACGCTGCGCGGCGATCAATCCGGCCTGATCTGGACGGACGTTCACGATTTCAACCAGCTCCCGCGCGTGATCGACCCGCCGTCCGACTGGTTGCAGAACTCGAACAACCCGCCGTGGACGACCACGATCCCGCTCGCGCTCGACCCCGACGATTTCCCCGCCTACCTGACACCGCGCCAGATCACGCCGCGAGAACAGCGCTCCATACGCATGATCTCGAGCCTTCAGAACAGTGTCCTGGACGATGTGATCGCCTGCGCCGGTTCGACCCGCTCAGAGACGGCGGATCGTTTGATTCCGCCGTTGCTCGAGGCCGCACGGACGTTCGGGAGCGACCTCGCACACCGCGCGGCGGGCGTGCTGGAGCGCTGGGATCGGAGTTACGACCCGGACAGCATCGGCGCAGATTTGTTCTCGAGGTGGTTGCTGGCCATGCTGCCCGCCAACCGCACGCTCTCCAACTTCTGGGAGCGCGCCTGGGACGAATCCGACCCGATGAACACGCCCTACGGACTGGCCGACCCGAAACTCGCCGCGAACGCGCTCGAGGTCGCCGCCGCCAGCCTGATCCGCGACGCGGGCACGCTCGAGCGTCGCTGGGGCGATTTCACCCGCGTCCAACGCGGCGAATTTCAAGCTGAAGCCCACGGGCACCTCGACCCCTTCGGCGTTTTTCGCGTCAGCGGTTACGCCCCGGACGGCGCTGGGCGCTACAAGGTCGCGTTCGGCACGACCTACGTGGCCGCGATCGAGTTCACGAACCCCGTGCGCGCCAAAGTCGTGCTGAGCTACGGCAACTCCAGCCAGCCCGGTTCAAAACACGACGGCGACCAGTTGCACCTGTTTTCACGACGCGAGATGCGCGATGCGTGGTTGACGCGAGCGGAAATTGAAGCCAACCTCGAGTTCAAAGAACGCGTCTGAAAGGTGGTGAGTGATGACCTCCGAAGAACAGGTCTCATCGCTCGTCGGACGCCTGTACGAGATCGTCCATGAACTGGAACGCATGTTTCCGGATCGGAAGTTCACGCCGGACGGTCACCTCGTCGGGTCTATCGGTGAAGCGCTGGCAGCCATGCGCTATCAACTCGGACTTTTACCAGCTTCCGCAAAAACGCACGATGCACACGACGCTAACGGGCGTTGTGTGCAGATCAAATGCGACACAGGGACGCTCGGTCGGAATTTCGAGCGAACCAGATTTCTGACTGGTGCTGAAGCTGAACAAGGACGGTCAGATCGAGGAGGTCTACAACGGGCCGGGTAAGCCCGCGTGGGAAGCTGCTGGACACATGCGACCGAACGGTCAGCGTTCAATCTCGTTCACGAGACTCAAACCCTCGAATCAGCACGTCTCGAGTTCCGAGCGAATACCAATACGAGCGCCGTGAGACAACATGATTCAGATCGGTAACTGCGGTCTGAACCCGTCGTCTTCCAGGGCGTGATGAACGTCCGCCGTCAGGCGCTCGAGGTGAATCCCATCGCGTTCCAGCGCGTATTCGGGGCTCACGTCCTGCAAGCGCCGGATGGCTTTGGCGTAGTTCAGCATTCCGCCCCTGGGACTGTCGTAATGGCGGCGTTTGTGGATCGCAGCGGCCAGCAAAATCAGGCCCTGGACGTAGTTCGCCTCGAAGGTATCACCGCGCGCTTTGGCGGCGTTCCACGGAACCTCCCAGGCTTCGTGGGCTTCCCAGTATTCGCCCGCGTTGAAGAGTTTCGCGCCCTCGAGCATGTCCGGTCGCACGTCTGGAGCGTAGCACCCACGGGCGGGGTACGGGTCGGGGTTGCGGGGTCGCGCGCGTGCTGAACGGTGTTCTTGAACGCACAACTGACCCGTGGGGAACGGTGTCACTGCGATATTCTGGGCGCGTCGGTAGACTGATCAAATGAACGAGATCGCGGCCAGGGAGCGTCTGACGCGGGCTCGGGCGTGGGTCAGCTTGCGCTACCCGTTCTTCGCGGTGCTGGCCCTGCACCTGCCGGATCGGGTCTCGCGCGGCGCGGACTGGGGCGCGAGGACGGACGGCAGAAGCCTGGAGTACGACCCGGCCTTCGTGGCGCAACTGTCCGACGAGCAGACGCGCGGCTTGCTGCTGCACCTGGTGCTGCACGCGGCCTTCGGGCATCCGTGGCGCAGGGGTGCGCGGGACGCGGCGCGCTGGGACACGGCCTGCGACATCGTGGTCAACGGCACGCTGCGCAAACTGACGGGCCTGAAACTGCCACCCGGCGCGGAAACCACGGATATTGAACTCGAGGCTGAAGCCGTGGAAACCGTCTACGACAGGCTCCCGGTTGACCTCGAGCAACCTCTGAGCGGAGCCACGTCTCCTCCGTCTCGGGGTTCATCCGACGCGAGCGATCTGGAATCGTACTGGGATGACGCGCGGCAGGCCGCCGCGCAGACCGGAGACGCGCCCGGCGGCATCGCGCGGCATTACCCGAGCAAACGATCCAGCACCAACTGGCGCGACCGCCTGACGCGCTACCTGGTCGCGGCAACCCGCGATTACGTCTGGAACCCACCGGATCGGCGCATGATGGCCTACGACCTGATCTACCCCAGCCTGTCCGGTCAGGCCGCGCGCGTGGCCGTCGCGGTGGACACGTCCGGCAGCGTCGGCCCCGAATTGATCGGCGCGTTCATGGCGGAAGTTCGCGCTATTTCTCGGTCGCACCCGGACGTGACGGGCATCGTGCTGTACGCGGACGCCGCCGTCAACGAAGTGCACGACCTGACGCGCGCCCCGCCACCCAGCGTCACGGGCGGCGGCGGAACGAGCTTCTGGCCCGTGCTGCGCGAACTCGAGCGCAGACGAGAGCAACCGCAGGTGCTGATTTACCTGACGGACGCCCAACCCGAATCCTGGCCGCCCAGACCGACGTACCCGGTCGTGTGGGTCGTGCCGGACGGGGAGCTCGAGCTTGCACCACCGTATGGGGAAGTCCTGCGAATCTCGGTTGCGTGAGCCACCCGCAGGGTTCTCCAGCACGCTGAATCTCGAGTTTGCGTTCGAGTTCTGGAGAAGAACACCGTCTGGCACGCATTCTAAAATTCGCGTGCCAGACGGTGTTCTTCAAACTTAATTCGCGCTGGGAGCCGTGTACAAGCCGTTCTTCTCGAGCCACGCATCCAGTTTGGCGCGGCTGAAATTACTCATGCTGGCGGCGTCACCGTTGTATTCCAGGGTCGGCACGCTTCGCCTGCCGCCGTTGAGGCTCATGACGTGCTGCGCGGCGGTTTCGTCCTGCTCGATGTCAATTTCCTGGTATTCCAGGCCGCGCTGCTCGAGGACGCGTTTGGTGACGCGGCAATCGCCGCACCAGCTGGTCGTGTACATCTTGATCATGGTTGTTCTCCGTGTCAGACGGTGGGGTTGATGAAAGGAAACCGTCGGGAAGCGCTGGGATGTCGTCGGAGCCTGCGGCTCGAACCCTGCGAAGGCTATCACCTCCGGGGGCGCGGTTCGGTCGCGCGCCGTACCATTCCGGGCGCAAGGAACACCGTTTAGGACGGTATTCCTGGGTACACGGGTTTGTGTGACGCGCGCGCGTTATGATTCCAGCCATGAAGATTGACCGGATCGAATTGCGCGAAGTCCGACTGATGATGAAATACGCGTTCGAGACCAGCTTCGGCGTCGAGCAGCTCAAACGCGCGCTCCTGGTCAGCGTTCACTCTGAAGGTCTGGTCGGCGTGGGCGAAGTCTCGTGCGGCGAAACGCCCGGCTACAACCACGAAGCCACCGACACCGCCTGGGTCGTGCTGCGCGAATTCATCGTGCCCGCCGTGCTGGGCCAGGACTACGCCAGCCCCGCCGACTTCCAACCCGTTTCCAAGCGGGTGCGCGGCAATTACTTCACCAAAGGCGCGCTCGAGATGGCGCTCTGGGATCTGTTCGCCAAGGCCGCCGACCAGCCGCTGTGGAAGTACATCGGCGGCACGAAAACCGATCTGCCCGTCGGGTTGAGCGTGGGGATCAGGAAAAGCCCCGAGGAACTGAAAGCCTTCGTGACCGAACAGGCCGCGCTCGGCTACAGGCGCATCAAACTGAAAATTGCGCCCGGACGCGACCTGCAATTCGTGCAGGCCGCCCGCGAAGCGCTCGGGCCGGACATGGCCTTGACGGTGGACGCCAACAGCGCTTACAGCCTCCAGGACATCGAACACCTGAAAGCCCTCGATCAGTACGGCCTGGAATACATCGAGCAACCGTTGCACTACGACGACATCGTGGATCACGCGGCGGTCGCGCGGCAATTAAAGACGCCGATCTGCCTGGACGAACCGATTCACCTGGCTGACGACGTGCGCAAGGCGCACCAGTTGGGTTCCGGCAAGGTCATCAACCTGAAACTGGGGCGCGTCGGCGGGTTCCTGGAATCCAAGAAGATCGCGGAGTTCTGCGGCGCGAACGACATGGGCTTGTGGTGCGGCGGCATGATGGAAACCGGCGTGGGGCGCGCCCACAACGTCGCGCTGCAAACCCTGAGCGCGTTTAACAGCGCGTCCGACACCGCACCCAGCGCGCGCTACTGGGACGAGGACATCGTGGAACCCGAAATCACGATGGACGACGGTTACACGCACCCGCTGCCCGGCATCGGGATCGGCGTGAGCCTGCGGCACGACAGAATCGAGAAGTTGACCTTTCACAAAGAGGAATATAAATAAGAACACCGTTCTACACAATGTTCTCGAGATACAGAAATTTGCGTGCTGGACGGCGTTCTCGAGTGCCAGGTCAGATCAGACCCGCGCCCGAGATGGATTGCACCGCGAAGGAATTCGGGATAAACGTATCGCTCGCGTTCGTCGAGCAGTGCCTCGAGTACGCCAGACAAATCGGCGCGACGAACATCGCGGATAAATTCAATTCCCTCAACCCGACCGCCACGCTCGTCCTCGAAACCTTGCGAATCGAACGCGGCGCGGCTGACTTTTCAGCGCGGCGCGTGACGAAAAACACCGTCCCGCACGGCACTTTTCAACCTTGAGGAATCGCGTCCCGGACAGCGCACTCGACTCACCACGCATTTTGCTTTAGGCCATATACTTTTTTCGGTTCATCAATATCAATAAGGAGAAAATCATGATGCATAACAGGGTGCTTTCTGTTCTCGCCATCCTCGGCCTCTCGGTGGCGCTCGTCGCGTGTCCCGGCGGGAGCACCGCTGGCGGTAGCGTGGCTGGCAACTGGGACGGCAAGGAAGACTATCCGACCGGTTACTCCGACGCGTACACGCGCTATCAACTGACCAACACGGGCAATGCCATCGGTGGAACGGTCTCGTACTGCGATCAGGCGTTCGCGGCCTGTACTCCGGCGGGAAACGTGACGGGCAGCCTGAGCGGCAACAACGCGCAGTGGACGTACACCGATTCGGGCGGCGGCACCACCACAGTCGCCGGTACGTTCAACGGCAGCGCGTTCTCCGGGACGGCCAAGGCGGTTTTCCAGGACAAGACGACGCAGACGGCGCAGCTCACCATGACCAAAAAGTAAGCCCCCTGAAGGAAGCCCGAGGCGCAGACGAGCGCCTCGGGCTTTTCGTTTACAGGCGCACGACCTCGAGCGTATCGCCCGCGCCGATGTCCGTGTTCGGCGGGATCAGCGCCAGCGCGTTCGATTCGACCATCGAACGCAGCACCTGCGACGACTGGTTCTGGAAAGCGGTAACGGTGAATTCCAGGCTGTTCTGTTCCAGCCTGACGCGTTGCAGGCCGAGTTTCGCGCCGTAAGCCTTGAACGGCGTCAGCGCGCGAGCCATCACGGTTTCATACGGTTTCTCGAGCACACCCCAACGGGCGTAAAACGCGGCCTTGACGACCATCAAGAAGACCACCATCGAGGACACGGGGTTGCCGGGAAGCCCGAAGAACGGCGTCTCGCGCCAGGTGCCGCACAACGGCGGGCCGCCGGGTTTGAGTTTCAGACGCCAGAAGTGAACGGTGCCTTCGGTTTCTAAGAGCTTGCGCACGAAGTCGCGTTCGCCCATGCTGACGCCGCCCACCGACGCGATCAGGTGCGCGGAGAGCGCGGAATCCAGGCTCGAGCGGATCGAATCCAGGTCGTCGGGCACGCGCGGCAGCACGATGGGCTGGCCGCCCATCTCCTGCACCAGCGCCGCCAGGCCGTAATTGGAGTTGTACACGCCGCCGTCCGGCAGGGGCTGGCCGGGTTCCACGATCTCATCGCCGGTGGACAGGATGGCGATGCGCGGGCGCTCATGGACGGGCAACTGGCCGTGTCCCATCGCGGCGGCCAGCGCGATCTGCGGGCCGCGCAGGATCTGACCGCGTTTCAGGTACGCGCTGCCTCGCTCGAGATCCTGACCGCGACGGCGCACGTCGGGCGTGGCGGGACGGTTCAGCAACACGAACGCGCCGTCCCTGGACGTGTGTTCGACTGCCGCGATGCCGGTC
>CAXTKV010000086.1:0-20107 GCA_964244895.1 uncultured Deinococcales bacterium
GCACCGCTTGGGCTGCTCGCGCTTCTTGCTCGTGAAAGAGCACCTCTCGGGCTGCTCGCGCCTGGCACGCAGATTCTTGATGCTCGAGAAGACCGTCCCAGACGGTCTTCTCGTTCAGGCGGAACCCAGAAAGTGCGTCTCGAGCGGGTTCTCGAGGACATCGCCGGACAGCGCGACGCGGTACGCCAGGGCGTTCGGCCTGGAAGAAATGGCGCGCTCGAGGCGCTCATCGACAAAATGGAGCGCTGCGCCATCGTCGGCGGCGTAGCCATCCTTGATGCGTCCGTCTCGCAAGAACGCGTGCAGGCTCGGGCGGCGGTCGGATTCACCGTCGTAGTGCGGTGTCATCGAACCCGGCAGCCAGCCCAGGCAGTCCAGCACGCCCAATTCTGGCCCCAGCGAATCCGTGCTGCCCTGCTCGAACCAGCAGATCGCGCCCGCAGACACCCCGGTCATGATCGCGCCGCGCTCGTAAGCGGCCCGCAACATCGGCGTGAGCTTCCACTCGCGCCAGAGCGTGATCGCGTTGAAGGTGTTGCCGCCCGAAAAGTACAGCACGTCCTGCCTGGCGACGTGCGCGCCCAGTTCATCCGGCCAGGTCGAGGGCCTGAAGAGTTGCAGGTCGCTGGGCTCGCAGTGGTGGTCCGCGAAGGCCGCGTGGAACCGCGCGATGTAGCTGTCGCTGTCGCCCGCCGCCGTGGCGATGAAACACACGCGCGGTCGTTCCAGCCCCGTCAAGGACAACACGTACCGATCCAGCAAGGGATTCTCGGGTTCCATCGAGAATCCGCCGCCGCCCATCGCCATGATCTGGCGCGGTTTCACGGTTTAAGGCCCGTTGGAGGGCACGGTCAGTCTCGCGCCGTCGGTCGTCTCGAGGCTGACGCGCAACTGGTCGTTGATCTTCTCGACCAGGCACGATTTCAACGCCAGACCGTCCCCGAGCGCCAGCTTGGTGGTTCCGGCCTCGTAACCCGCCTGGCAGTCGGTCGGCGGCGCGCCCGTCTGGGCACCGTAAGTCGTGGCGAGCTTCAGGACATCCTGGGCGTAAGCCAGAACGCCGGGGCTGGCCTGCGGTGCGCTGGGAGACGTGCCCGTATCGCCCGAGGGCGCGCTCGGGGTCATCGCGCCCGAGCCAGAGGTGCCCGAGCCGGACGTGCCCGAGCCGGACGTGCCCGAACCCGAATCGCTCGAGGTTGAAGGGTTGCTCGAGTCCGAGCCCGTGCTGCCCGAACTGCTGCCCGTGCTGCCCGAGCCCGAAGCCTGCAATGCGGAGCGCACGCTCTCGACCTGGGATTTCAACGAGTCGCGCTCCTGAGAGATGACCTCGAGTTGAGATTTCAGTTGCGCGTTCTCCTGGCGCAGTTTGTCCGCCTCCGGGTTGCTGCACGAAACCAGGGCGACGGCGACCAGCGCGGCTGCGAACCATTTCATGCCCGGAGTATAGCCGCAACGGGTGTATCGGGCGTAAAGCGCGAGAAGACCGCGAGAGTCCACGTCGGAAACTCGAGATGCGCGGTGTGCGTTGGCGCAAGCCCCGAAGCAACCATCGGTGCTTTGATGGACGCGGTTCAATCCCACCGCGGACTGATGGTTTCGCACGCGTTTTGCGGCTGCACGACCCTAAACTGATCTTTCCAAATACCCTCACCTCGAGCCGGAGGAATCGTTTCCCACCCGAATGGACGAATCTCGCAGCACCATCCTGATCGTTTCCACCGACCCGAGCGACATCGCCATCGGTACGAAACTGCTGGAACCGAGCGGTCTGCGCGTCTTCGGCACGCGACCCGACGCTCCCGGACTGGGCGCGCTCCTGGCCTCGAGCGCGATCCACGGCGTGCTGCTCGAGTGGACGCACCCCGCCGATCTGGGACTGGTGCGCGCCATCAAAACCCAACCCGTTCCCCTGCCCGTCGCGCTGATCGCCCCGGACACGCGCGAGATGCGGCTGGTGGCCTACGCCGCCGGGGTCGACGAGGTGCTGACCAGACCGCTCGACCAGGACATCCTGGTGGCCCGCATGACGGCGCTGGTGCGGCAATTCCGCGCCACATCTCACCTGGAAGACGCCACGGGCGTCCTCGGTGCGGTCGCCCGCGCAGTCGAGGTTCACGACCCGTACACCGCAGGGCACCTGGAGCGCCTGCGCCGACTGGGTGGTCGCGTGGCGCTCCAGCTGGGGCTCTCAAGGCTCGAGGTCGAAGCGATCCGAACGGCGGGCGTGCTGCACGACATCGGCAAGGTCGCCATCCCCGGCGAGATCCTGCGCAAACGCGGCCCGTTGACGGACGAGGACTGGCAACTGATGCGCGAACACCCCGCTTACGGCGAACGGATCGTCTCGAACCTGCGCCAGGGCAGGTTGATCGCGCCGATCGTGCGCGGCCACCACGAGCGCTGGGATGGCACGGGCTACCCGGACGGCGTGGCCGGTGAACGCATCCCGCTCGGTGCGCGCATCATCGCCGCCGTGGACGCCCTGGACGCGATGACCACCGACCGGTCTTACCGCCGCGCCCTGACGCGCCGCGAGGCCCGCAAACGGCTCGAGGTCGGCGCCGGCACGCAGTTCGATCCGCTGATTGTGGACACCGTGCTGGACGTATCCGTGATTCCCAAAGCCTGAGAAGACCGTCTGGGACGCAAGACCAGATGTGCGTGCTGGACGGTGTTTTCTGCCCCAGCGCCCTTTGGCTCGTCAGGAATAAATCACCTCCGGGAAGGCTGATTGCAAAAACCTGCGAGATCCGCAGGCGCGCTGAGGTGCGAACTCGAGATGCCCGCAAGGATTCGCCCGCTCGAGAAAGACGGTGAGATGCAAACTGTCGTCCGCAATTCCTGGGAAGTCAGCATCAATCCCAGCGAATCTCGATGCGGCGGCCTTCCTGGGCGCTCTGAATCGCGCCGAAAACCATCGCCAGGCTCTCGATGTTGTCGCTGGACGCGGTTTCTGGCATTGTCCCGGATTTGACGCAGGTCACGAACTCCCGGATCTGACCCTCGTGCCCGCCGATGCGATCACCGGGATCGAGCGCGGGCAATTCGGATGCTGTGAAGCTCGAGAGGAACGCACCGGGATCGCCGCCCGGAACGCCGCGACCCGGAACCCTTACGACGTTGGCTGTGGGGTGATCGCCGCCGTCCCAGCGCACCGTGCCGCGCGTGCCGACGATGCGCCAGTCAGATTCCCAGGTCGTGTGAAAGCCTTCCGCCGACCACGAACCCCGATAGTTGAAGATGCTGCCGTCGTTCATCTCGAAGATGCACGCGGCGCTCGAACCGTGCGCGTACCACGAACCCGCCGGGTTCCATTCCAGGGCGTAAACCGCCACCGGATCGGCTTTCAGGATCAACCTGGCCGCGTCGAAGGTGTGGATCGCCATGTCCAGCAGCAGCGCGTGCTCCATCGCATCGCGGAAACCGCCGAAGTGCGCGCCGATGTAAAAATCCGCGTTCAGCGTCGTGACCGCCCCGATCTGGTTTGTCTCGAGGTAACGTCTAACGCGGCGGATGTTCGGGTCGTAACGCCGGTTCTGGATCACGGCGTGAATGCAGCCGGACGCCTGCGCCGCCGCCACCATTTCCCTGGCGGCGTCCATCGAGTGGGCAAGGGGTTTCTCGCCGAGGACGTGAACGCCGCGCCGGAAGGCCGTCAGCGCGTTCTGGTGGTGCGCTTCCGGGATGGTGCAATCGAAGATCGCGTCCGGCTGAAGGGCGAGAATCATCTGCTCGAGATTCGATCCGGTCTGCGCGCGCCCAAGCTCGAATTCCGTCTTGCGGGACATGGCCGCGTCCTCGAGCAGATCCACCAGCCCCACGATCTCGAGGTCGTCTATTCTGGCGGCGGCCTCGAGCCACGCGCGACTCATCGCCCCGCACCCGACCAAGACTGCTTTCAGTTTCTCGGACACGGCACACTCCCTCCGTTGAGGTACTCGAGAACACCGTGCAGCGCGATGTTCTCGAGAATGCGTGTGGGACGGTGTTCCTGCGAGGGTGCGATCAATCGCGCCCCTACGAAAGCGGTTCGCTCGAGACACCGTTCATCACGGTTTCTTCCAGAATGCGGGCGTCCATTTCTTGGCTGAACGGCTGGATTCCACGGTCTTCTCGATGAAGTGAATGCCGCGAGCGCCGTCGTAGACGGTCGGGAAGTCGCCTTCCAGCTTGCCCAGCTTGCGCCGGGATTGCTTGGCGCGAATCGCCTCGGCTGCACTCAGGTAGACGTTGGCGAAGGCTTCCAGGAAGGCTTCCGGGTGGCCCGTGGGCAATCGCGTGGCCTTCTGGGCTTCGGCGCAGAGGTAACCGGAACCCCGGGTCAACAGTTGGCGCGGCCCGTCCAGCGGCAGGAAATCGATCGTGTTCGGGTCTTCCTGCCGCCAACTGATCGAACCCTTCGTGCCGAAGACGCGGATGCGGATGTCGTTCTCGTAGCCCGTCTCGATCTGCGAGGCGATCAGCACGCCCTTCGCGCCGCCCCTGTAGCGAATCAGCATGTTGCCGTCGTCGTCCAGTTGGCGACCCTTGACGAAGGTCGTCAGGTCGGCGCAGAGGCTCTCGATCTCGAGTCCCGTGATGCTCGCCGCCAGGTTTTCCGCGTGCGAGCCGATGTCCCCGATGGCTCCAGCCGCGCCGGATCGGGCGGGATCGGTGCGCCAGTCGGCCTGCTTCTGCCCGGTTTTCTCCAGGTTGGTGGCCAGCCAGCCCTGGTTGTATTCGGTGATGACCTTGCGAATCTCGCCCAGCACGCCCTTCTGCACCATGTGGCGCGCGTGTTTGACCATCGGGTAGCCGGTGTAGTTGTACGTCACCGCGAAGACCACGCCCGATTTCTCGACGGTCTTGATCAGGTCGTTCGCCTGCTTGGACGTGTGCACCAGCGGCTTGTCGCAGACGACGTGAATGCCCGCCTTGGCGAACGCCTTCGCCACCGGGTAATGCACGTGGTTCGGCGTGACGATGCTGACCAGATCGATCCGTTCGGATGCCGGAAGCCTCAGTTCCGCCGCCAGCATGTCTTCCCACGAACCGTAATTCCGAGAATCCTCGAGCCCCAGGTCCTGACCGGAAGCTTTCGCTTTCTCCGGGTTGCTCGAGAGCGCACCCGCCACGAATTCGTACTGCCCATCGAGCGCCATCGCCTTGCGGTGAACCGCCCCGATGAACGCGTCCCGCCCGCCGCCGACCATGCCGTACCGAAGTTTTCGCGCTGCCATACGTACCTCCACCGATCTCGAGACTCGAGAAGACCGTCCTGGACGCGTTTTCTCGAGATTGAAAATATGCGTCTAGAACGGTCTTCCCGGCCAAGCTTACTTCTCGAACGCGCTATCGAAGGCCCTGGCGCTCGGTTTGAAATCGAGGCTCTTGCAGAACTCGGCGGATTCGGTCGCGCCGTGGACGCGATCCATGCGGGAATCCTCCCATTCCACCGAAAGCGGCCCGTCGTAACCGATGTCGTTCAAGGCCACGATGATCTCCTCGAAGTTGATATCGCCCCGACCGACGCTGCGGAAATCCCAGTAGCGCCGCGCGTCACCGAAACTGACGTGACCGCCGAACACGCCCACGGAGCCATCGCCGTGACCCCACCAGACATCCTTCATGTGGGCGTGAAAAATCCGGTCGTGGAACGTGCGGATGAACTTGACGTAATCCACGCCCTGATAACCCAGGTGGGATGGATCGTAGTTGAAGCCGAAGCGCTTGTGGCCGCGCAGGGCTTTCAGGGCGCGCTCCGCGCTGGCGATATCGAAGGCAATTTCCGTGGGGTGAACCTCGAGCGCAAAGTTCACGTCGCAGTCCTCGAACACGTCCAGGATCGGTTTCCAGCGTTTGGCGAAATCCTTGAAGCCCGCGTCCCAGTAGTCCTGGCCGGTCGGCGGGAAGGCGTACAGGCTGTGCCAGATGCTCGACCCGGTGAACCCGTTGACGATCTTCACGCCAAAAAGCTGCGCGGCTCGAGCCGTATCCGCCATTTCCGTGGCGGCGCGGCGGCGCACGCCCTCGGGATCGCCGTCACCCCAGACGTGCGCGGGCAAAATCGATTTGTGGCGCTCGTCGATGTGGTCGCAGACGGCCTGCCCGACCAGGTGGTTTGAAATGGCGTAACCCTCGAGCTTGTGCTTTTTCAGCAAAGCCCGCCGATCCTTGGCGTAAGACTTCGATTTCAACGCGGCCTGCACGTCGAAGTGATCGCCCCAGCAGGCGAGTTCCAGGCCGTCGTAGCCCATCTCCTTCGCCATCGGCGCGAGTTCTTGAAGGGGCAGATCAGCCCACTGTCCGGTAAACAACGTCACGGGTCTGGCCATGCGTGGAACCTCCGCTTTTGTTGAATTTCTTCAGGGGACAATAACACCGTTTTGCGTCGGTCACGACGATTGCGGGGCTCGCGCGGGGCGGTCGCGTTCAAAATCGGGCGCTGCCCCAGCAGACCGTCCTGGACGCGAATCGGATCTCGTGTGCAGGACGGTCTTCTCGAGCGAAGACCTGCATTCGGGGCGCTCAGATGGCGCTTGTGGGTATGCTGACAAGCGTTGTGAACATCACTTCCTCTACTGGAACCAACCGGGTTGGAATCGCGCGGATCGCGGTCAGCACCGTGTTTTTCATCAACGGCGCGATGATCGCCACTTGGGTCAGCCGCATTCCCGCCGTCAGCGAACGCCTGGGGCTCAACAAGGCGGAACTCGGTATCGGCTTGCTGGGCATGGCGGTCGGCGCGCTGATCGCGTTCCCGGTCGCGGGTTGGGCCATCGCGCGGTTCGGATCAAAGATCACCGTCACGACCGTTCTGCTCGGCATGAGCGCCGCGCTGCTGTTGCCGGGGCTGGCCGGGAGCCTGCCCGCGCTGTTCGCGGCGCTGGTCGTGTTCGGCGGGTTGAACGGTTCAACCGACGTGGCCATGAACGCTCAGGCCGTCGAGGTCGAGAAGCGATACCAGAAACCGATCATGTCCTCGTTTCACGCCATGTGGAGTCTGGGCGGGCTGGTCGGGGCTGGCCTCGGGGCGCTGCTGGCTGGGTTGGGATTCTCGCCGCTGGCGCACTTCGCGCTGGTCGGAACCATCGGGGCAATCACTGCCGCGCTCGCTACTGGCCGATTGCTGAACGTTCCACCGACGCACACCACGGGTCGCGTCTTCGCCGCGCCACCCAGGGCGCTGGTCGCCATCGGCCTGCTGACCATGTGCGCCGCCATCGCGGAAGGTGGCATGGCCGACTGGGGCGCGGTTTACCTCAAGACCAGCTTGCTGACCACCGAATCCTTTGCGGCCATCGGTTATGCCGCCTTCAGCCTGGCGATGCTGGCTGGAAGGCTGGTCGGGGACGCGCTCAAGGCCAGGTTGGGCGCGGTGCTGCTGGGGCGTTCCGGGGGGTTGATCGCCGCCGTCGGCATGGCCTTCGCGCTGACTGTTGGGCAACCGTGGGCGTCGTTGATCGGTTTCGCGTGCGTCGGCTGGGGCGTCTCGAGCCTGTTCCCGATGGCCTTCAGCGCCGCCGGGAATGCCAGGGGCGTCAATCAGGGCGTGGCGCTGGCGGCGGTCGCGACGATGGGCTACTCCGGGTTTCTGGCCGGGCCGCCGTTGATCGGTTTTCTGGCGCAGGCGACCAGTTTGCGAACCGCGCTGTGGGTGATCGTGGTTTTGTCGACGATCATTGCTTTCGGTGCGAACACCCTTCAGGCCAGCGAGAACCCGCAGGCCGATTGAGCGCGGTCGGTCTCGAGCCTGAGATTCAAGGAAGACCGTTCAGCACACGTTTTTCCGGTGTTAAACCATACCGTCCCAGACGGTGTTCTCAGAAAGGTTCAATCGGCGTGTTCGACTTGCTCAACCGACAACTGAGCTTCCTGCAACTCCTCGAGCGGCGCAGCGTCTCGAGATCGCGCGATCCCGCCCTGACTGTATAAATGTCTCTCGAGCCTTCCATAAACTCCTCTTCAGAACAGGAACGGATCATGCCAAAAACACCGTCCAGATCAGCCAGGAAACCCGCCGCCAAAACCGTTCAGGAGGCCGCTCCCAACACCTACGGCGGTGTCGGGGCTCGGGTCGCGGGCGCACCGTTGCGGGTCGCGTTGGTCGGCGCGGGCGGCATCGCGCTGACGCACCACAAAGCCTACGTGGCGGCGGGCGCGGACGTGATCGCCATCGCGGAACCCTTCGAGACGACCAGAAAACTGCGCGAAAAAGAGTGGGGCGTGCGCGGTTACGCCAGCCTCGAGGAACTGCTGGCCGTCGAGGACATCGAGGCCGTCAGCGTCTGCACGCCGAACGCGTACCACTTCGACGCGACCGTCACGGCGGCCAGGGCTGGCAAGCACGTGCTGTGCGAGAAACCTCTTTCCATGAGCCTGGATCAGTGCGAAGAGATGATTCAGGTCGCCAGAAAAGCGGGCGTGGTGCTTCAGACCGGGCATCACCTGCGATCCAACATGCTGGTGGAACGCGCCAAGGAACTGATCCAGGCGGGCGCGGTCGGGCGCGTGACCTTCATCCGCTTGCGTCAAGCCCATGACTGGGGCGGCCACAAGGCCGTTCGCGCCAGCTTCGGGCTGCTGGAAAACTCCGGCGGCGGAACCTTGCTGGACAACGGCTGCCACATGATGGACCTGGCGCGCAACCTGGGCGGCAACGTCAAGAATTTATTCGCGCGCATGGGCACCCTGGGCGCTTGGGAAACCACCGTCGAAGTCGAGGACACCAGCGTCGTGAGCCTGGAAATGGAATCTGGCGCGCTGGTCAGCGTGGAAAACGCCTGGACGGCCACCGGCTGGGAGGAAGGCTTCTGGGTGTACGGCACGCACGGCGCGCTGGAATGCACCAACCGCCTTGGGCCGCGCACGCTGCGCCACGTCTACCGCGCCTCGCCCGGCACGACCTGGGACAAGCCCGACGAGACGATCTACCGTTTCGTCGACGAGGGCGGTCACTCGCGCGCGATCGTGAATTTCATCCGTTCCATCCGCGAGGGCGCACCCGTGATCTGCACCGGCGAGGACGGGCTGGAAGCCGTGCGGCTGGTGCTGAGTTCCTACGAGAGCGCCAAAAAACACAAACCGATTGATTTATAAAAAACCGTCCAGCACGGTATTCCTCGGGATAAAGAACGCTGTCTGGGACGATGCCCACGAGAAAGGGGAGCGGCAATGGAATGGTTGAACGAACCCCCATCCTGGAATCTCGAGGGCGATGACCTGAACGCGGGCGCGCTGGACATGGTGACCGGACAGGACACGGACTTCTGGCGCATCGCGCACTACGGCTTCACTGCCGACAACGGCCACGCGTACCTCGAGCGGGCGACGGGTGATTTCACCGCGCACGTCAATTTTTCCGGCGATTACACCGCGCAGTACGACCAGGCTGGGCTGATGCTTCGGCTGAACGAGACGCACTGGATCAAGGCGGGCACGGAATTCGAGGGCGGCAAGATTTGCCTGTCGGTGGTCGTCACGCGCGAGTTCTCCGACTGGAGCGTGGTTCCCCTGGATATTGCACCTGAACGCCTCTGGTTGCGCCTAGAACGCGCCGGTGACGCCGTGCGCGTGGATTATTCTCTGGACGGCGAACACTTTGAAATGCTCCGGCTGGCGTACTTCCCGCCCGGCCAGGCCGTCGGGATCGGGCCAATGGCCTGCTCACCGAAACGCGCCGGATTCAGGGCGCGCTTCACGGGCTTCAGGCTCGAGCATCCTTGAGGCGGCGCGCGCTCCCTCTCGAGAGCGAGAACAGCCCTGCTTGCGAACGCAGTCGGAAACGTCTCGAGTGAAGGGTAGGGACGAGCCCTACCCCTACAAAACCGTGCTCTGTGCGAACAACCTTCGCGGTTGGCCTCGCGTGAACGCCTTCTCGAGACTGACTGTTGCAACCCATCTCTGCCCGAGAATGACGCGACGCGCGAAGCTCTGATTCACGAGAACACCGTTCTTGCTCACGGAAGAGCACCTGACGGGCTGTTCGCGCTCCAGCACGCATGTTTTGAAACGCGTGCTGGACGGTGTTCTTTCGAGAAGTACCAGTTCAGGAATTCGTTTTTTTCATGCTGACGGGCGCGCCCATTGGCCTGACGTTGGCTCCACCGCGCCCCAGCGTGATGGTTCTGTCGGTTACACCGGCTGAAGTCTCCGCCATCGCCCCCGAGACGGGCGATGGAAACGCGAAGAACATCTCCAGCACGCGCGAGAACCGCGTCTGGTTGGCCGTGTAATTCAGGTGCGTCGGGCTCGATCCCGTCCAGCCCATCAGCTCGCGCGGCAATTCTGGCAAGGGGTTCGGGTAGGCCGTCGACGAGACTTCCAGCCCGGTCGTTCCGGCCTCGCAGCGCACATCCATGCGCGGGTAGTAAATCAGGTCGCTCGAGGCGGTGTAGTTGCGCACCACGATCATGTCCGCCCAGAACCGTCCGTTCCAGCGATCCAGCACCTCGCTGGCGGCTTCCGCGCGGAAACCCAGGACGTTGTTCTGCAATTCGTCGCGTCCGGTGCGGAACGCGTTGATGTTGCGGAACGAAATCCAGACCTTGCTGAAATGGCGACGGTAGTAAATCTCGATGGGTGCTTGAGTTTCAACGCCGATCCCGCGCATACGTGCCTCCCGTCTGATGCGTCCATCATGCCGTGCGCTTGGATGAGCTTGAGGAGTCTGCACCCAGCCTACAGCGTACCGAGTGGCATTTTGGTGTGTGGGAGCGCGCCTGAATGCAGAACCTCGAGTCTCGAGCCGTCTTTTTCGGCCCGCAGCGATCCGACTCGCGCATTTTTAACGCACGAAAAACCGTCCTGGACGCGAAATCTCGAGAAAGAGATTCGATTGCATCGTCCAGGACGGTCTTCTGATCAGTTCAACCCGACATCTCGTTCGATGCGCGAGGCTCGAGTCTCAGGCTTTCCCGGCGCTGCCCAGCACGCCCATGCGGTGCTTGGCAATTTCTTTCATCAAGTCCTTGCTCGGCCCCAGAATCTTGCGCGGGTCGAACTCCTTCGGGCTGCCCAGCAGCACCTCGCGCACGGCGGTCGTGAAGGCCAGACGCAAATCGGTGTCGATGTTGACCTTGGCGATGCCGTGCTGCGTGGAACGCGAGACATCCTCGTCGTGAATGCCCGCTGCGTCTCCGATCTCGCCGCCGGTCGCCTTGAAGCGCTCCGTCAACCATTGCGGCACACCGCTCGCGCCGTGCATCACCAACGGAACTGGCGTCAGGGCCGCGATCTTCTCGATGCGCGCGTGATCGATGAACGGGCGGCCTTTACCTTTATACGCCCCGTGAGACGTGCCGATGGCGACCGCCAGGTAATCGATCCCGGTGCGCTGCACGAACTCTACAGCCTCTTGCGGATCGGTCAGGAAGGCATCCTCGGCGCTGACATCGACGTGCTCCTCGATGCCACCCAATCGGCCCAGTTCGGCCTCGACGGTCACGCCGCGCGCGTGCGCCATGTCCACGACTTCCTTGGTGATGCGGATGTTTTCTTCAAAAGCATCGTGGCTGGCGTCGATCATGACGCTGGTGAAGCCCGCGTCGATCGCGGTCTTGCAGCTCTCAAACGACGACCCGTGGTCGAGGTGAATCGCGACCGGAACGTTCACCCGCGAAGCCATGTCCGCGATCAGATGCGCCAGGTTTTCCGTGCCCGCGTACTTGCGCGCACCCTCCGAGATCTGCAAGATCACCGGCGATCCGGTTTCCGTGGCGGCATCCAGCACGGCCTGCGTGGTCTCGAGGTTGTTCGTGTTGAACGCGCCGACGCCGTAACGACCCTGGCGGGCAGCGGTCAGGATGATTCCTCCGGTGACAAGTGGCATAAGTGTTCCTCCGGTTCCATCTTACGATTTCAGTCGCGCGCAGGCGCGAGCGCCAGGTGAGTGCCTCAGCCCGGAGCGCCCTGAACGCTCCGAGCTTCGAGAACACCGTCCAGAACGCGTTTTCTTGAGGCTAAACGCGTGCGCGCTGGACGGTCTTCCGTTCAGGCTCGAGCGATGACCTGAACGCGATCCCGCCAGAAGAAAGCCACCTCGAGCATTCAGGCTCGAGGTGGCTCAAGATCAATCCTTGAAATCAGTAAACGGTGATCGGCGGGTTGGCCGTGACCACGGCGCTCAGACCGTTGTTGCCAGAAACCGTGTACGAAACGATCTTGACGACGTTCGTGCTGGGTTGCGTCCGCCCGAAACCGAGGCTGTAATCGATCGTGAACGGTCCGCACAGACTGGATTCCGTCGCGGTCGGAACCGGGCAGGGATCGGTCGAAACACTCGTCGCCAGCACGCCGCCGCCTTGCAGCACGAAATTGCCGACCGTGCCAGCCGGTGATCCGGGCAGCGTCCTGACTTCGATCGTGGCGATCAGGTTCCAGTCGTCGACCGTGATCGTCTTGGTGGAATCGGCGGGATCGGGAATGGCTTTGGGCGTGTTCACCAACGAGCTTTTCGGAACCGAAATCGAAACAGTCGGCGTACCGACCGGTTGAAAGTTCGTGTTGCAACCCACGACCCCGACCATCACGCCCGCCAGCATCACCGCTAATAGTGCCTTCATTCGTTTTCCTCCTTGAGATCCTTGAGGTGCGGGTTGAGGATGTAGAACGCGAGGCGTTTCATACCCGCCATGAAATCCACCTGTTCCACAGCCACGTCGTCCGAAACCTCGAGTACGGTGGGCGCAAAGTTGAGTATGCCCTTAACACCAGCTTGCACCAAAGAGTGGGCTGCGTCCTGTGCTTTTTCCACAGGAACGCAAATAAAGCCCATGTCGACGCTGTTTTCGCGCGAGACGCGTTCCAGGTTTTCGGGATGCTGGATCGGCAAACCTCTCATCAAGCGACCGATTTTTTCGGGATCGATGTCAAAAAGGCCCTTCAGCTCGAAATCGTAGAGGTTGTTTTCGACGTAACCGGGGTAATCGGCCAGCGCCTGCCCCAATCGGCCCATGCCGATGATCACGACGTTCCAGCGGCGGTTCAGACCCAGAATGCGCTGCAGCTCGCGGCGCAGGGTCAGCACGGTGTAGCCCATGCCGCGCGTGCCGAAACGCCCGAAGTACGCCAGGTCTTTTCTGACCTGGAAGGCGCTGACCTGGGCTTCCTCGGCCAGGTGGTCGCTGGAGGTGCGGTTGACGCCAGATTTCTCGAGGTTCGTCAGGATGCGCAAGTACGTCACGAGCCTAGAAATGGTGGCGGTCGGGATCGACATTTTATCGTTGGGCACGGTGAAAACCTCGGTATTTCAGCTTTGCGCTTCGCGTCACTTATTTGGTTACGGTGAAAGGCTGGTAGCCGCGCCGTTGCAGGCTCGAACGGTTTTTTCTGAGCGCGTCCGCCGACAATGGCCCGACGAGGACGCGGGTGAATCCGTCCGGTCTGGAGCTCAGGAAGGCCGGGTAGCCGGAGCTGCGCAGTCGGGTCATCAATGGTGTCGCGCCTGCGGTGTTGCGGAAGGCCGCGACCTGAAGGTACGCGCCTTCATCCGTGGCGATCACGGTCGGTTTGGGTTGAACCGCGCTCGGTGCAGGGCTGGACGCGTTCGATGTCTCTGGGGCGCGACTGCGACTGCCGTCCGGGCGGTACAGGATCGCGTCCGGGTAGCTGGATTGCACGCGTTGCAGGGCGGTGCGGGCGGCGGATTCACCCGAGTACGGCCCGACCACCACCACCATCACGTTGCCGGATGGCACGGCGATGGCGGGCAGACCCCTGGCGCGCAATCCACTGACGGCGCTGTTGGCTCTGGCCGAGCTGCTGAAACTGCCGATGGCCACGCGGTAGTTGCGCAGGAACTGTGACCTCGAGGTGGCGGCTGCGGCGGGTGGTGCTGGCTTGGCGGTCGCGATCACGGTTTTCGCCTGTTTGATCGGCTTGGCCGCCATGACGGTGGGTTCGCTCGGGCCGTTTCCGCCGAGACCGGAACCGGGTTCCGGCTTGAAGGTCGGGGCGGGTTTGGTCGCGCTCGCTGCGGGTTTGGTGGTTGCGGGTTTGGTGGTCGTGGGTTTGGCTGGTGTGGGTTTGGAAGACGCAGCAGGAGGCGCAGGAGGGCTCGCCGGGGGCTTCGGCGCAGTGACTGGGCTGGGCGGCGTCGGAGGGCGTGTGACGACAGCCTGTGGGCTGGCTGGTGGCGCGACCGCTGGTGGTGTGGGGGCTGGCGGCGCGACCGGAGGCGCGGCGGGCGGGCTGGGTTCAGGTGCGCTGACCGCTGGGTTGACGGAACCCGGCGGGCTGGGATTGGCGACGCTCAGCGGCGAACCGCGAAGGAGCAAGGCTGCAAATCCACCGATCACGCCCACGATCAGCGCGATCATCAGTGCGTCCACCCAATTGCGTCGCCACCAGTTCATCTCACTTGCACTTTAACTGGTTCGCGGCCTGACGCGCTGCATTCGACCCGAGCGCGGCGGCTCGAGCCAGCGAGGTGCAGGCTTCCTCGGTGCGGTTCAGGTTGGCGAGCGCGAAGCCCAGGTTGGTCAACGCGTCCAAGTTGTTCGGATCGACGCTCAGGACGCTTCTGAGCACCTGTTCGGCGTCCGCGAAACGCTTGGCGGCAAAATAGACCGCGCCCAACGCGGTGCGGGCTTCGACGGCGGCGGGGTTGAGCTTGACTGCCGCCTCGAGCGCGCTGATGGCTCCGGGCATGTCCTTGAGCTGGTATCGCGTCAGGCCGTACCAGAGCTGGTAGGCGTACACTTCCGGTTCGGCGGCCACTAGGGCGCGCAACTCCGTGGAGGCGTCGTTGAACTGTCCGGCGTTGTAGGCGCTGCGGGCCGCCAGGAATCGAGCGCGGCTTTTTTGCGCCGGGTTGGAAAGCAAACCCACGGCGGTTTTCGCGGCGGCATACGCTGCTGGGTAGTTCTTCATGGCGTCGTGAGCGGTCGCGATGGCCAGTTGCGTGTCACCGTCGTCGGGTTTGATCCGCAGGGCGTTCTTGAAGCGCGCCAGGGCATCGGCGGGTTTGGTGGTCAAGAGCAGCACGCCGAGGTTGTACTGCGCTTCCCAACTGTCCGGGTTGGCATCGGCGGCGGCGCTGAAGGCCGCGACCGCTTCCGTACTGCGCCCGACTTTCTGCAGGATCACGCCGCGTTTGACGAACAGATCTGCGCGATCTTTGGGCGTCTTGAGATTGCTCAGCGTGTCGTCAATCTCGCGCAGGGCGCGTTCGGGCAGCCCCTGGGCGCTGTAAATGTCGGCGATCAGCAAGACCGCGCCCGTGTTGGACGGGTTGTTCTTGCGGACATCGAAGGCGATCGGCAGCGCATCGCTGGGCTTTCCAGCGTCGAACAACGCTTGGGCGCGACCCAGCATCAGGCTCGGATCTCCGGGGCGAAGCTCGAGCGCGGAGGCGTAAGACGCGGCCACCCCGTCGAAATTCTTGCTGTTGCGGTACTGGGATGCCAGCGCCAGGTAGGTGTTGACCAGGATGGTGTCTGGAGCTTTGACGCCCTTGCCGACTTCGACGGCTTTGCTGAAGGCCTTGATGGCCTCGTCGGGTTTGCGCAGGCGCGCGTAGACGACGCCCTGCTGGTAGTACGGCTCGAGCCGATCCGGGTAGAGCGCCGCCAACTGACCGTATTCCAACAGAGCCGCGTCGTAATCGCCCTGTTCGTAGAGCGCGCGCCCGAGGTGGAAGTGCGCCTCGAAGCTCTTGTAATCGCGCCGGATGGCTTCTTCCAGGGACAGTTGCGCGTCGCGGAACCGTCCGACGCACAAATACGCCTGCCCGAGATCCACCAGCGCTTTGACATCGGTGGCGGGTGCGGCCTTGGCTTTGGCCTCGAGCGTGACCACGTCGGCACATTTTTCTTGTGCGGCTGCCACACCCGATCCGATCAGCAGGGCCACGGGCACGGCCAGGATACGGGTCCATCTCGTTCGGGTCAGTCGCATGCTCCTCTTCTCCCCCAGGTGTTGGCTCACCTGACCTCGAGTGTTTGCCGGTTTGGGCCTGCGTGTGCGGCGGAACTCGAGGTTAACACGTCAAAATCTGTCGTTCTGAACCTGATTCGCCCCTCGATTCTAGGGCCGTGGGGGTGTGCGCCCGGTGAAAATCCGTCACGATCATTGCAAAAAATAAAGTTTTGTGCGCCAGACGGTCTTCTTCTCGTCGCTCGAGACCGTCGCGGACGCCGTTTGTTTTTCGGCGCACGTTATTTCTCAGTGCAAGTTGACGAGATCTCGAGAGAGGTCAGTGAGGGCGGGAAAGGTGAAAGGTGAAAGCACAAAGGGAAAGGTTAGACCATCAGACGCCCGAGATATGGGAACGCCTGCCATCACTTTTTTTACCTTCGTCAACACGTTCTCAGGGCGCGGTGACGCCCGCGTGGGGCCGCTTCAGCGCGAGTTGCCCGCAGGCCGCCCCCGCATCCCGACCCCTGGAGCGTCGCACGCTGACCGGCACGCCCCGATCCCGAAGGGCATCGTAGAAGGCCTGAATCTGCGATTCCGAGGAACCGCTAAAACCCGAATCGTCCCATTGGTTCATCGGGATCAGGTTGACGTGCGCCACCAGCCCGCGCAGCAAATCCGCCATCAAGTCCGCCTGCCAGAGTCGGTCGTTGACGCCCCTGAGCATGGCGTATTCAAACGTCACGCGCCGCCCAGAAGACTGCTGGTACTCGCGCGCCGCCTCCAGGATGGCCTCGATGGTGTGCGCGTGCGCGGTCGGGATGATCGCGCGGCGGGTGTCCTCGTCGGGGGCGTGCAGGCTGATGGCCAGCTTGACGGTCACATCCTCGCCCGCCAAGCGCACGATTTTGTCCGGCAAACCGACCGTGGAAAGCGTCACACGGCGCGCGCTCATGCCCAGACCGTCCTCGTGCAGCATGATCCGCGCGGCCTCCAGGGTGTTGTCGTAATTCAGCAACGGTTCACCCATGCCCATGAAGACCAGGTTTCTGATTTCCGTGGGCAGGATGCGCTGCGCCCTGGCCGCCTCCAGAATTTGCGCGATGATCTCGCCCGCCGTCAGATTGCGCCCGAAACCCATCCGGCCCGTGGCGCAGAAGGCGCAACCCGCCGGGCAACCGACCATCGTGGAGACGCAGATCGTCTTGCGATCCCGGTACGGCATGAAGACGGCCTCCGTCGAGAAGCCGTCCTGGAGCGTGTACAGGTACTTGCTCGACCCATCCGTCGAATCGAAGGCTTCGACCCTGGAAAACGCCGAAAGCGTGAACTGCGCCTCGAGTTCCGCGCGGGTTTCCAGGGGCAAGTTCGACATCTCCCCGAAGCTGCCCGCGCCGTGCGCGAAGACCCACTCGAGCAACTGCGTGCGTCGGTAGCCCTGAAGCGGGTAGTGATCCGGGTGTCGATCGAGCAGGAGTTCCATCGCGTAAGAAGTGTACTCCGCGTGGTGAGGGCGCGAATCACGATTTGCTCCAGTCGACCTGGAATGCTCACGTCAGGGCTGGCACGGACATTCTCGAGGCGGGTCAATCAAGAACACCGTCCAGGACGGCGTTTTTCGAGAATCAGAATTTGCGTCCAGGACGGTTTTACCGGGTCAGGCATTAAGATGGGATCGGAAAATCGACGACAGGGAAGCCTCATCATGATTTCAAACCCGAACCCGTGAGCTTCGATCCCGCCAAGCTCGAGCGGCGCAAACTGGTCAAATGGCTCACGAAACCGGACACACCCGGCGAAGTGCTCGATCGGATCTACCGTTTCGACCCGAGCTTGCTGCGCGAGATCGCCATGCACGCCAACGCGAGCCCTCAAACCCTGAGGCTGGCGGCGCAGAGCGTGCGCGACGTGTTCGAGTTTCTGGCCGTGATGAACCACCCGAACACGCCGGATGACGCACTGAACGCCCTGGTGGACGCGGCGAACCCGAATAACCTGTACGCGCTGGCGCACTCGCAGACCGCGCGAGCGCTCTTGGCCGCGTCCAGAACGCACGACCCCACCGCTCTTTTCGCGTTGCTGTCCAACCCCGAATGCCCCGCCGAAGCCCTCGAGCTCCTTTTTGAACGGCACGACTGGGACGTGCGGCAACGCATCGTCTGGCATCCGAACTGCCCCCCAGAATTGCGCGATCGCATCCAGCTCGAGGCCGAAACCCAGAACGTGCGGTTGTACAAACAGCCCGTCCTGCTCGAGCTATTGAAGTTTTCCAAGCCCGTACAAGGCGCGTGGGACAGTACGTTCGCCGAGTCTCAGATCGAAATGGGTGCGCCCGCCGAAATCCTGCGCGACCTGCGCTCGGGCATCGACGGTTTCGTGGCGCTCGACGGCGAACCCGGCATCGCCATCTGCGGCGGCACGGTCGAAACCAGCGCCGGCAAGCTCGAGTTTCGGGCCAACGGCGATCCCGTCAGGTTCATCACCTGCATCGTGCATCCCGCGCTCAGTTCCGGCCCCGACGACCAGCGCGCGCTCGAGACGCGTGTTCGCGCCCTGTGTGCTGCCCACGGCTGGCAACGCTTGCGCCCCACGAAGGGCGCTTTCTACCAGACTTTCGATGATTGAAATGAAAGAACACCGTCCAGCACGGTGCTCCTAAAACATCAGAAATTGCGTCCAGGACGGTCTCCACTTGAGATCACGTCCGAAGGATCGAAAGGTACGCTTGCCACGGCCCCACCGCTGCCGCGTACTGCTTGGCCATCACGCGAACCACCTGATTGATGTGGCTCAGATCGTGCGCCACCCAGGTCGACAGGTGCTGACCCAGCGTGACCGCGCCGAACTGCGGGTGTAACCCCAGGCGTCCCAGATCGGCTTCCGTCAGCTTCAGCGCCACCAACCGATCCAGGTTTTCAGATCGCAACTGACTGAACGCTTCCAGCAGTTCACCCAACGATTGCCCTCGAGAGACCTCGAACATCGCCTCGCGCTCGAACGGCAAAAACGGAACGCGATCAGCGTGCTGAAGGACGTGTTGCACGCGAGGAAACCAGTTGGTGCGCTCGGCGTGAATCAGGTGCCCGACGACATCGAACGGCGTCCAGGTTCCCGAACCCTCGTTGGCTTCGATCCACGAATCGGGCAGGTCTTGCAAGAGCGCGCGCAGAACCGTCGGCGTGCGCCGCAGAACCGGCAGGGCTTCGTCAAATTGGAATTCCACAATGCCCTCCGATGGTTTTTCTCGTGCGCTCGCTCGGGGTTCGGATTGATCGCGTTGCCTTGTTCGATGGCTCGAGCGGGATTGGAACGTCGAGCCATTTTTATCGCTGGTCGAGTCGCGCCGTGTGCGCTGGTGTACGCGCGTCCACGAATCCGTGCGAAATTCCCCGGCTGAAAACGAAGAAACACCGTTTCAGACGGTGTTTCTCGAGATTCGCGCTCTGGATGGTGTTCGCGGCACCATTCGGCCTGCGCTGCTCGGTTCGCGCCCCGGTTTCCCTCGAGATCAGGCGGTTTCCGGGATCTCGATCTGATCGCGCCGGGTCAGGGTCAAGTAAACGATCACCGCCAGGATCGCCACCAGGAAAATGGCGCTGGTCGCCATCGTGCCCAGCGCCAGACCGCCCGCGTCACGATCCTGAGACAAATAATCCCCGATGGACGCCCCCAGGGGACGCGTCAGAATGTACGCAATCCAGAAGGTCACGATGGCGTTCAACCGCGCATAGACGTGCGCCAGGGCGACCAGAGCGATGACCCCAGCGAACAGCAGCGCCGATTTCCAGTAGCCGATATCCAGACCTTCCGCCACCAGATCACCCGCCGCCGTACCCAGCGCGAAGGTGAACAGCACGGCCAGCCAGTAGAACGCCTCGCGCCTGGTCGTGAAAATGCTGTGAATCGAGAGCGTTTTTTCGCTCTGATACCAGACCGCGAACGTCACCGCGAGCGCCGCCGCGAACACGATCGTGGTCGTCTGGAGGCTGACCCCGAAGTTGTCCACCAGGTTGTCCGTGATCAGCGTGCCGACGACGCTGATCAGCACGATGGCGACCCAGTACACGACGGGGACGTACCTGCGCGACCTGAACTGCACGATCAGCGCGGCGATCAAAAGGCCACCCATGATCAGGGTCGTGCCGGTCAGACCCAGATGAAAATTGGTGTTCAGGAAGTCGGCGGCGGTCTCGCCGATGGTGGTGGCCAGGACTTTGATGATCCAGAAGAAGACCGTCACCTCTGGCACCTTGCTGATCATCCTCGAGATGCC
>CAXTKV010000087.1:0-20088 GCA_964244895.1 uncultured Deinococcales bacterium
GGCAAATCCCCGGAATATCGTCGGGGACGCGAACCAGGAACATCGTGCAGCACGGTGTTCTTAAAGCAGGTTGCGTTGCACGTGCGGTAAGCCGGAAAGGCGTTCGGTGGCCTTGCTATGCTCAAAATTAATGGCCTCAAACCCGCTCGACACCATCGCGCCGTACCTCGGGCAAATCTCATTCGGTGGGCTGGCCGGGTTCGCAGTCGGCTACGCCCTGAAGAAAATCGGACGCACCGCGCTGGTGATCTTCGGGCTGTTGTTCATCGCGCTTCAGGTGCTGGCCTTCATGGGATTCGTCGAAGTCCACTGGTTGCGCATCGAACAGGCCGCCAGCCCCGCCCTGAGACGCGAGGGGCTCGAGGGCGCGTGGAAAGCCTTGCTGGGCGTGCTGGCGCACAACATTCCGTTCGCAGGCGCGTTCGTGCCGGGATTGCTGCTCGGGTTGCGGGCGGGTTGAACGCCGGAGCTGACCGTCGGACGAACTGAAGATCGGTACGTTTGACCTCGAGAAACCCGGCGGTGATTCAGCAACCGCCCAGTTCGGCTCGAATTGAAGCCGTGCGAGACGCACCAGATCGCGATTCGACCGCGCGAACGAACCGCCGCGCGACCCTCGAAACACAAACCATTTCTTGTGTGAAAACACCGCGAGTCAACCGCTTGACGTGATCTCCTCATGACAAGACCAAGAGGAGGTGAGCCAGAAAGCCATGATTGCCATAGTCCGAACGAGTTTGCTCGCGGGTGCAGCCGCGTTGATGGCCTGCGCGCCGTCGGCCAGCCCTCAGACGAACGACCTCTCGCCCGCTTCTCAGGCCGAATTTCTCGAGAGCATCAAGAGCGCCAACGGTTCAGTCCTGCTGAAAGGTGCGGACATCAGCTCAGCTGCCGTGGCCACGGCGCTGAGTTCGATCAACTCGCGCAAGGCCAACGTGGTCGTACTGGTGCAACGCGAAAGCCTGAGCAACACCGATTCCAAAATTGACCTGGTGGCCAGCAAATTCAAGGGCAGCCTGATCAACAGCGTCTTCATCGCCACCGGCGAGACGACCATCGCGCCGTTCGCGCTGATCGGCACGCGCGCCTTTTACGGGCCGGGATTGCTGAAGGACGGCGAAGCGGTGCTGGTCGCCGGAACCCGCCACGATTACAAAACCGATCTCGAGCAATTCACGTCCACCCCGAAACGGATCTACACGGGCAAATGATGCGCCTCTGGTGGTTCGCCGGACTGACCGCGCTGGCGGTGCTGGGCAGCGTGTCTGCGCAACAGGCCGCGCAACGACTCGGCACGCCACAAGCAGTCGGTGCAGCCCTTTACACGGCTTCCAGGGAAATCCTGATCGTGACCCCCTCGATCCGCTCCAAGGATGTCGCCGAGGCGCTCAGGAAAACCGCCGTGGAACGCGGCATCGCGATCTTCGTGATCGCCGACGCCAGACTGATCAACGAACCCGCCGGATACCTGAGCGGCCTGAGCCTGCTGGAAAAGATTCAGGTGCGGCTGGTGCAAGGCTTGACCTCCAGTCAAGCTCTGATCGACCGCAACGTCATGATCAGCGGCCCGTTGTTGTTCGACGGCCCGAACCCGCTCGAGAAACGCCCGACCGTGGCCGCGACCGACGCGGAAGTCAACAACCGCACCGTGACGTGGTTCAACCAGGTCTGGAAGACCGCCAAGCCCTACAAGTACGAAGCCAGCAAGAGGTGAACCATGCAACCGATGATCAGACCCAACCAAGCCCAAGCCGCCTCCGTCAGACGCTTCAACCTGCTGACCGTGCTGGTGATCCTGACGGTCATCCTGGGTGGAATATCGCTGCGGGTCGGCGAGATCTCGCTCGGCATCCTGACCTGGGTGGCCGCCGCGATGCTGTGGCTGGTGCAGGGCATGGCCGCGAACCTGCGCGCCAGCAACGAACGCCTGGAAGCCGTCACCAAAGAAATCAGCGCCATGCGTCAGCTCCTCGCCATCACCGTGATGCGCGGCAACCCTGGCGGAGGAGAAACGTATGAACCAAAACCCAGCCAGGACGCACCAGCCGCCCGCAAACCGGACGCGCCTTCTATGCGTCATCCTGGCGTGCCTCAGCCTGCAGGCGACTAGTTTCGCCTGCGGGTACATCCCCCAGAACCTCAACAACTGGACGGCCTACTACGCCAAAGGCTTCGGGCTCGAGCCGGAGTTGCTGACCGCGCTGATCTGGGTCGAATCGCGCTACTGCGCGGACGCGGTCAGTCCCGCCGGAGCCATCGGTCTGGGTCAACTGATGCCCGCCACCGCCCGCACGCTCAAAGTCGATCCGCGCGACCCCGTGCAGAACCTGTACGGCGCGGCCAAGTACCTGCGCGCCCAGTGGGACACCTTTCAGGACTGGTCGCTGGCGCTGGCCGCGTACAACGCCGGGCCCGACAACGTGCGCCGTTACGGGGGCGTACCACCCTTCCCGGAAACCCAGAATTACGTGAGGTCGGTGCTGAATGTCTACTTCTCCATCAAACGCAATTGAGCGCCCGTTGCCGCGCGAAATCACCGAAACGCTCGAGACGGATTCCGCCGAGGGAATCGCCCAGACGCACGTTCCCGAAATCGCGCCGATCGACGGCTTCGATCAACTCTTGCGCCTGCTGCCCGGCTGGATCAGGCTGATCGCCGAAGCGCACCAGGACGCGCTCGAGGAAATCGCGATGGACATCGGCAAGCCCTTGGCCTTGCGTTTCGACGGCCACCACAAGCTTTTTGACCGCGAGATCGAAGAGCGCGACCTGGAATACGTGGTGGACAGGGCGGGCCAGTTCCGGGCCGACAACCGCCTCGGCATCGACCGCACCTTGCACCGCATCAGCGCCAAACGCGACCGTTACGATTACCTGGACGGCCTGACCATCCGCGTGGCCCGCATGGTGCTGGGCGTGGCCGAAATCCTGCGCGAGTACATCGAAGCCTCGAGCGGATTCATGCTGATCGGGCCACCGGGCGTCGGCAAGACCACCTTGCTGCGCGACATCGTGCGCATCTGCGCCGAGAAAGCCGGGCCGAAAGTCATCGTGATCGACACCTCCAACGAAATCGGTGGCGACGGGCGCCTGGTTCACCCCGGCCTGGGTTCGGCGCGCCGCATGCAAGTCAATTCTCCCGACCAGCAAGCCAAGATGATCATGCAGGCCATCGCCAACCACGGCCCCGAAATCATCGTCTGCGACGAAATCGGCTACCACGGCGACGTGGCCGTCATCCAGACCGCCGCCCGTCGCGGCGTCGGCGTGATCGCCACCGCGCACGGCAAGATTTTCCAGGATGTCCTCGAGAACCCCGTCTTTCACCCCTTGATGGGCGATTTCGACATCGATTCCGGCAAGCGCCGCTCCAGACCCGTCTTCGATGCCGCCGTCGAGATTCGCGCCAAAGGCAAATTCATCGTGCATCCCAGCGTGGCTAACGCGGTGGACAACCTGATGTCCATCGGTGATCCCGGCGGTCTTCAGATCGGTCGTTGGTAAAACGTTGGCTCCAAGGAGCACCGTCCAGCACGGTGTTCCTCGAGATTCTAAAATGGCGTGCTGGACGGTGTCCTGAAAAGTGGCACCCCGGCGGAACCCTGTTCAGGAACCAAAAAGAGAGCGTTTCTTACATCTCAGAAACGACACCGCGATGTAGATTCATCGTGTCGTTGACGAGAATATTGAAAATTGCGCAACCTCATTGCACGGCTTGCCCACCTGAGATATCAGCAGCAAGCAAACATCCTGCTCTCCCTCGAGAGCCAATACCTGGAAATGGCCCTCAAGCTTCTCACCTCGAAGCTTGGAACTCCGCAAGCCATCGTCCTGGCGACCCATTTTGGAAACCCCGCCCCGGTTTTCCAGGATTGGGACGCGAGGCTCCGGCTCTACCTGAGCGGCCCTCAACACGACGCACAAACGACCTCCGAGTTCATCCTCGAGGGTCTGCGTCTGGGCGTCTACAGCGACGAAGAGGCAGCCCAAGCCCATATCAGTTTCTATCTCGCCCTCCTCGTCAGAAGAGGGAATCTGGTTCCATTCTGGAACGAACTGGTCAACGCGATTGGCCTGCAAAAACTCAAGGCCGCTCTGGAAACGGATACTGCGCGTCAACGCTTAGGTGACGCACTCGATCCACTCCTTACGGAATTGAGGGCTTTGTAGGTCTGAAACGTGAATTGGGCTTTGCTCAGTTCACGTTTCTTTTTGTGGCGCATTTAGTGAAGTGTTTAAAGTGCTCATAGCCATTTTTGAATAAGATCTGGGTGGTGGCTTCGCCATCGAGTTCCTTGACAGCTTCAGCTGCGAAGCCATTCTTGGTTTCTGAGAATGCTATGCGCAATCGTTCTATTATTTTTGTGAGCAAAATCATGATTCAACCCGAAACAGAACACTTGATAGATACGTGTATTACAGAGCTCCGGAATGCACGTGAAAACAATGAAACCGAAAAACTCCTGAACGCACTGGCCTTTCTGGCTCGAAAGAGCGATAGAGATACAGTAGCTGATTGGATAAACACTGCAATTGATTTGATTAATCGAAATGAAAAATCTGCGGACATTTTAGTAACTGTTCTCAAGAGTCGTTCAGTTGATGCAATCAACAATGCGTTAACTGCTCTTCGCAGCCGATAGTCTGCCAAGACCCTCGAGAACATTGAGTCCTCACTCTCTGTTCTCGAGGTTTTTCTTTTCAAGGATGCCGTACCAGACAGCGTTTTTTGGATAGCAAACCTTGCGTTCCGCACGGTGTTTTTAAGCTTTTGACTGCGGACTGCGTGCGGTGTCAGCGCCTTCAACGCCACTTTCAACTATATTGAACTCAGTGGCTTTGCCGCTGCGTTCCTTGACAGCTTCGGCTTGCGAACCCATTCGTGGGTCTCGAGGATGTTTGCAGCACAGACACTGTTTTTGTTGTTATTCGGAGAATTTAAACAATGCAACCTGAAACTTCTGTTCTCTTGAATGCAGTCTGCGAGGCTTTCCGAGCTAAGCGGTTGCGGAAAGAAAGCATCGCAGATGCTCTCCTTTTGTGCGTTTTCGATCCCCTTAATCAGGGTGAGGATGTCCAACGACTGCTCAGTCTGATTGATCGTGGCGAGGAAACTCAGGATGCTCTTGTCAAAATGCTAAGTGCTGTACCTACAGTCTCGCTTGACAACGCCTTGAAACTGCTTCGCAGCCGATAGTCTGCCAAGACCCTCGAGAACACTGAGTCCTTACTCTTTGTTCTCGAGGTTTTTCATGGCACCGTGATGCACGGTGTTTCTCGAGTCTCAAATATTGCGCCCTGGACGGTATTCGTGGGAATCAGTATTTTCGAGGGACGCAAGGGATTCATCGAACCATAAGAGCTGACTGCATTCAAAAAGAAGCCGAAGCGCGAGGTGAGACCTCGCACTTCGACTTCAGCGCATTCTAGGAGTCCGAACCCGTGTCATCACCCCGGACGCAGTTGCGCCCTTCCGCTTTGGCGCGGTAGAGGTTCTTGTCCGCTTGTTCAGCAGACGAGAAACTCCAGCCAATGCTGACGGTGACGTGAATTCCGGTGCTCCAGAAAATGTTTTCTGAAGCGGCCACCCGAAGTTGCTCGCAGCGTTGCGTTACCGCAGCTTGAGCATCTGGCTGCACCACGAGAAGAGCAGTGAACTCTTCGCCGCCGGTGCGCGCCACCACATCGGAACCCCGAAAGAGCGTATTTGAAGTTTGAGCAACCGCGAGAAGAACCAGATCGCCGCGTGAGTGCCCCCAGGTGTCGTTCACGACTTTGAAGTGATCCAAATCGAAAACGATCCAGGCTATTGCGAGCCTTTCACGCTCAGATCTTAAAATCTCACGCCCGAGCGCTTGCTCGAGTCCTCGGCGGTTGAGCATCCCGGTTAAGGGGTCTTGCGCAACCTCGAGTTGAAGCTGTTCAATCTCAAGCTGAGCAGCGCTCATTTGACGCCTGAGATGAATGTTCTCACCTCGCAAAGCTGTCAAATTCAGCTGCTTTCCGGCCAAGACTGAACAAACGATGAGCAGTGCGATCAGAAGATAGATGACCAACATAAAAATATCTCGATAAACAACTTAGATTCGTTCCAAGAAAACACATCGGAACGCTTCAATGATCTTGCGATCACTGAAATGAACACGGGTTGGTTCTCAAGAAACGCGGCAACGAAAAGCGAGGCTTTCCGCCGTTCCCGCGATCCTAACGATCCAGCGTGCCCATCAAGGCAGAAGCGCACATCGTGTCGGCGGCATCGAACTCTCGAGAAACGGGGCTTGAGGGAATAACTGTCCGGGCGTGCGTTGACACGCATATCGACCGATGTACACGCGTTAGATTGCATTCACCGGTCAGATGGCTCGGGCCGGTCTCTCCTCCAAAGCCCGCCACCGCTGCACCCGGTGGCGGGTCATTCGTGGTGAGAATCCGTGCGTTCAGAAAACATCCAGGCCAGCGTTTTGAACGGCTCTGGCGGGCGGGATCATCGCGCAGGGCGTCAGCCCTCGTTACTGGCAAGTGACCGGAGCGAGTTTAAGGTGATCCGGTGGAACGCGATCAAGAAGTCTCCCGAAACTATTTTTCGCGTCCAACACGGATTGGTTTCTGGTCAATCGGTCATCTTTGCTCATCTGCCCCAGAGACTCATGGCGTTCTTCACATGTTGATAATCATCGAAGGATAAATAATGCGGCGAACTGATCGACCTGCGGCTCAGAAACCTGATCGACATCTCGCCCGTCAAAGTTCAAACAACCAACTGGCCAACCGCGAAGCCTCCGAAATTCACGGTTCAGCGCACGAGATACAGTCGTTTCGGCATGGTTTGAGGCTCGAACATCTACCGGAAGTCAGGAGCAGCGTGATCGTTGATCGTCCGCATTTCAGCCTTCCGATGGCTCCGCCCGATCCATTTATTGGTCGGACGCTCGAGTTGCAAACCATGCGGAACTTGTTTGGCGAGACGACGCGCTTGATCACGGTTGTTGGCCCCGGCGGGGTCGGTAAGACGCGTCTGGCGCTCGAGTTCGTGCAGACGATCGGGGCAGCCTTCAAGGATGGCGTCTGGTTCGTGGACTTGAGCGCGATCAACGATGTCGAACACGCACTAACCGCGCTCACAGGCGCAATGCGGCTGCAGTTGCGCGAAGATCAGGTGCGCCAGGGCTTGTCGAATTTCCTGCGATCCAGAGAGATTCTGCTGGTGCTGGACAACCTCGAGCAGATTCCGAACGTGAGCCGGGAAGTGGCGGGGTTGCTGGCGGACGCCCCGAGTTTGAAGATCGTGGCCACGAGCCGTCAACCGTTGATGATCAGAGGCGAGCAACGCTACCCGCTCAAGGCGCTGGGCTTGCCCGACGAAACATCCGATCCAGAGGCCATCTCGAGCGCTCTGGCGGTCGAATTGCTGGTTTGCCGGGCGCGCGCCATCCGATCCGATTTCAAGTTGACCGCGCAGAACACGATGGCGGTCGCGCAGTTGTGCCGGGCGCTGGACGGTTTGCCGCTCGCGTTGGAACTCGCGGCGGCGCACTTGGATACGATGTCTCCGGGATCGCTGTTGCGGCATTTGCACGAACACCAGGACTTGCCCATCAGCCGGGACCGGGACAGGCCCGCTCGGCAGCGTTCGTTGATGGCTTCAGCCCGCTGGAGCTACGAGCTCCTGGATGCGCCGGATCGTTTCTTGTTTCGTCAGCTCGGCATTCTGACCGATGATTTCGGGCTCGAGGTGATCGAGGCGCTGACCTGCGAAGAACGCCCCGACACGCTCGAGGCGCTGGTTCGGCTGGTGGATCGGCACCTGATCGAACCGAACCGATCGGGTGCCGAAATGCGTTTTTGCATTCCTGAAACCCTGAGGGCTTTCGCGCTCGAGCAACTTTTCCGGATGGGTGAACTCGACGCAGCTCAGGCGCTCCACGCGAAGTTCTTCGTTGGCTTTACCGAAAAAGCCAGCCTTCACCTGCACGGCGCCGAAGGGCAGGTCTGGCTGGAACGGCTCGATCACGAAGCGCGCAACTTGCAGACGACCCTGAGCTGGTGCTTTCAGGGCGACGCGCAACTCGGCGTGCGGTTGTGCCTGGCGCTCGGTGTGTACTGGACGATCCGGGGCGATTCCAACCAGGGACGGGATTGGTTGATGCGGGCGCTCGAGCACGCGCCGGAGCCGAGCGCCGTGCGAGCGCAACTGCTGAATAGCCTCGAAGACCTGGCGGTGATCGCGGGCAACATCGAGAGCGCTGCGGCCTTCGCCGAGGAAGCCGCCTCGATCTGGTTGTTGCTCGAGCGCGCGCAGGAAAGTTTCAAGGGGCTGACTTCGTTGGCCAGGGCAGCCTGGTATCGCGGGGCGTTTGATCGCGCCGCACAGATTTTCGAACGGGCGCTCGACCTGAATCGCAGTCCACGGTACGACACGCCGCACATCAGGGCGCTGATCGGTCTGGCCAGCATTCATTTGCAAAGCGGCTCGTTCGAGCGGGCCGCCGCCTTGTTGAACGAAAGTTTGCAGGTGGCCCGCAAACAAAGCGACTGGTACGCGGCCATTTCGATTCTTTGCGATCTGGGCTGGTTGCGAGCGCGGTTGGACGATCCGATTCAGGCGGCCAAGCTGCTGCTCGAGGGGCTGGAACTGGCCCGATCCTGGCAGGACACGCCGCACTTGGTGCTGATCCTCGAACACTTGGCGCTGGTCGCCACGAAACAGAATTTGCCGGAGCTGGCGTTGCGATTGCACGCCTGCTGCACCGCACAGATCGAGGTTTGCGGTCTTCGGCTCGAGCCGGCCCGATTCGCGGAGCGCGATGCGCGGCTCGAGGCTCTGCGCGTTCAGGTGAGCGCAGCGGTGTTTCAGGACGCGATGCGAGAAGGGGCTCAACTGAGCTTGCTGGATGTCGAACGCGTCTGGGTTTCGGCGCTCGAACAGGCGCCCGCCCTCAGCGCATCACCGAAGGAACTCAGGCTTCGTCACGTCGAACTGAGCCCCAGAGAACTCGAGGTGTTGCAGTACGTGGCGACCGGTGAAACCACGAAAAAGATCGCGCTGATGCTCGGCGTTTCACCCAGCACGGTGCGCTTCCACGTGGAATCGATCTTCCGAAAGCTCTTGTGTCACACGCGCGCCGAGGCGGTGCGCTTGGCCTCCGAGAACGGTTTGCTGGCCTCGATCGAGCCGAAATCGGCGATCAATGACTGATCCCGAGAAATCCAGGATGGCCTGAATTGTTTTCTCGAGGGCTTCAAAAAGCATCGGCGCACATTCTGTCTTGAGCCCGACGTAGGCTCGAGGTACTGCTCGAGCGGAGGCCCAAACCGTTCTTCTCGAGCGTGGGCGCGGAGGGCGGAACGTTTCGGCTCCGGCGCGAAACCCGAGCATGAAACCCCAGAATGCTCTGGGGTTTCAATTGTGCTCGAACAACACGCACGTCGCTCGAGCACGACCTCTGGGCGCATCTGGCCCTTCGGTGACGCGACCTGGCAGGAGATCGCGTTTCCCCAGGTCCGTTCAAGTGGCCTGGGATCGCCCGAGGTACCGCCGGGGAAGACGTACCGACGGGCTGCGTTCAGGATGTCACGGGATGAACGCTTCGCGCGGTGAAAGATCACGAAATCTGCTCGAGCCCGCCCTTGCTTCGCTTCGGGCGTCCGTCTCGAGATCGGGCGGGTTTTTACGGGCTTACGAACCAACAACACCATCCAGCACGCAACAATAAAGTCGCGTGCTGGACGGTGTTCTCAAATCTCAACACAACGCGAAACCCCGCTCGGGCGTGCGGCAGCGCGCCAGCCCATCACCGCGCCGTGATCTACTCGAAGCCAGGAGGTGTTCGTGAAACACCCTCGAATCTGGTGGCTGACGGTCACCGTATTGATCTGCTCTGGCCCTCTAGCGCGCGCACAGGATGGCAATTTCTTTGAGATTCGCGGTCTGTTCCCACCCGAAGGTGGGCAGTTCAGCGCCGCCCCCGCGCTCGACGCGGCGGTGCGCTTGCCGGTCGCGGATCTGGGCATTTTCGATCTGCGCTTGACCAACCTGACGTTCGTTCGGCAGCGCGTCCAGGCGCAGTTCTCGGCTGAAGCCGCATTTTTTGGCTTGACGTTTCGCAACGAACCCGGCGAGGAATTGAACGCCCGCGCGCTCGAGCTGAACGCCATCGGCGCGTACAAGAATCCGAGCGACGATCCGGTCGCAATTTTTCGCGGTCTGACGCTGGCGTACTCGCTCGATACGGACACCAGCCCAGCTGCCGGTTACAGCCTGCAATCCGGTCAGGCAGACGCAGAGGGCGACATCGTTCAGGACTGGAACTGGAGCCTGGGGTATTCGCTGGCCAACAGTTTGATTCCGACCAATCTGGGGCTCGAGCACGACCTGCAGAGCTGGGTCAGAACCACCGCCTTCAAACCCATCGGGCTGGGCGTGGGGTTGGGGTACACCATCAAGGATCAGCGTTTCGCGCTCAAGGGGTCGCTCGAGGGCAGCTACGAGATCACACCGTTGGATACGCTCGGGTTGCGCTTGACCCTGACGACCGCGCCCGGTGATGCCGAAGAACTCTTTTACGACACCAGCCGCTTCGATCCGTTCACCATCAGCCTGAAAATTGGGCGCAGCAGCGAAGCCTTCGTGACCTGGGGCGGCAGCATCTCGACCGGCGATGGTTTGCAATTCAGCCTCAGTTACGACGGGCAGGCGGGCGCTCAGGCGATCCACGCGCTCGATCTGGGCGTCGGTTACGCGGGCGGTGCGGGCCGCGTCAACCTGCGCGGCGGGGTTCGCGCCGAACTCGATCCCAAGACCGGGTTGTGGTACGCGCGGCTCGATGGGCAACTGGCGGCGAACCTGAGCCTGGACGCCTTCAATCTCGAGGCCATCGGTCAGATCAACTTTTCACCGCTCGCGATGATCGGGCGTTTCACGGCCAACGGGACGTGGTTGATCCCGCCGTTTGCGGTGCTTTTGAGCGCCGATTTTCGTTTCCAGAAGGCTGTCACCGGCGAGGCGTCCGTGCAGGGCCTGTACTTTTTCCTGCCGGGCATCGCGGTCAACCTGACCGGTTTTTACCGCGCGCAACCGGTCTGGGAAGGGCCGTCGGGTTTCGGCGTGGGTCTGGGGTTGATGGCGACGTTCTGAAATCCGAACACTCGTCCCGGAACCGTTCTGCACGCGTTTTCTTGAGGTTCAAGGATGCTGTCCTGCGCGGTCTTCGCCGGGGGATGCGGATCTCGAACCCAGCGGTTCGGGCGCTCGAGCTACCCAAAACGCACTGGGTAAGGTCTGTGCCGGGAGGCTTTTCGACTCGCGAGCGGCGCCATTCGCTCTGACTCGGGCCGAGTCTTGACAAAGCGAAGCCAAATACGCATGATCTGTTTTAGTTAAATAAGCTTCTTAACAATCTTCTCGGTGAACCGTGAGCGAACCCCGCAACCTGCGCCTGATCAACCGCTCGCGGCTCCTGGAGCAGATCTTCGAGCGCGGCGTGACCTCACGATCCGAGATCGCAAAATCGATTGAGCTCTCCAAGGTGACCGTCGCCAGCATCGTCAGTGATCTGCTCGAGGAAGGCTGGTTGGTCGAATCGGGACGCACGGAAGGCGCTACGGGACGCCCCGCCGGACTGGTCGAGCTTCATCCGAAAGCCGGGACGGTCATCGGACTGGACGTGCAACCAGGAACCATTCGGGTCGCGCTGAGCGACCTGTGCGGCCTGGAAATATGCGAACGACAAAAATTGTTCAGATCGCGCAAACGCGTCAACCAGACCATCATCGAGTTGCTCGAGATCGCGCTCGAGGAAGCCCTACACGGACCATTGCGCCAGGTCGCGATCGCCGTTCCCGCACCGGTGGGTGCGGACAACCTGCCGCTCGAGCCGACCAACTTTCACGAATTCGATGCCCGGGCCATCGGCGATTGGTGCGTCCAGCGCGACCTGAGCCTGTTTCTCGAGAACGACGCCAAACTGGCCGCGCTGGCGGAATTCGAGCGCGGCGTGGCCGCCAATACGCACAGCTTCGCGCTGCTGACCGAACGCGAGACGGGCGTCGGGCTGGGTCTGTTCCTGGGCGCGCGCGCCTATCGCGGCGAACACGGGCGAGCGGGCGAGATCGCGCTGATGCGCTGGCCTTACAAGGGCAAGCTCGTGCTGCTCGAGGAACTGCCGTTGCCCGCCCGAGAGACGGCGCTGGCGCAACTCGTCGGCGGTCTGGCGGTCGCGCTCGACCTGAGCCTGATTTTGGTGCATCAGGGCTCGAGCGGCGCGGCGGCGCTCGAACTCGAACCGTCCTTGCGCGAACTGGTGCCCTCGCCGATCCGCATCGAAAAAAGCCTGTTCGGTGATCGCGGCCCCGTTCTGGGCGCGATGCTCGAGGCCAGCCGTCTGGCGCGCGACTGGTTGATCCACCAACACCCGCTCGAACCGCCCACTTTTACCCGAGGCTCGAGATGAAGCGGTCGATCGACTGGTTTTACCCGTCCGAAAAGAGCCCTGTGGCTCGGGAGGTTCGTATGAAACAGGCTGCACGCATCGCACTCGCCGCACTGCTGACCGGAGCTGGACTCGCGCTCTTTGGCGTGTCCAGGGGTCAGGAACCCGTCACGCTGAACGCGCTCTTCATGAAGCAAGCCTCGTACAGCGAGGACGACGTGAAATCCATGACCGCCGATTTTGAGAAGGCCAATCCCGGCGTCAAGGTCAACCTCGAGTTCGTGCCCTACGAGGCCCTGCGCGACAAGACCATCGCGGCGCAAGCCTCGAACGGCTACGATGTCGTGCTCTTCGACGCGGTCTGGCCGCCCGAGTACGCCACCAACGGCTTTCTGGTCGATGTCTCGAGCCGCATCAACAAATCCGACATCACCAAAATCTTCGATGGCGCTTGGACGACCGTGCAGTACGACGGCAAGTACTACGGGCTGCCGTGGATTCTGGACACGAAGTACCTTTTTTACAACACCGAGATCCTCAAAAAAGCCGGTATCAAGGCCCCACCGACGACCTTCCAGGAGTTGATGGCGCAATCCGAGATCATCAAGAAAAAAGGGCTCGTCAAGTACCCGCTGGTCTCGAGCTGGGCCCAGGCGGAAGCGCTGATGGCGGACTACACGGTCTACCTGAGCGCCTTCGGCGGCAAGTTTCTGGACGCGAACGGCGCACCCGCCTTCCAGACGGGCGGCGGCCTCAAAGCGCTCGAGTGGATGGTCGATTCGGTCAAGAAGGGGATTTCCAATCCGAACAGCAAAGAATATTTAGAAGAGGATGTCAGGCGCGTGTTCTCGAGCGGTCAGGCGGCCTTCGCCTTGAACTGGACGTACATGTACAACCTCGCCCAGGATAAAAAAGAATCGAAGATCGTCGGCAAGGTCGGGATCGCGCCCGGACCGCGCGGTGACGGCACGAAGGTTGGCTCCGTCAACGGCTCGATGGGCTTGGGCGTGACCTCCGGCAGCCAGCACCTCGAGGAAGCCTGGAAGTACGTGACGTTCCTGACCAGCAAGCCCGTCCAGGAAAAGTACGCGAAGCTTTCCCTGCCGATCTGGAAGGCGTCCTACACCAGCCCCGCCGTCACCAAGGGCCAGGAATCGATCATCAAGGCCGCCAACGTCAGCATCGGCGCGATGTACCCCCGCCCGGCGGTCGTGAAATACCAGGAAATCAGCACGATCCTGCAAAAAGCCTTGCAGACCGCGATCCTCGGTAAGGCCAGTCCGAAGGCCGCCCTCGAAGACGCGGCCAAGCAGATCACCGCATTGAAGTGACGCGACAAACACCGTCTGGAACAACCCCCAAGAACACCGTCCTGGACGGTGTTCTTGGGAAATCAAAGGTTCGACGCGATGTTCGAGGAGCCACGTGACGCAGCGACGTGACAACGCGACCGCCTGGCTGATGCTCGCGCCCGTCCTGGTGATCGTGCTGGGCGCAATCGGCTACCCGCTCGTGCGGACGCTCCTCTTGAGCTTCACCGACGCGCGCCTGACCGCGTTTCGCGTCGCACCGAACTTCGTCGGCCTGACCAATTACGCCAGGGCGTTAACCAACCCGGATTTCCAGGCCGCGGCGGGTCGCACCGCCTATTTTGTGATCGTCAACATCAGCCTCGAGTTGACGCTCGGCGTGCTCGTCGGCTTGCTCTTGAACCAATCGTTTCGCGGTCGGGCCTGGGTGCGCGTGCTGCTGGTCGTGCCGCTCGCGCTGCCCACGGTGGTCAGCGCGATCATGTGGCGCTGGATTTACAACCCGGAATTTGGCGCGCTGAACGCCTTGCTGACGCAATTGCACGCCATTCCCGCCTACCAGTCCTGGCTCGGCGAGCCGAACATCGCCATGAACATGGTGATCCTGGCCGATGTCTGGAAGAACTACCCGCTGGTTTCGTTGGTGGTGCTGGCGGCCCTGCAACTCGTGCCCAAGGAACTCTACGAAGCCGCCCAGGTGGACGGTGCGGGCATCTGGATGCGCTTCTGGCGCGTCACCTGGCCCGGCATCCTGCCCAGCTTGAGCGTCGCCATCGTGTTGCGCACGATCGAGTGCGTCAAGGTCTTCGACATCGTTTACGTCATGACGCGCGGCGGCCCGGCGGACGCCACGAAAACCCTCAGTTTCAGCGTCTACGACGAGGGCTTCCGGTTCTTGCGCGCAGGTTCCGGGGCGGCCTACGCGTATCTGGTCGTGTGCCTGAGCGCGATCCTGATCGTGACCTACCTGCGCTTGCTGCAACGCCAGGAGCGCAGGTGAACGCCCGAACCCGGAAAACCCTGGAAAGCGGCCTGATTTACGTCGGCATCGCGCTGTTCGTGCTGACGACGCTCGCGCCCGTGGTGTGGCTGTTGATCTCGAGCGTCTCGAGCACCAACGACCTGACGACGCTACCGCTCAAATGGCTCCCGCAGAAATTCGACCTATCGAGGTACGCGGTGCTGCTCTCCAGCGATCCGAACGGTCCGTTCGCGGGCTTCTTGTACGCCCTCAGGAACAGCCTCGCGACCGTACTCGGCAGCGTCGCGATTTCGCTTCTGGCCTCCATCCCCGCCGGGTACAGCTTCTCGAGGTTCACGGGGCGGCGATCCAACCTGCTCTACGTCGTGCTGGGCACGTACATGATTCCGCCGGTGGCGCTGATCTTGCCGCTTTACGCGATCCTGGCCAGCCTGAAGTTACTCAACACGACCCTGGGATTGGTGCTGGTCTACTGCACGATCCTGACGCCGTTCACGACCTGGCTGCTGAAAACCAACTTCGATGGCGTGCCCCTTGAAATCGAGGAAGCCGCGCAACTCGACGGCCTCTCGCGCTGGGGCGTGCTGCTGCGCGTGACCCTGCCGCTCGCGCTGCCGGGGCTGACCACGGCGGCGGTCTGGGCGATCCTGATGGGCTGGGACGAATTCTTTTACGCGCTGATCTTCACCAACAACATCAACGCCAAAACCATCCCCGTCGCCATCGCAGATTTTGCAGCGGGCCGCGCCGTGGACTACGGACTGATCTGCACAGCGGGCGTGCTGGCCGCGTTACCACCCGTGATCATCGGATTCTTATTGCAAAAAGGATTGCTTTCCGGGTTGACGGCGGGCAGCGTCAAAGGCTGATCATCACAGCGGATTGAACCAAGCTCGAGATGCGTCTCGAGCTTGTGCCGCGTTCGTTCAATGTGCAGGCCAGGTTCAACAGTTCAAAAGTGGACAAAAAAAGAGAGCAAGTGACAAAGTCACTTACTCTCTTCCTCCTCAATTCAAGACCGTTCTAGCCGACGTAACGGTTCCAGAGCGCGTCTAAACTTTCGGGGGTAAACCCGATAAAGTCTTCGACTTTGCATTGGACACCTTCAAGCTCGCGTTCTCCTACGCCGATGCGCAGAGGAACGTTCGCGTTACGTGCGCCGTTGACCCCAGACATCGAGTCCTCGAAGCTGACTTGACGATCAACCGGAAGACTGCTCAGACCGATAGCGCGGTTCGGAATTGCAGGATTGGGTTTAGCCCAATCTGCGTTTCCAAAACGCCCAACGATCTGAACGTCACCTTCTGGAAGAACCCAGTACGGGAACTCAAGTTGACCATCCCACTTAACCTCGTGTCCCTGACTGTAAAGTCGGGCAGCCAAAACTTCTGGGTAGCTCGAAGACACAATTTGGATTCGGCCAAGCTGTTTCTCTTGGCGAATATACTCGACGACCCCAGGACGGAAGCTCATGCGTTGATCCCACTCCAATGTATGAAGAAAGATCACAGCCTCTACGGGCAAGCCGAGAGTCTGGGCAATCTGTGAGTAGATGTTAAGGTTATCTACTTTTCCTCCCGGAACCAAAGCAGGTCGTGCAACTAGAACGTTAAACAACTGCTCGATTAAATCGAACCGGTGCTCAAACGTTTCAGTCAACAAAGTAGTCTCGTCGAAATCGAACAGAAGTGAAAGTATAAGTGCACCCGAAAAAATCTCCGAGAGAGGCTGGAAGATCGGGCACATTCTTGGCGCTTTCATCCATGTCACAAGTGACACGAATAACCAGTACGCCTCACAACCTTCGACGATTGCGGAATTCTGAGCAATGTACTCACATTGCTGAAGAAGTCCTCGCAATCGAATTCGACGCGGAATTGTCACCCGGTGACGGGCGGCAAGAAAATCAACGTTCATGCTTGAAATACCAAATAGGTGAGCAGATTCCATAAAAATAAGAAATCGTTTTGCAACGGTCTTGATTTTCAAGGAACCATCAAGAGCTAGGCTCTCAACACGATCACCCTGACATCCCAAACATCCCCCAAATGGCAAAAACGCACATGGAGCTTGAATCTGGTGCGGCACGCATCAAGCTTGGAATACGGCACGTTTGCGGACACCACTGGCCTCGAGCGCAATCACAAAAAGTACCGTGAATCTCGGGGCGTTCACGCTCTGGATGTACGGGAACACCGTCCGGGACGCGGTTTCTCGAGAACGAGAAAACATCGTGCTAGACGGTGTTTAAGTTAACCCGTGAACCCAACGCGTTGGGCGACGCGGGGAAAGAACACTGAACTTTTTTCGAGGCAACCCAAATAAAAGCGTTCCGCCCGACCTGCACGCCGGGCGGCACATCAGCAAAATGACTCGGACTTTCAGGTAGAAACGACCCCGACAACTTTGGCGCGCGTTGGCGGGTCGCAACCCTCACGGGTGCAATTGATCGCGGCAGCTTGGGTAGCGAACCGCATGGCTTCGAGAAACACTTCGTCTCTGTGCATGCTGAGCTGGGCTGGAATCTCGTGCCCAAAATCCAGCAGCTTGACCATCAGCGCGGCAGTGAACGTATCGCCCGCGCCTACGGTGTCGCAGACGCTGACGTTCGGCGCTTCGACCAGGAGTTCTGGTCTTCCGGCGCGGTGCAGGACGCTACCGTGCTGACCTCGAGTGACGATCACCGCTCGAGGCCCGAGCCTCAACCATTCGCGAGCCACGTCGTCGGTGGGGCGCTCGGGCTCGAGCCAACTTAAATCCTGATCCGAGACCTTGACCAGATCGGCCAGCGCCAACCACTCGCGCATGGCCAAGCGGTACGCCTCGCGGTCTGGAATCAGGGCAGGACGGCAGTTCGGATCGAACACGATCGTGACCATGTGCTTGGGACTGGCGCGGTGCATGGACACGATGTCCGTGATGGTTCTGGCGGTCGGGTTTTCCAGCAAGCTGATCGAACCGAACTGAATGAACCGAACCGTGTCGGGCAGGACCGGGCGCGGCTGCGGGTCGTAGCGGGTGGTGGCCGCGCCGTTGCCGACGAAGGTGAAGTGAACGTTCCCGTCGGTTTCCTGAACGAAGGCCAGCGCGGTCGGCGCGTCGCTGATTTCGACGAAGCGGGTGTCCACGCAGTTGGTGTGCAGGTGCTCGAGCAGGCGCGTTCCGAAGGCGTCGCTCGAGACGTGCCCCATGAAAGCGGCGCGCTGTCCCAGGCGGGCGGCGGCGGTCGCGACGTTCAGGTGCGCGCCGCCGATGAACCCTTTGAAGTTCAGGTCGCCCCGACTTTTGAAATCGATCAGGGCTTCCCCGAGAATGGCGATGTTCATGAATGACCTTCGAGATGAGTTGGGTCGCGGTCGAAGCAATCTGGACGCACGTTGGCCTCCTGCTCGGCGTTCGCAGTCAAAAGAGATGGTCGGACGCTGGCATCAGCGGCTGGGCCAGAGCGCGCGTCACGAACGCCTCGGATCTGGATGCTCGAGAGTCCTGGATAAAGCGAGCCTCCGAGGATCTGCGCCGCTCGGGGACACCGTCCTACACACGAGTGTTCCAGTGTCAGCTCATGCGTCTAGGACGGTGTTTCTCAATTCACCCCGGCCTCGGGTGCAGCAGGCCGGGGTGACCGTGACACCTGACAAGATTCAGCTCAAGCGAGCGCTTACTTGTTTTCGCAGTCGTACTTCTCGCAGGCTTGCTTGGCGTTCTCGGGCGTGATCTCGTCCGTGCCGAGCGTGACCTTCTTCGGGGCGGTCTTGTCGCCCTTGACGAGAATCTTGTAGGCCCAATCCATCGCTTCCGCTGCGCCGTTCGGGTACACGAACGAAGCGCCCAGACGACCCTGGAGGATGCTGACGATCGAACCGTTCTTGTCGGGCAGGCCGTCAATCCCCAGGAAGAGCATCTTCTTCACGTCCAGGTTAGCGTTCTGCGCGGCGATGTACGCGCCTTCGGTCGAGTCGTCGTTGTGACCGTACACGACGTTGAACTTGTTGTTCGCCTGGAACGCGGCGGCGGCGGCGGGCAGGGCCTTGGCCTTCTGCCATTCGCTGGTCACGCTGGCCGCGATCTTGACGTTCGGGTTGGCCTTGATGCCGTCGCGGAAGCCGCTGCCGCGCTCTTGGGCGGGGGTCGAACCGGACAGGCCCGAGACCTCGAGCACGTTGCATGGGCTGATCTTCTTATCCGCGCACCACTTGGCGACGTAGGCGCCCGCTTTCGTGCCGATGAACTTGTTGTCCGCGCCGATGAACATCGTGTAGGCATCGCCCAGCACGGCGCGATCCAGCACGATCACGGGGATACCCGCGTCGTAAACCTTCTTGACCACGGCGGTCAGTGGCGCAGCTTCATTGGGCGAGATGATCAACAGGTCGACCTTCTGCTGCAACAGGTTTTCCACGTCCGCGACTTGCTTGGCGCTGTCGCGCTGCGCGTTGACGGTCACGAGCTTGAATTCCTTGTACTTCGCGGCGGCCTTGGTCATCTGGTTGTTGAAGGCCACGCGCCACGGATCGTCGAACGCGAGCTGCGAGAAGCCGATCAGGTACTGTTTGCTCTGGGCGCTGCTGTGTTGAATGGACAGCGCGCCGACGGCGGCAGCGGCGCAAGCCGCCAGAAGAACTTTCGTGGTGTGTCGCATGGAATCCCCCTCTGAATGATGGGCTGATGGACGTGTGATACCCTGGTTACAGATCGCGTGGTGGTCTGAATGGCGGCGGAGGCGTTGCTCGGTTGCATTCCTGGTAGCACAGTTCGGTAACTCGAGCGCGCCCTCTGCTGCTGATATCACCTCCTTCAAAATTGAAGTCCGTCGTGGTCGGTTTTGGCGTGGTTGGTTCAGGCGCGGCGCTGAAGTCTCTGAAGAGCGACAGCGGCCACGATCAGACCGCCTTTGATCAGCAGTTGCACGTCCGCCTGAACGTTGTTGAGGTTAAGGGCGTTGTCAATCATGCCCAGCATCCACGCGCCGGCCACCGATCCGGCGATGCTGCCGATCCCGCCTTGCAGGCTGGTGCCGCCGATCACGACGGCGGCGATGGCGTTCAGTTCGTAGGCGTTGCCGTCGTTCGGCGCACCCTGGTTCAGTTGGATGGCGTGGATGATCGCGGCCAGCGCGGTCAACGCGCCGCAGAGGGTGAACACGATGACTTTCGTCAGGTCCACGCGCACGCCCGAGAGTCGCGCCGCGATGGGGTTGCCGCCGATGGCGTAGACGTGCCGACCGAACGGGCTGTAGCGCAGGATTCCGCCGATCAGGAACGCGACGGCGAACATCAGAACGGCGGGCACGGGGATGCCCAGAAAGCGCTGGTTGATAAAGAAGGCGCTGTCCGGGGCGTTGCCGCCCTGCGAGGTCGCCAGGAGCGTG
>CAXTKV010000088.1:0-10896 GCA_964244895.1 uncultured Deinococcales bacterium
GCCTCGAAACCCTGAGGGGCAGCCTTGCCCGCCTTCAGTTCGTACCGCTTGAACAACTTCCCGTCTCGCACGAGGCAGCACGTGCCATCCAGCTTGACGGTGGCACGTCCTTCACCAGTGAAAACCCATTCAGTTCCCGGCACAACTTCATTGCGCACGAGTCGATCCCCGTCGTAATTTCGTTGAAACAGCGTGACGATTTTTTGCATGATTCTCCGTGGTCGCACGATGTTTTCAGGCACGAACCTGGTATTTCGTTGTGTCGAACTTGATGGTTGTCGTCTCGAGAATACACCGTCCAGCACGGCATTCTTGATGCTCGAGAATTCACTGTCCTGGACGGTGTTCCTGATTTACGAAAGGATGTTCGATGGAGTCCCAACCCGCTCGAGTTCGGTCGACATCGTCTGGGACGCGTCAACCACCGGGCTCGAGAATCACCTTGCTGGCCTGGCGTCGATCAAAAAGCGCGTAGCCTTCAGCCGCGTCCAGCAGGCTCATGCGGTGGCTGACCACCACGGTCGGGTCGATCCTGCCGGACGCCACGAGTTTCAGCGTGGTGTCGATGTCGCGGTGAATGTTCGCCAGCCCGACGCGGAAACTCACGTCCTTGTTGAGGCTGTCGCGCAAGGGGTATTCCAGGGTTTCGGTGGTGCTGACGCCGACCGCGCTGATGCGCCCGCCGGGACGCACCAGCTCGAACGCCAGCAGGATGGTTTTCGTGCCGCCGACCGCTTCGACGATCACGTCCGCGCCGTCTCCGTCGGTGATCTCGAGCACGCGGCGCACGGGGTTGGATTCCCTGGAATCGACGCCGATGGCTCCGAGCGATTCCGCCAGCGCCACGCGTTCGGGCACCAGGTCGATCGCGATCACGCGACCCGCACCCTGCGCGAAGGCGCTCTGCACCGCCATGATCCCGACCGGGCCGCAACCGATCACCGCGACCGTTTCACCGGGCTCGAGCTGCGCGTTCTTGACCGCGCCGTAGGCGGTCGTCAGGATGTCGCCGCAGAAGAGCGCGGCCTCGTCGGAAACACTTTCAGGGATGGCGCGCAGGTTCACGTCGGCCACGGGAATCCGCGCGTATTCGGCCTGCGTGCCGTTCAGGTTGCCGAACACCGGCCCGTACCCAAGCACGCCCGCCGCGACGCACTGGTGGTACTCGCCGCGACGGCAGGCGCGGCAGCGCCCGCAGGCCGTGTGGAAGGTGCCGACCACCCGATCACCGACCTGGAAGCCGCGCACGCCGGGGGCAGCGGCTTCGATCACGCCGGTGTACTCGTGTCCGCAGGTGTCGCCGGGCAGCATCGGAATATCGCCGTGCAGCAAATGCAAATCGGAACCGCAGATCGCGCACTTGGTGACGCGCACGATCGCGTCCTGGTCGTCCTGCAATTCGGGTTCAGGCACGTCGGACACGGTCATGACACCGATGTCCTGGAAGGTCACGGCTTTCACGGTTCTCCGGGGAAGGCCGTTTCCGCCTGCGTGGCGCAATGCACCAGTTCCTTGGCGGCGGCCACGTAGCGCGCCAGCACGGCCATGTTGCCTTTGACCAGCTTCAACTTGCCGCGCAGCAAACCCTGGATCGGCTCGAGCTTGCCCTCGAGCACCTGACGCCAGGTGTACGCGTCCGCGCTGACGATGTACTGCGCGTGCGCCAGGTCGTCCGGGCTGGCGGCGCGACCGTCGCGGCATTCGCCGTGCCACAAATCGAAATACGCGCTGCGCGCTTCGGGCACGCCGATGCTCGGGTCGGATTGCAGCGTGAAGACCATCGCGCCTTCCCAGGTTTTGGCGGCCTGTTTGTACCCGGCGCTGTTGCGAATCACGTCTGCGGCGGTTTTCGCCCATTCGTCGCTGAATAACTCGAGCTTCATGCGTCGGCCTCCTCGAGAACCTTGAGTGTGTGACCGCATCCTAGCCCGCGCTTCCCCAAAACGCGATGCGCGAGAACACCGTCCTGGACAGCGTCGTTTGATACGCAAGATTCCGCGTGCTGGACGGTGTTCTTCGATTTTTGGCTCGAGACGCGAAGCTCGAGGATTCGCGTTCGCGCTGGAAACTCGAGCATCCTTTTTTCGTCATCCTGAACTTTGTTCAGGATCTTTCGCCGTTGTGCAGCCTGACTCGCTCACCTCGAGATCCTTCGTCGTGAACTCTTCAGGATGACAGCGTGAAAGCTCAGGCCGAACCCAATTCCACGTCGATCGGGTACGACCCCAGCACCTTCACGAAGGTCGCCTTCTGGAGCAAATTCACCAGCGCCCGCGAGACGACGGGATCGTTGGCGTGACCCTCGAAATCCACATAGAACACGTAACTCCAGGCGCGGTCGCGGCGCGGACGGGATTCGATCTTGGTCATGTTCAATCCCGCGAGCGTGGAGAGCGAATCGATCAGCGCACCCGGCTTGTGGCGCACGGCGAAGACGATGCTGGTCTTGAAGGTGTGGTCGGTGCGCGCGGGTTCCTCGCGGGAAAGCATGAAAAAGCGCGTGTAGTTGAACTCCTCGTCCTCGATGGCTTCCTTCAAGATCTCGAGGCCGTACAGTTCGGCGGCGCGGCGCGACGCGATCACGGCCTCGTCGCGGGCTTCTCGAGCCACGAGTTCCTGCGCGCTGCCCGCCGTGTCGAAGGCTTCGACGGCTTTGAGGTTGTGCTCCGCGATGAAGCCATCGCATTGCGCCAGCGCCTGCGGATGAGAGCGCACCACGCGCACGTCGGAAAGTTTCACGCCCGGCAGGGCCATCAGGCAGTGCGAGACGCGCACCACGATCTCTCGGGCGACGTGCAAGTCCGTCTCGAGGAGCAGATCAAAATTCTGGTAGATTGCGCCCGCCAGCGAGTTTTCCACCGGCACGACGCCCAGGTCGGCGGAGCCATCGCGCACGGCGGCGAAGACCTCGTGGAAGGTGCGGTAGCCGCGCGGTTCGGCGTGCTGGCTGGCCTCGCGCGCGGCGATCTCGCCATACGCGCCGGGCACGCCCTGGAAGGCGACGGTGACAGGGTTCACGGCTGCTGATTTCATGATTGCCAGGGTACGCGCGCAATCCACTTTCACGCAAGTTGATTCAAGAACACCGTCCCGGACGCATTCTCGAGAACACGTGCCGGACGGTACTTTTCAGTCCTCCCCCGTTTACACGGGAGGTGGCATCAGCCCGCCTTGGGCTGATGCCGGAGGAGTCTGGCGCGACCCCTCCGTCTCGAGCCATCCAACATCGGGATGACTCGATCCACCTCCTCTACTTCGCAGGGGATGGCACAAACCAGGGTCTCGCGGTTCAGCTCGCGAGTTTCGCCATCGTGCGGGCCAGAACTTCGATGCCACGGGCGATGTCCTCGGGTGCGGCGTACTCGTCGGGGCGGTGGCTGACCCCGGCGCGGCACGGAATGAAAATCATGCCGACAGGCGCGATGCGCGCCATGAACAACGAATCGTGGTACGCCCGAGAGACCATCTCGAGGCGCGGCAGGTTCATGTCGTCGCACGCGGCGCGGATCGCGTCCAGCACGGTTGGGTCGCTCAGTGCGGGCGGGTCGGAATTGATCACCTCGAGCGTGAAGTCAATCTCGCGCCTGCCGCAGATTTCTTCGATGGCATCCTGCACCCGATTGACGGCCTCGTCGCGCCTCGCGCCGTCGATGTCGCGCACGTCGATGCCCAGGGTCGCTTGACTGGGAATGCTGTTGATCGCGCCGGGATGAATTTCGAGGATGCCGGTCGTGCCCACGGCGTCGATCGCGCCCGCGTCCAGCGCGGCTTTCTCGACCGCCAGCGCGATCTCGGCAGCGGCCAGAAGCGCGTCGCGGCGTCCGGGCATCAGGCGCGCCCCGGCGTGGCCGCCCTCGCCGGTCAGGCGCACGAAGAAACTGGCGGGTGCGGCGATGGCGGTCACGATGCCGATGGGCAGGTGTTGCTGCTCGAGGATCGGGCCTTGCTCGATGTGCAATTCCACGAAAGCGGCGTAACGATCCGCGCCCAGTCTGACGGACTCGAGTGCGCCCGTGAAGCCCGCACCCGCGCGCACCGTCTCGGGATCGAGGCCTTCGGCGTCGCGCAGGGCGCGCAGCTGATCGGGCGTGAACGCGCCCGACATCGCCCGAGAACTCAGGCAGCCCACGCCGAAGCGCGTGGGTTCCTCGGCGGTGAACATGATCAGTTCCAGTGATCGGGTGGGCGCAAAACCCGCGCGCTTCAACGCCCGCAGCGCCTCGAGCCCGCCCAGCACGCCGACCGTGCCGTCAAAGCGCCCCGAGTGCGGAATCGCGTCCGCGTGCGAACCCGTCGCCACCGCCGGAAGACGCTGGTCAGAACCTTCCATACGCACGAACAGCGTGCCCAACGCGTCCTCGCGCCATGTGAAACCCGCCTCGTCGCACAAGGATTTGATGTAGGCTCGCGCTTCCAGATCGGTTTTCGTGTACAGCACGCGCGTCACGGCTGGCGCTGGCGCGTCCGAAAACGAGGCCAGATGCTCGAGTTCGGCCCAGACGAGGTCAATATCGACGTGAATGTCCATGCGCTCGAGTCTAAGGGTCGCGCGACCCCTCCGTCACCAGCCGACACCGGGCTGATGACATCTCCCCTATCAAGGCAGGGGAGGACAAAACTCGTCGGGCTCGAGAAGACCGTCCAGGACGGGGTTTCTCGAGCGTCAAAAACCGCGTGTGGAACGGTCTTTACTCGAGCGGGTGGCGGTTCCAGTCCTTGTAGATCAGGTACGCGCTCGGCGTCTTGCCCAAAGCACCGAACCATTGCGGGCAGTACGGAGCCATGTAGATCACGTCCCCGGCGGTGACGGGATACCAGGCGTCGGACAGGCGGTAGATGCCGCCGCCCGTCAGCATCACCAGGCCGTGCTCCATGACGTGAACCTCGACCATTGATAAACTTGCGCCGGGATCGTAGATCATGGTGTTGACCGCGAAATCGAAGGCGGGATCGTCGGGCAACAGCACCCGCACCCTCAAGGCCGGGTCACCACCCAACGGGCTCGAGGCGAGCTTATTGGCGTTGCCGACCAGGAATTTGGGCGGTTTGACGCCCTCCAGATCCTGGTAGGGTTTCTCGATCACGATGCTGCGGGACGCTGTTCTGGACGCGATCTCGTGCTCCTGCTCGGGCGGGATGTACGCGTACCCGCCGGGTTTGAGCGCGTGGGATTTCTTGCCGATCTGCAGGCTCAACTCGCCGTCCAGCACGTACACGAATCGGCTGGCGTCGGGGTCTGCCCGACCGAACACGCCGCCCGGTTGCGCCTCGACGGTGTACTCCGTGAATCCCGCCCCGAGCGTCGGGTTGATGTGAACGATGCAGGTCGCGTCGACGAATCCCGGCCAGGCCGCGCGGACGAAGGTGTCCGCCGTCAACAGGGCGTGATCGGGTTTGACGCTGGTGCGGGTGAATCCGAGTTGCTGCATGGTCTCGCCTCCGTCCCAGGAGTCTGGCACGGGGCGCGCCCACGGCGCGAATCTCGAGCCCTGAGATCCCAAGAACACCGTCCCGGACGCAATTTCAAGGACGCGTGCTGGACGGTGCTTTCAGTCCTCCCTCACTTCGCGGGAGAGGCAAAAAAGCGGGTTCTCGAGATCGGGCGTGCGGCTTAACCGTCCACCAGCGCCCGATAGTTCGCCAGTCCCGGCGCGGCGAAGGTCTCGAGCAGCTCCATCCAGAGCGAGGTCTGACCCAACAGCGGCCTCGAGAGCACCAGGTAGGTCGGGCCTTTCAGGTTCACGAACGCGGCGCGGCGATCCGGCGGCAGGGTCACGGAACCGATCAGGTTATCGATCAGATCGCAGACCTTGACGGCCCAGGCTTCGGCATCCTGGGCGCGTTCGAGCCGCGAAACCATGCCCGCCCAGCGCCGGTCTTTCCCGAGCCCCGTCCTGACCTCCAGGCTCATGTCGTGGCTGGAGAGGTCGACGATCTCGAGGGTGCGCTCCGAGTACCCCAGCTCGCGCAAGTTCTCGAGCGAGGTCTCGCCGTCCTCGACGATATCGTGCAGCAGCCCAGCCAACACCACGTCCTGGGCGTAACCGTGCCGCGTCAGGCGTTCGGCGACGCGCAGGCTGTGATGGTACGCGGGTTCCGTGGAACCCTTGCGTACCCCCGGAATTCTCTGGCTGACGAGCTTCACGCCGAGCTGATAAAGCGGATCTTGGGTCATGCCTTCAGTCTAGTCCCGTAAGAACACCGTTCCACACGGTGTTCTTTGAAGTGCGTGCTGGACGGTGTTCTTTGATGGGAGTCTCGAGCCGGGTGCGGTCGGCAAGGATCAAAGGCTCACAGCGACCCGTTTCTCGAGGCCGGGCGCACGACCCTGGTGACGACCCAGCGGTGCGGCGCAATCTGCCGGGTACGGGTGAAGCCGTGGTTCTCGAAGGCGGCCATCGGCCCGGTGTGCAGGAACGAACCCGCGAGCGTGCGGTCGTCGGTCTCCTCGGGGTAGCCCTCGACCGTGCCGCCCCCGACGCGGGCGATCTCGGCCAGCGCCCCACCGAGCGCGGCGTTGGCGACGCCACGACCGCGCAGGCCCTTGCCGGTGAAGAAGCACGTGATGCGCCAGTCCGGCATGGCGACCAGGCCCTTCTCGTACAGGCGTCGGCTCTTGATCTCCGGCAGCTCGTCGGGGGAGCCGAACTGACACCAGCCCAGGCACTGATCGCCGTCGAAGACCAGCGCGGCGTGGGTGCGGCCATCATGGACGCGCTGCTCCTTCTCGGCTCGGTTTTGCGCCGCCGTGCGCCCCTTGAGCCTGACGTGAAAGCCCATGCACCAGCAGCCTCCCCAGATACCGTTATTCGCCTCGACGAGTTGCGCAAATGCGTCCCAGGTGTCAGGTGTTAGCGGCCTGACCGCGTACTCGCTCGTGTCGGAAGCCTCGGCTGGCCTTCTGGAAATGTCCGTCGAAATTTTTTTAGCCATCGCTTTCCCCTGGAGCGTTCGCCCCTGGAGCCGCGCCACCGGACGGCTCCGCCCTGAGGTACCACAGGTCGAGGCTAGGCGGTTTGTGCCCGAGCGAGCGGATCATCTGCACGATCTGAGCGGTGTGGCGCACCTCGTGCTGCATGGCGTGCCAGACGACCTCATCGGCTGACATGGTTTCTGGGCGATCCTCGGCGAGCTTGACCGCAGGGTTCTCTGCGACGACGGCCATCAGCGCGGGCCAGCGGGCCAACGTGTCCGTCTCTACGGCTCGCCAGTACGCCAGCAGAGATTCCAGTGATTCATTTTGATGGTGCCAGTACGCGTCCTCGGAGGTCGGCGCTCTGTTCATGGCATCCATCACCATCGGTTGACCGAGCAAATCCCCTCGGAACCAGCCGTCCTCGACCACGGCGATGTGCGCCACCAGGTCCTTGATGCAGCGCGCTCCGTCCGTCGGAACGACCGCTTTTGAAAGCGTCTCGTCGGGTAGGGTCTCGAGCGAGGCCCAGAGTTTGCGGCGCGCCCACATCAGGTAACGGTAGAACGCTTCTGCGGTCACGTGAAGACTCCTTTTCGCGGAACAGTCGTGACGATCCGCTGTTCAAGCGCGGCTGCGGGCGCGTCGGGCGTGAACCTCGAGTTGCACGGTCACGGTATCGCCTTCTTCCAGACCTTCCGCTTCGCGGACGCTGGTTTTGATCGGCACGACGTAGCGGCCCTCTTTGGGAAACAAGGAGGTCTTCCATTCGGTCTCACCGATGCGCGCGTTGACCGGGATCATGCCCCAGCCGTAGGTCACCAACCTCGCGGCAGTCTTGATGGCGGCGCACTCCGATTCTGGAACGGTCACGAAGTAATACGGGGCGGGGCCGCGCCAGTGCCAGATTTCACCGCGAAATTCCAGGCTCATGGGTTCAACCTATTTCTGAATCAGGTCTGAGGCAGCCACAGCATCGGCTGAAGCTCGATCGCCGGTGACCGCGCGGCGGTGGTAGTCAATCTGCCCGAGGTGATACACCAGGTGCGTCAGAAACTGAAGCAGGGTGAGCCTGATCGAGAATTCTGCGTCCGCGAATTGCACCGGAAAGGCTTCCTTCAAGCGGTCTTCGCTCAGGTTTGCGAAGGCTGCCCGCACAGCTTGTCCGGCTCTCGAGAGTTCTCGCTTGAGTTCGTTTCGGGACGCGTCGCGCCTGCTGAATTCCGCCGCTCGATCCCGAACGTATCCCGACTCGCCGAGTACCGCCCCAAAAAAGTATTGCAAACTTCCCGCCAGGTGCAAGAACAACGTGCCTGCCGGGTTAGGCAAGCCCGGAAGTTCTTTCCAGATGCCCCTTTCGTCGGGGTAGAGGTCTAGCTCGCGCTCCAGGGTGGCCAACTCGCGCAAGTAGAGCGTTGCTAGTTCCTGGAGCAGGCTCGGGTCGGTGGCTTCTGGCATGTCCATACCTCCGTTCATTGTTACGAAAATTGTACTGAGAATTACGCTAACACCGTATTATGGCGCGGTCAACCTGCGACCTCACGCGGTCAGAGCGCCCCGAACAGTGCTGTAGCGCCGCAAACACCGTCCTAGACGAGATTCCCGAGAATGCGTCCAGGACGGTGTTCTTTAGGGACACACATGAAAAGCCCTCGAGCCAGACGGCGCTCGAGGGCTTCGGGTTTGCGCGTGGCTCAATCGTCGGCGGAAATCGGCTCGGGCTGGGCGCGCTGCGTGGGCCACAAGGGGTTCGGCACGAGCGGCACGGGATCGATCTTGTCCATGCCGTAGCTGGCCTCGTACTTCTGGATTTTCTGGTAGAGCTTCTGCACGTCGCGCTCGAGGTTGGTGGGATCAAACGTCTCCCAGATGGCGGTCTGGCGCATCTGACCGTCCTCGTCGGGAACCAGGCGCGTGCGTTTGATGCCGTCCTCGAGGTGGCGCTTGCCCTTGACGCCGAACTGGTCGAACACGACCGCCACCACGTCGCGGGCGTACTCGCGCGGCCCGTAGATGGCGGTGCGGTACGCGACCTCGTAGAACGCATCCCAGTTGGGCACGATATCGCTGGCGGGCATGGCGAAGTGGTTGATCACGTCGCGCATGGCTTCCAGGGTTTCAGTCGGGTAGTAGTACATGAACAGCTTCGCGCATTCCAAAAAGAAGTTGTAGTGCGCGGCCTCGTCAGCCGCGATGGTCACCGAGACCTTGGCCAGCACGGGGTCTTCGTTGCCCAGCATTTCTTCTTTGGTGGGCTTACCGACCGCGACTTTGGCCAGGTTCAGGTAGTTGAGCTGCGTGGCGCGCTCCTGGAAAACGGTGTACAGCAACACGTGCAACGCGTCATCCCAAGGTAGCTTCCACTCGTTGGTGCGCAGCTGGTACTTGTAATCCTCGAGGTACGCGGGCGTGCGGCTCTTGGAGAACAACACCGCGTTCTCCCAGGTGTCGGCGTGCTTTTCTTCCTCGCTGCCCCAGCGCATCTGGAAGTGGCTGCGACCGTGGCTGCGGCGCACCATGTAGAGGAATTTCGCGACGTAATCCGGCGCGTACTGCTCGACGGCGAAGAAGCCTTCGAGCACCTGCTGGACTTGCGGGCTGTAATCGGTGCGCATGTTGCGCCAGTCGAAACCCGAATCCGGGTTCCAGTTGCGGGTTTCCTGGCTGCGGGAGGTGTACCAGCGGTACAGACCCAGGATGCCGCGTTCGATCAGGCGGTCGCGGTAGGAACGGGACAGCAGGGCGGCGGGTGAAACCGGGCGGTCGGCCTCGATCAGTTCTCGAGGGGGCGTGATGATGTTCATGGGACTCCTTGCATGGGGTGGGTACTCGAGCCGTGCGGCTCGGGTGGTTCAGACTTCAGCGTCGGGATGAATGGCTCATCTTACGCGTTGAAGCGCACCCACAAGACGAAGGATTTGCGCCAGACCGACGACGGATTCGGGCGGCGCGCCCACTCGCAGGAACCGGCCAGGAAGGCCAGAACGCTTTTCAGCACGACATCGAGCGTGATCCGTACCGTCAGCGGGCGCGTCACCCAGGCCATGCTGGACGGGGTTTCGTCGCGCTCTTCGCGCTGCAAGGCCAGGAAAGCGGAAATCAAAGCGGCAATCAACCACGCGCGGCTGGCCTCGAGCCGCGCCGTGCCGGACTGCCAGGTCGGACTGGCCTCGAGCCGCAACACGAACGCCTGCCAGGACGGGTTGGCCTCGAGCCGAGAGACCAGCGCCGAGACCTCGAGCCGCGCGGCCAGCGACGATCCGACGATTCGTGCCGCCACGAGCGGCAACGCCAATCCCAACTCCAGTCGGAGCGTCGGGACGGGCATGGCGCGCAGGACAATCACAGGGTCAGCGTACCAGGAACGAACCGGGCAGATTGGGGCGTTTGACCGTCTCAAATCATGATTTGAACACCGTTCAAACCGAAAATTGGTGTCGTGGACGGCGTGCAATACCAAAGACTCGCGAGCCTGAGAATCCATCCCGAGATCGACTCCAGGAAGCCGGGCTGAGATTCGAGAACACCGTCCAGCACGCAGAACAAGGATGCCCTCAGGGACGGTCTTTGCTCAGCCCGGCTCGAATCTCTGGTGGAAGCGGCGTCGGCGCGTTCGTGCCGTGCCGCACACCGACGTAGGTAATGAACGCCGTAAAACAGGCGCGCTCATCGATGCTCGCTTCAAATTGCACTTCAAAAGACGTGTTGCCCCAACGCCCCACCGACACCGCGATCTCGAGCACGTCGCCCAGGCGCGCGGGCGCGTGCCACTCGATCGCGGCCTTCTTGAGCATCACGTCGTGCCCGATGGCCTCGAGCCCTTCCGGGACGCAATCCCTGATCCAGCAATCCATCGCGTCGTCGCAGTAGGAAAGGTAATTCGCGTTGAAGACCACACCCTGCGGATCGAGTTCCCCGTACCGGACGCGCAACGAATGCAGGTAAGCCACGCATCACTCTAACCGCAAGGTTTGGCTTGCGGC
>CAXTKV010000088.1:10996-20018 GCA_964244895.1 uncultured Deinococcales bacterium
CGAGGCTGACGGCCTTTTGCGTGAAGAAAGCCTCAAGGTTTTTTGTCACGGTTTTGACACGCTCGATTGAGTGGCCTAAGCCATTTCTGTTAGAATCCGCGCCAGTGGAAAGCTGGACGCGGTCGAAGATTCGAGCATCAGACCCTCGACCGCGCTCCTGAACCCCACGTACCTACAAGGAGGGCGCATGAATAAGAAATTCAAGCTTCTCGCCACGCTCGGAATCATCTCGAGCATCGCCGCCGTGGCCATCGCCGCCGTGCCAAACAACACGGTGCTGATGATGACCATCGGTGACATCTCGACCCTCGACCCGGCGCAGGGCTACGACACGGCGTCCAGCGAACCGATGGAGAACATCTACGAATCCCTGATCGGCTACAAGGGCAAGAGCATCACGGAATACGTGCCGCTCCTGGCCACCGAGTACAAGGCTGCGGCAACCGGCAAGCAGTACACCTTCACACTCCGCAAGGGCGTCAAGTTTCACAGCGGCAACCCGTTCACCTGCGACGATGTCGAATACACATTCAAGCGTTTGTTGATCACCAACAACTCGGATAGCCCCGCCTGGTTTATTTCCGACGCGCTCCTGGGCTTCGCGTACTGGGATGACGCATCCAAGAAATCCATCACCTGGTCGCAGATTGACAACGCCGTGCAGTGCAACAAGGACGGACAGGCCGTGATCACGTTGGTCAAACGCGACCCGGCGTTCCTGGCCAAGCTCCTGTACACCGCCACCAGCATCGTCGATAAGAAGTGGGCGGTCGGTCTGGGCGAGTGGAGCGGCACGGAAAAAGACTGGAAGGCCTGGCAGGAAAAAGACCTGACCGACTCCGAGCTGAACAAGAAGCCATCCGGTACGGGTGCGTACCAGTTCGTCAGCCGCAACCCGAACCAGGCCGTCTACAAGGCCTTCGACGGTTACTGGGGCGGCAAGCCGAAGATCGATAACGTCATCATTCAGAAGGTCGACGAGCTCGCCACGCGCGTTCTGGCGCTCAACAAGGGCGACGCCGACTGGACGACCGTGGGCAGCCGCGCGAACCTCAAGCAGGTTCAGGGTCAACCCGGTGTCAAGGTGCTGGATGACCTGCCGGGCGCGTCCTCGAACGCGGTTTTCTTGAACGAAGACGTCAAGGAGCCCAAGGAATTGGGCAGCGCCAAGCTCGACGGCAAGGGCATTCCCGCCAACTTCTTCGGCGATGTCAACGTCCGCAAGGCCTTCAACTACTCGTTTGACGCCAAGAAGTTGATCGATCAGGTCATGCTCGGCAAGGGCGAAATCCGCACGATGGCGCTGCCGACGAATTACCTCGGCTACGACGCCAAGATTCCGGTCTACAGCTACAATCCCGAATTGGCCACGGCAGCCTTCAAGAAGGCCTTCGGCGGTCAGCTCTGGGAAAACGGCTTCGTCATGAACGTGACCTACAACACGGGCAACACGACCCGTCAGGCGATCGCCGAAATCCTCAAAGCGAACATCGAGAAGCTCAACCCGAAGTTCAAGGTCAACGTCAACGCGATCGCGTTCAGCGAACTCTTGAAGGCCGCCGATGCGAGCAAGTTGACCGTGACCATCGGTGGTTGGCTGGCCGACTACCCGGACAGCGACAACTTCATCCGCACCTTCTACCACTCGCAGGATGGGGCATTTAAGGGCCGTCTGAACTACAAGGACGATCAGATGGACAAGCTGATCGACCAGGCCAACAGCACGCTCGACAACGCCAAGCGCGCCGCGCTCTACAAGCTCGCGGGTCGTCGCGCTTACGATCAGTCGCCGTTCATCATCACGCCCGTTGCCACTGGCTTCCTGACGTACCGCGACAACCTCAAGGGCATCGAGGAGAACTACAACGGTCAGGTGTCGGGCAACCTCGGCACGTACTGGAAGAACGTCTCGAAGTAAATTCGAGTTCGTGCGCGTGCGGCGGGGTGGACTTGACGTTCATCCCGCCGTGCCGCTTTGAAAACCCCGAGTTTGAAGTAAAGTCTCAAGAAACACCGTCCTGGACAAGGTTTCCTCGAGATCAACAAGGCCGTGCAGAACGGTGTTCCGAAATCCAGAACCCACAAACCCGAGAGAGACAAACGATCTTCGTGTGACCCGCAAACCCATCACCGAAAGGAGGAACCGCGTGCTGAATTTTGTGCTACGACGATTGTTCGCTCTGCCGTTCGTGATGCTGGCCGTGACCGTGCTGATCGTGGGATTCATGCAGTTCCTGTCCCCGCAAGAGCGCGCTGTCAGCTTCGTCAGCAACGAACGCCAGATGCAGAACCTGGATCGGATCATCAAGGAACACGGGCTGGATCAACCCTTTTACGTGCAGTACGGCAACTGGTTGGTCAGCGCCCTGCAGGGCAACCTGGGCTTCTCGAAAGCATCCAACAAGCCCGTCATCGCGACGATTCTGGAGCGCTTCCCAGCCACGATCGAACTGGCGTTTTTTGCCAGCATCCCGATCATCGCTTTCGGCATCTGGCTGGGAACGCTGACGGCCTTGCATAAAGACAAACTGATTGATCAGGTGGTGCGCGTCTTCACGGTGATCGGCTTCTGCCTTCCGACCTTCGTGGTTGGAATCCTGTTGCTGATCGTGTTCTACGGCGCCCTGAACATCCTTCCCGGCATCGGGCGGGTCGATGCGGTGTTGGAAATCACGAATCCCGTGCCGCGCGTGACCGGCATGATCGTGATCGATTCGATCCTGGCGGGGCAATGGGGCGTGCTGCTCGACGCGCTCAAACACATGATTCTGCCCGTGGTGACGCTGGCGACCGTCTCGAGCGCCAGCACCATCCAGGCCATGCGCGCCAACATGCTCGAGGTGCTGAAGTCCGATTACGTCCGCACCGCGCGCGCCAAGGGCTTGCCGGAAAGCGTGGTCAACCTCAAGCACGCGCGCAGCAACGCCCTCTTGCCGATCGTGACGCTGGCCGGATTCACCGTCCAGGGCTTGCTGACGGGCGCAGTCATCACCGAAACAATTTTTTCTTATCCCGGCATCGGTTCGTGGGGCGCGCAGGCGGCGGTCAGCCTGGATTACCCCGGCGTGCTGGGCTTCGCGGTCTTCATTGCCTTGATCACCGTGCTGGCCAACCTGCTGGCGGACATCATGTACGGTTTCGTCGATCCTCGCGTGAGGTTCGATTGATATGGCCATCCAGACTTTGCCGTCGGTGACGGCGCAGCCCTCACGCGACAACTTCTGGAATTCGCGCGTCGTCCGCCGCTTCCGGCGCAACAAGCTGGCGATCGCCGGTCTGATCATCGCGCTGTTCTTCACGCTGGTGGCCTTGTTCGCTCCGTTGTTGGCGCAACCGCAGGGCAACTGCTTGCGGGATCTGAACGTGCCCGAAGGCTCGAGCGTTTACAATCCGGCGGGCGCGTTGTTCTGGAAAGCGATTTTTGCGCCGCCCGGCTCGTGCTTCACGATCAACCGCATCAGCTTTAGCTCCGTGCCGACACCGCCGGGGCCGGAGGCGATCCTGGGCACGTCCGGCGGATACGACATTTATTACGGGCTGGTCTGGGGAACCCGCACGGCGTACCAGCTGGCGCTCCTGGTGGTCATTCCGACGCTGTTGATTGGGCTGGTCTACGGTGCGGTGGCCGGGTTTGCCGGTGGTTGGATCGACAACGTGCTGATGCGTTTCGTGGACGTGCTGTTGGCGTTTCCGGGTTTGATCCTGAACGTGGTGATCGTGTCGCTGCTGGGCAAGGGTCTGGACAAGATCGCGCTGGCGTTCATCATCACGGGTTGGGTCGGTTACGCCCGCGTGATTCGCGGCGAGGTTTTGAAGATCCGCGCGTTGGAGTACGTCGATGCGGCTCGCGCTTTGGGAGCCAGCAACGCCCAACAGATTTTCAGGCACGTGCTGCCGAACTCGTTGACGACGCTGACCGTGCTGGTGGTGCTGGATTTCAGCACGATTCCGCTCGCGGCGGCAGCCCTGTCATTTCTGGGGTTGGGCACGCCGCCCGGCTACGCGGACTGGGGTCAGATGATTTCTTTCGCTCGGGCGTTCATCGTCGGGCCTGCCGGAAACCCGTTCGGTTACTGGTACGTCTCGTTCTTTCCGTCGCTCACGATTTTGTTGTTCGGGTTGGGTTGGAGTCTGCTGGGCGCGGCCCTGCGCGACGCCCTAGACCCGAGAGAACGCTAAGACCGTCCCGGACGCAACGCTTGACTCGAGAAGAACACCGTCCTGGACGGTGTTCTTCTCTTTGGTTCGCCCTGGATCAACTTAGAATCGTTGAAACCCGAGCGATTCCCAGACCAGTCCGAGCCGCAGGATCTGCACGATGGTTCCGAGTTCAGTCAGGGCGCGACAGAATGAAAACCTTCCAACAAGAAACTTCGCAATTTCTCGAGCTTTGAGCCGATCGAACTGACTCGATACATCGTTCGAGCGAGCGAGAAATGTGCGGTATTTCACCTCAGCGGCCTCTCTTTTCAGGAATTTCGACCCTGTTTTGAGGCCCGCAGTTGATGGTTCGACGATACTGAAATTCTGAGAAACATTTCAAGATCGTGATGCGTTACACGGGAAACACCGTCATTCACACGAATAATTTCTCACGAAAAACACTGTCTGGGTCGATGTTTCTCATTTCGCTTTCCATTCTTGAGGATTGTGCGAAATCGTAAACAATCGCGATTCCCAAGCCGATAACCTGACCGCACTGCTCACCTGACCGCACAGGTCTAAGGGAGAGGTGAGCAGCGGCGTGCGGTATTGCCATCAGGGAGTGGCGTAACGCACTACGGTTCTTGCCACGGAGGTTCAATGCGTAAAATAACTGTTCTCGCCATGTGTTTTTTTGCCTTCTCGCTCGTCGCCTGCAACACCACGCCATCCACGCCGCCCGAGCAGACCGGCCCGATCACGTTCGTCAACGTGCGTAGCGGGGCGACCGTCAAAGCCGTCATGCCGAACTCGCCGGGAGCGACCGTCAACGCGTCCAGCAAGGTCACAAGCTTGCGGCTCGAGCTGTTCCGACCCGACGGTACGGCCTGGTGGCACAACGATGAAACCGGAGCGATGGCCTGCATCACCGGCATCAAAGGTGGCGTCTGCAATTCCTGGACGACCAATTACGCGCCTGACGGCACGTACAAGCTCAAAGCCCAGGCCAAGCTCGAGGATGGGACGACCGTCAACGCCGAAGTCAGCTTCAGCGTCGGCAATCAGGTGGCCCTGCCGCCTTCGAACACGCCACCGCCACCGCCAGGCCCACCCGTCAGCCGCCCGGCCTGGAACGACGTTCGTTCCTGGATGCGCGAGGATGCGAACTGCAAATTCAACGACCTTTTGAACTCGAAGTTCGACATGATCACCGTCAGCGTTCGCTGCACCGGCAAGCTCCTGGAGACGGGCGACCTGCAACGCTTGAAGGCCTCCGGCAAGTGGGTGCTGGCCTACGAGGACGTGTCGGTGGCTGCGCCCTGGGATATTCGGATGTGGCCCGGTCTGGTCAACGCGGGGTCGTCGTTCATCAAGTTCCAGACGAGTTGGGGTTCCTACCTGGCGGATGTCACCAACGACGGTTGGTTCCGCGTGCTGGAAAGCGTCATCCGCGACGACCTGGCGCGCGGTTACGACGGCATCTGGCTGGACGATTGCGCGGCCTTCTGGTTCGACGGCGGCCCGAACGCGAGCAATGTTGATCGTTACACGAGCATCATCAAGCGCGTGCGGTCGCTGGTCAATTCGATCCGTCCGGACGTGAAGCTGATGTGCAATACGGATGCGAACCTGATTCAGAGCAGCACGTCGCGGGGTTCGGGTTTCCTCGAGGCGCTCGACGGCATCACCATCGAGGGCTTCACGTACCACTGCTTCGGACCCGGCGATTGCCGCGCCAACGATCCGGGTCGCCGCGCCGACGAGGAGAAATGGGCGCTCGAGGCGCAGAAAAAAGGCGAGAAGGTTTTCACGCTGGATTACGCCTTCAGCGCCGACACGCAACGCAACGCCTGGAGCGAGGCGCGCAAACGCGGCTGGGTTCCGGCGGTCAATCAGGGCAACACCATCGGCATCTGGATCGATTAGCCGGATTTCGAGCTCGAGAAGAACGCCGCCCCGAGCGGCGTTCTTTTGTTTGGTTTCCTACAGGAAGGGCTTTCAGGTCGAAAACTGCACTCGCGCGAGTGAAAGACGATCTCATATCAGTCTGGTCTCGAGGAAGCCCAGTTGATCTCGGCGCGAAACGGAGATGATCGATGCTGACGCAGCCTAAAATACGCGTGCTGGACGGTGTTCTTGATGAACGAGGTCGAGCTTTACGTGGTCGCGACTGGTTGCGCTTTCTGGCGTTGGTCGCTCGAGTTCGCCCTGCTCGATCGAGGGCGCGTATTGCGTCCAGGTCGCAACGATCGTCGATTGGGTCGGGTTTTGAACCGGTTCACGGTTTGCGATCCGCAAGTGATTTACTTGGGTATTCGGTAGCGAATAACTGAAGATAAAAATAGCGAATTACTCAATGATGAGATAGCCAGTTGTCCATTCTCGAGCCGGAAGCCATTCCTGAAAGCTCAAGAATTGGCACCTAAACTATTCCTAACCAGAAACGAAGTCGAATACTGCACGAAACTACGTAAATTGTAAGTTCTTTGTCATCGGCTCTGATTTAACATTCAGATCAGGGGAAATACTCATTTTCGAGAAATTTCAATAAATACCCGATCTCGAGGATGAAAACCAAAAGCGATGCCGCTGGGTTCGAAAGAGGACTCAACTTGCGTTGCAGTGACCTATTCCCCAAATACTGACTCAAAGGCGAGCAACCATGCACTATAATCGAGTCACATCAGCGTTACTCATTGGTTTTTTGACGCTTCTGTTCTCAGGATGCAGCGTCGCCATGCCAAAGGACATCACCGCACCCAGCGTTTCCAGAACTCCCGCGCCGAGCAACGGCGTGGCCTGGAGCGGGATTCGCACCTGGATGCGCCAGGACAACGGCTTCCCGAACTGCAAGCTCGACGAGGTCGCGCAGAGCCACTTCGACCTGGTGACCGTCTCGCCGTACTGCGAGGGTAAACTCTGGCCCGCCGGCGAAGTCCAGAAAGTCAAGAACGCGGGCAAGTGGGTTCTGTCCTACGTTGACATCTCGCGGGTGGCCACCTGGGAGCGTCGCGTCTGGGGTTCGCAGGCCAACGCCAACTCGAGCTTCATCACGGGTCAGCCCTCGTCGTGGGGCGCGTACAGCGTGATGGTCGATCACCCGGACTGGTGGAACGCCCTCAAAACCATCCTCGACGATGACCTCAAACGCGGTTACCACGGCTTTTTTCTGGACGATTGCGCCGGATACTGGGAAGAACAAGGCTACCTCGATCCGATCACCAAGCGGCAAGTCGCGGGCGGCCCCACGCCCGAACTGCGCGCCAAGTACGCCGGGCTGGTGCGCAAGATCCGCGAGTACCTCAACAGCGTCCAGCCCGGTGCGAAACTGATCTGCAACGGCGACGGCGACCTGGTCTCCGACGACATCGGCGAGGGCAACGGCGTCATGAGCGCCAACCGCCCCGGCAGGACGGGTTACGTCGGCGCGCTCGATGGGGTCGTCTACGAGGGCCGCGTCTATCACGCACCCAGCTCGGACGCCTTCGGCGTCGAAAGCAGCGCCGGACGCCGCGACTACACCGACAAGTGGTTCAAGCCGCTCGTCAATCGCGGCAAGGAAGTCTTCGTGCTGGATTACACCAAAGTCGAATGGCAGCAGCGCCGCACCTGGAGCGAGGCCCGCAACCTGGGTTTCGTGCCCAGCGTCAACATCGGCAATCGCCTGCCGTTGTACATGACCAACTGAGCCTCGCCCGAGCCACCCGAGGCTGTCTCGAGGTACGGCCCGCACGGCTCCTGACGGGCTACGCTACGCGCGATGCCGATAGATCTCGAGTATCGCGTCCTGATCTCGAGCCCAAACCCCGGATTCCCACTGACTTTCGACCCCTGACCCATCCGGTGCGCACCTTGTACATCCTTACGTCACGCGCCCGGTTAGACTCGAGCCATGAGACTGCGGGGTTTGTCCGTCGCGTTCATCATCGCTGACGAATTTGAGGATCTCGAATTTCACGTCCCCCGGATGCGCTTGCTCGAGGAAGGCGCGAAAGTTGTCGTGGCCGCGCAGTTCAAAGGCATGTACCGGGGCAAGGGCGGTCTGTCCGGCGAGGCCGAGATCAACACCCAGGAACTCAACTCGCGCGAGTTCGACGGCGCGGTCATTCCGGGCGGTTGGGCCCCGGACAAGATTCGCCGCGACAAACAAACCCTCGAATTCCTGTGGTCCATGAATGCCGAAGACAAGGTGCTGGGCTTCATCTGTCACGCGGGCTGGGTGGCCTCGAGCGCTGGCCTGGTCGAACCCGGACGTTCCGTCACCGGCAGTTTAGGCATCAAAGACGACCTGGAAGCTCGAGGCGCGATCTGGAAGGACTCACCCGCCTTCCGGGACCGGAACCTCGTCTGGGGTCGGGTCGTGGCCGACATCCCCGATTTCTGCCGCGAACTCGTGACGGCGCTCGAAGAGGTCTAAATACTGAGCCCGAACTCAGCGACACCGTCCCGGACACAATTAAAGAGCACCGTTCAGGACGGTGTTCTTGTTGTTTTGGTCTTTACGCGCGGCTCGGGCGCAGCACGGGCGAGGGGCGTTCGGGTTCTTCCGAAGGTGGGTCGCGCCGGGGTTCAGGAGCCTCGAACGGCGGTAATTCCTGACCGTCCAAGACCATCTGAAATTCCTCGCCGGTCAAGGATTCTCGTTCGATCAGTGCGGTCACGACGCGGTGCATCGCTTCACGGTTTTCCTCGAGAACGGCCTGAACCCTGGCGTACTGGGCTTCAATGATGGTCTTGACCTCGAAATCGATCAACTGGGCTGTCTCCTCCGAATAGTTTCGGCTCTCGTAGCCGGAACCGAGGAACGTCTCGTTCTCTACGGTATGCGCGATTGGTCCTAAGGACTCGCTCATGCCCCACTCCGTCACCATCTTGCGTG
>CAXTKV010000089.1:0-19821 GCA_964244895.1 uncultured Deinococcales bacterium
AGCGGATTGAACCCGGCGGGAGTTTGCGGCGCGGCCTGGAAACCGTGGGCGATCTGGACGCGGTCGCGATCGGGGATCGGGAGGCCGTCAAGCGCGCCCTCGAGCCCTTCGGTGCGACGGATGATCCGACGTACCCGCACGTGCTGAACGCGCAAATAGAGGGTGTGAGCGCGCAAATCTCCGTCAACACTGAAGCTTCGTGGGGCGCAGGATTGCTGATGATGACGGGTTCCAAGCCGTTCCTCGAGCCGTTGCTGGTTCGCGCTGCGAAGCGCGGCCTGGAGTTCTCGAGCGGCGGGTTCTTTCGGGACGGTGCGCTCGTGCCGACACCCACGGAACGGGACGCGTTCAAACTGCTCGAGCTACCCTTCACGATTCCCGAATGGCGCGAGGCGGAACACGCCACCATCACCGATCTGCCCGACCCCGAAAGGCTGATTCAGTTGGATCAGATGCGCGGCATGCTGCACGTTCACTCCCGGTATTCCGACGGCGCGAACACCGTGCGCGACATGGCTCTGGGTGCGAAGGCCAGGGGTTCGACGTACCTGGGCATCTGCGATCACTCGCAGTTCGCGTTCTACGCCAACGGCCTGACGCCGGATCGGGTGCGGGCGCAATGGCAGGAAGTGGACGCGCTCAACGCCGAAAACCTGGGCATCCGCATCCTGAAGGGCATCGAGTGCGACATCCTCAACGATGGCGCGCTCGATTACGACGACGAACTGCTGGCCGGTTTCGATTTCGTGGTCGCGAGCGTCCACTCGAGCTTCAACCTCTCCGAAGCCGCGCAGACCGAACGCCTGGTGCGCGCGGTTTCCAACCCGTTCACGACGATCCTGGGTCACCCGACGGGGCGCTTATTGCTGCGCCGCAACGCCTACCGTTTCGACCACAACGCGGTGCTCGAGGCCGCCGAATCGTGCGGCGCGATCATCGAGATCAACGCCAACCCGTACCGATTGGATCTGGACTGGCGCGAAGTGCTGGCCTGGAAAAACCGCGTCCTGTTCGCCGTCAACACCGACGCGCACGTGGTCGCGGGCTTCGACGATCTGAAATACGGCGTCCAATCCGCCCGAAAAGGCGCGCTGGCGATGGATCGCGTGGTCAACACCTGGGACGCGGAACGGTTCCTGAAGTACGCCCAGGCCAAACGCGAGGGTCTCTCGCGCGCGGATTGATTCGGTTCTACCTCGAGATCAACCTACTCGAGAACACCGTCCCAGACGCAATCGTTGTATCCTCGAGATTCGCGTCCTAGACGGTGTTTGCGTCAATTCACACGCCGATCCTCGGGCAATCTGCCAGCAACCGGCACGCGTCGCAGGCGGGCTTGCGGGCGTCGCAGACGCGCCTGCCGTGCAAGATCAGCGCGTGGTGGACGAAAATCCAGTCGTCCACAGGGAACAATTTCTCGAGATCGGATTCCACCTTGTCGGGGTCGGTCTGAGCTGAAAACCCCAACCGCCGCGATAAGCGCCCGACGTGCGTGTCCACCGCGATGCCGGGCCGACCGTAGGCGTTTGAGAGCACCACGTTGGCCGTCTTGCGACCCACGCCGGGCAGCGTCTGGATCGCGAGAAAATCGTTGGGGACTTCACCACCGAATTCTGCGACCAGCGCAGCGGCGGTGGCCGCAATATGTTTTGCCTTGTTGCGGTACAAACCGATGGTCTTGATGTACGGCTCGAGTTCTTCGGGGCTGGCTTTCGCCATGCTGGTCGCGCTGGGGTACTTCTCGAAGAGCTTCGGCGTGGCGGCGTTGACGCTTTTGTCCGTCGCCTGAGCTGAAAGGATCGTGGCGATCAGCAGCTCGAAAGCGCTCCGAAACTCGAGTTCCGTTCCGGCGTCCGGGTAGCTTTCGCGCAAACCATCCAGCACGCGCGCGGCGCGAGCTTTGCGGGATTTCTGGGATTCGGGTCTGGGCACGGATTGAGGATAACGCGCGGTTGGCGCAAGCAATCGAAGCTCGAGCGCGAATCGTCACCGGGTGGCTAAGTCTGGCTTAAGGGGCCCGGAGCGACACTTCCCTCAGCAAGACAAAGGAGGCACCACCATGATGAACATCGAAAGCCTGAAGGGAAACAAGACGCTCGTTCGCAACCTCGCAATCGGTGGGATGGTCGCACTGGGACTGCTCGGGTACGCGATGCAGGGGCTCGAGACGCCGCAACCCGTGCGCAACGATCGCCCCACCTGCTGCGCCTTCCCGAACGGCCAGCGCGGAAGCCAGCCGCAGTTCTCGGGCACCAACGACCCGCGTACGAACCAGTATTCCGATGCGTCCGAAGGTTGGAACCCTCAGATGCCGCAAACGGACGATTCGGGGTACCAGAATCAGGGCTACGACGCGCAGAACGCGGCAGGACAGGGATACGCCCCGCAATGGAACGGCGCAACTGGAGATGCGGGAACGGGAAATACCATTGAGCAGCCCTACAACCAGTTCAACGACCCGGATTACATCAAGAGCCAGGATAACAGGCACCAGATGGAGCGCGACCTGCTGGGCGGAACCAGCACCTACGTCGATCCGAACTCCGGGCAGCAATACCAGATGGACGGCAGCACCAGCAACGCCTGGGCGGATCAGAGCGGCAACACGGTCGGATCGGACACGCCCGCCGTGCAGCCCGACTCGAGCTTCACGGCCTTGACGCCGCTACAGACGAACACCGGCACCAGCACGGACACCAGCGCGACCACCACCGATACCAGCGGGCAGTAATCCGCTCCGCCAGCCCGACCCCGAGGATTCCTCGGGGTCGTTTTGATCTCGAGCATCCGAGGACATCTGTAAACACCGTCCAGGACGGTGTTTACACCGCGTCGAGCAGGCGGCGAATCTCGATGCCGGGTTCCAGCCCCATCTCCTGGCGCAACTTTTCAGCGAACGCCCTGTAGCGGCGTTCGGCGGTCACGCGCCGCCCGGAGCGCACCAAAAGCGTCAGCAAGCTCGAAAAGGCTTCCTCGTGAACCGGGTCGCGTTCGAGCAACCATTCGAGCGCATCCTCGGCCTCGGCGGGGTTCGCGCCTTCGAGCGCCAGGGCCTGATCCAGCACCGCCTCCAGGGTGCGCGCGCGCAGGTCGTCGCGGTGTTCCTCGACGGGTTCGAGTTCAAGGGGCGCCAGGTCAGCGTACAGGGCGCGCACGGTTTTCAGATCAGCTTTTGAAAGCGCCGCCTCGAGATCCCACAGGTCGACCCTGGCGCGCGCCAGACCGGATTCCAGGATGTAGGTCGGCACGCCCCACGGTTCGACCACCTTGCGCAGGGCGTTCAGGTTGACGTGCAAGTTGTTGCGGCTCTTGTCCGTATCCGCTTCCGGCCAGACGGCTTCCGCGATCCGGTCTCTGGGCAAACGCAGCGCCAGCAGCATCAGGATGTCCTTCGGGCGCGCCGTCAGGGTCACGCTTTGCCCCAGCACGCGCACCTCGAAACCGCCCAGCACGCGCACTTCCAGCATCGGAATTTCGGCGTGCACCACCTGCACGGCCTCCTTCCAGCCGGAGCGCAACACGGTCTCGAGCGGGTAGGCGCGGACCAGGTCGGTTCGGGAACGCGGCAGTTCCTCGAGCGGCACGAGGCCCGGCAGGACGCGCTCGCGCAGGTCGGTCAGCGGGATCAGGCGCTCCAGATCGCCCGCATCGCGCGCGATACGGTAACGGGCCGCGCGGGCCTGAAGGCGAACCTGTCGGGCGGAAGCCTCGAGCGCGGGTTCCAGCACCTCGAGCGCCTCTTCGTTGCGCCCGAGGGCGTGCAGGCACAGCGCGCGCTCCGGCAGAATTTCCACGCCGCTCAGACCATCCACGACCTTCAAGCCCTGCTCGGCGCGACCCGCCAGACGCAGCGCGCGCGCCCAGCGCGAGCGCACCAGGGCGATGGTGGCGAGGTCGTTCCAGGCCTGGGCTTCATCGGCCAGGTCGGCGAAGCGATCCAGCTCGCCGCGCAAGCTGGCGGCCTGGGCGCGCGCGCGCAGCGCGTCCAGCAGGTTGTGGTGCGCGACCGTCTCGAGTTCGGCGTAACAGGCCAGCGCCCGGTCTGGATCGAGCCATTCCAGCAGACCACCCAGCGCCCGCAAGCGGACGGGCAGGTTGAACGGCAGGGCGCGACCCTCGCCGCGCCGATCCAGTTCGGTGGCCCGCTCGAGGAAATGAATGAAGCCCGCCAGCTCACCGGACTGCTCCCAGCGGGCGTTCATCAGGTTGGCGTGAACCCCGCGCGCATCGGAGGTCTGCTCCAGTTCAGGGATGGCGCAAGCCTGTTCGAGGTATCTCCGCGCCCGCACCCAATCGCCCATCTGCACGAAGGACGCGCCGACGTTCGAGAGGTAGACCGCCTTGACGCGCGGGTTGGCCCGCTCGAGCCAGGGTTGGGCTTCGAGCATCAAGCCTTCCGCCAGGGCGATCTCGTGCGGTTGCAGGTCGTAGAGCGCCCAACCGATGGCCATCAAGCGCTGCGAGATGGTCGCATCACCGTGGCGGGCTGTCGCCAGGAAGGCCTCCATCGCGGCCTCGCGCTGACCGACCACCGAGCGCGCCCAGGACACGCCCAGCCAGCGTTCCGGCCCGCGTTCAGTCTCGCAGAGCGCGTCCCAGCGCAGAACCGCCTGCGGATCGAAATTGACCAGGTTGTGATCCTCCAGGAGCGGCGCGAGCAGATCAAACAATCCCGTGCGCTCAAACGCCATACAGCGCCAGCCGACCTCGAGCCGCGAAGCCTCGAGTTTGACGGCTTCCTGCACGGCTTCCAGGCGGTCACTGACGAGCTGCTCGGCGGCCAGCGGGTGCAGCCTGTAGCCGTTCTCCAGGGCCTGCACGAAACCCAGATCCGCCAGGCGTCTGGCCCGAGCGTCCGCCGCAGTCGCGGGCAGGTACGGCAGAGCCGCCATGAACAGCACCTCGCGCCACTCGTCGGCATCCAGGCTCTCGCGCACGCCATCCCAGAGCGCGGCCTCGTCCGGGATGGCGCCCGTCAATGCCGCCATGTGGAGCGGCAACGACCAGCCGCGCGTGTGATCCCAGGCCTCGATCGCGCCCGGCGTGTCACCGAACAAATGAGCCGCCTCGTCGGTCGTGAACGCCAACTGCGCGGCCTTGACGTGAACCAACCTTCCCTGCGTGCGCAGCCGCGCGAACTCCGGGTCGCGCAGGGCGCGCCTGGAGGCCAGCAGCACCAGGCCCTGCGCGTGCTTCAGGAGCGGCCCCAGGCCAGCCCCGGCCTGATCCTCGAGATCCTCGAGCACGACCGCCGTGCGCTCCTGTCCGAGCGATTCGAGCACCGAGCGCCACGGCGCGGCCTCCGGCAACCCGAGCGCGACCGCCAGACCGGGGCGCGGATCGCCCTCGACCATCGCCAGCCAGACCACGCGCCAGCCGTCCAGCTCGAGCTGATTCGTCCACTGCGAGATCAGCACGCTCTTGCCGTAACCGTAGGGCGCCTCCAGCCACACCACGTAACCGGGTTCCTCCGGCAGCAGGCGCAATAAACGCGGCCTTTCCAGGAACAGCGCGCTCGGTTTTGGACGAAAGCCAATCATGTCTCTCCTGAGGCTAGCCGAGTTTCATTATGACCAACTCGAACGCCGTGACAATCTTCTGGCCTCGCCGAGATCAACGCGTCAACTGGTGGGCGTCTTTGGATCGGCTCGAGCGCACCTCCCAGGGATAACGCGCCACAAAGACCGTCCAGGACGGTCTTTTTTGAGACTCGAGAAGGCCGTTCCAGACGGTCTTCTTTACTGAACCCTGCCGCGCGCCGAGATCGGCCAGACGGACTCGAGAACCCCACCCCGGTGCGCGAAATACGCGTCGTGCAAATTGACGGTCGTATCGATGTGGCTGGGAATCAACGCGACCCGATCGCCGATCTTCAGGGCTGAAACCTCGGGCGCGTCCGGGTTCGCCTCGAGCAGTCCGTGTTCGTCCCCGGCGGGCGAGTACGACCAGCCGTGGATGTTGGCGGGACGAGCGAAACCGCTGTCGGTGGACAACGATTTGAAACCCGCGTCCAGAATCGCGCGACCGGGTGCCCGACTGATGACGGTCGCGTGAACGCAGAGGGCGCTCCGGAAGGCCAGTCCGGGCGTGTCCAGGTAATCCGTGTCCATGAACGTGAACGATCCCGGCTGCACCTCGGTCACGCGATCGTGCTGCGCGCAAAAAGCGAACGTGCCCGTGCCACCCGTCGAGACGATGCCGATGTTCAGACCCGCGCGCTCCAGATCGGTCGCGACCGATATCAGCTTGACCATCGCGGCATCACACGATGCGCGTCTCGCCTCGAGGTCGCGCCCGTGCTGCAAGTGACCCTCGTAGCCCTGCACGCCGACGATCCGAATGCCCGGCAGCGAGCGGATGCCGAGCGCGAGTTCGACCGCGTTCTGGGGCATCACACCGCAACGGTTCTGCCCGACGTTCACGTCAATCAGCGCGTCCACCGTCAATCCCGTACCCGAGAGCGCCTTTGAAATCTCGGTCGCAGCTTCCAGGCTGTCCAGCACGATCTTGACGCGTTCGTGATCGCGCAACAACGCGACCAGACGCTCGAGCTTGCGCACCCCGACCAGTTCGGTGGTGATCAGGATGTCCTCCAGGCCTGCGCCCGCCATGACTTCCGCCTCGCCCAGCTTGGCGACGCAAATCCCGATGGCTCCGGCCCGCAGCAAACGGTGCGCGATGATCGGGCTCTTGCCGGTTTTCAGGTGCGGTCTGAGGCGCACTGTTGTTCCCGAAAGCGCGCCGAAGCACGCGTTGATATTTGCATCCACCGCGTCCAGGTCGACCACCAGCGCGGGCGTGTCCAGTTCCGTGATCGGCGTTCCGGGTGCGGGCGTCATGCCGCATCGTACCCGCAATCTCCAGGTTCAGGCGACTTCGAGACCGTCCGGGACGCACAGTCTTGAGATTCAAAATACGCGTGCTGGACGGTGTCCCCGTTAAACCAAAAAAGCGAGCGCCACCTCACCGGGGGAGGAAGTGACGCTCGGCGTCGTTGCCGACGCTCAGGGAGCCTAGACGATACACACTCAACACATTCTTACGGTCAGGGGAATTTGGCAAAAAAAACCACCTCGGACTTGAGTCCGAGGTGGTCTGTGACGCGATGCTTTAATTCCAGCGTTTGAAGACCGCGACCGCGTTCTGACCGCCGAACGCCAGCGAGTTCGAGGTGGCGTACTCGACCTGGTGTTCGCGCGGCTCGTTCGGGATGTAATCCAGATCGCACTCGGGGTCCTTGTCGTCCTCGAACTGGTTGATCGTCGGCGGCAAAATGCCCGCGGTCAAGGCTTGCACGACCGCAATCGCCTCGATCGCGCCCGCTGCGCCCAGGAGGTGTCCCGTCATGGATTTGGTGCTCGAGACGGCCAGCTTGTACGCGTGATCCCCGAAGACGGACTTGATGGCCTGCGTCTCGCCCAGGTCGTTCGGCGGCGTGCTGGTGCCGTGCGCGTTGACGTACCCGATCTGTTCAGGGTTGACCTTCGCGTTTTCCAACGCTCGCCGCATAGCGAGTGCCAGCCCGCGACCTTCCGGGGCGGGCAAGGTCATGTGGTACGCGTCGGCGGACAGCCCGGCGCCCAACACCTCGGCGTAAATTTTCGCGCCGCGTTTTTGCGCGTGTTCCAGGGATTCCAGGATCAGCACGCCCGCGCCCTCGCCCATCACGAAGCCATCGCGGGATTTCATGAACGGACGCGAGGCGGTTTGTGGGGAATCGTTGCGGCTGGACAACGCGCCCATGTTGCCGAACGAACCCATCGCCATCAGGGTCACGGTCGCTTCCGCGCCACCCGTGATCATGACTTCCACGTCGCCACGATTCACGAAATGGTACGCGTCGTGAAGGGCCGCCGTGCTGGTGCTGCACGCCGTCACGACCGTGCTGCTCGGCCCGGTCGCGCCGTAGTACATGCTGACCTGCCCGGACGCCATGTTGGCGATCATCATCGGAATGAAAAAGGGCGATAAACGATCCGCGCCGCGCTCGAACATCACGCGCGCCTGCTCTTCCCAGGTGATCATGCCGCCGATGCCCGTGCCGATCAACGTGCCGACGCGCGGCCCCTCCAGACCGGATTTTTCCAGGCCCGCGTCCTTACGCGCCAGTTCCGCGCCGATCAGGGTCATCTGCACGAAACGATCCATGCGCTTCATGTCGCGCGCCGCGAAACCGTACTCTTCGGGCGTGTACTCGAGCTGACCCGCGAACTTGCAGGCGAGCTTCGAGACATCGAAGCGCTCGATCGATCGAATCCCGTTCTTGCCCTCGAGTTGCGCCTTGTGAAACGCGTCCGCGCCGATCCCGATCGGCGTGACCGGCCCCAGACCCGTGATGACAACGCGATGATTAGCCATGACGATATCTCCGAGTCGCGACCCCACCGGCAGTGCTGACGGCGGATGCTCGAGGATGGTTGAGCCGGAATTTCAGCATGGACACCCGTTTATTGCTTGGATTCGATGAACTTGACCGCGTCACCGACGGTACGAATCTTCTCTGCGTCCTCGTCGGCGATGGTCAGCCCGAACTTGTCCTCGAGACCCATGATCAGTTCCACGGTTTCCAGGCTGTCCGCGCCCAGGTCATCCACGAACGATGCTTCCATCGTGATTTTTTCCGGGTCTGCGCCGAGTTTCTCCACGATCACTGATTTCACGTCTTCAAATGCGGCCATGGGTGTTTCCTCCGAAGCGACAGCTTAACACACGGGCTTTTACCGGGGAAATCCCGCGTTCAGGTCGTGATTTTGAGCCCGAGTACGAAAACTGGTGCGTCCTGGACGGTCTTCTCGAGCGATAAACAGACCGTGTAGAACGGTGTTTCTCGGGTCTCAGCCCGGTTTTTTGACCGTCAAGACTTTGAACCCGCGCTCCCTCGCGACCTCGCGCACCGCACCGATGCGAGCCATCTCGGGTTCATACGGAAGAAAGTGGTTGGCGACCAACCAGAACTCGCCGCCGGCTGCCAGACGGCGTTCGGCGCAGCGAATGAATTCTTGGGCCACGTCCAGGATCAGGTCAGCCCCGACGTGAAAGGGCGGGTTGGCGACGATTAAGTCAAATCTGGCGTCGGGCTCGAGCGCGGAATCCACGTCGGAGTGAAGCACCCTCCCTTCGAGGTCGTTCAGCGTCAGGGTGAGTTGGCTCGATGCAGCCCCGAAAAAATCGTCCTCGAGCATGGTCACGCTCGCGCCTTCGAGCGCCAGAAATCCGCCGAGCACGCCGTAACCCGCACCGATGTCCAGCGCGCGCCGTCCAGCGCCGTTCGGCAGGTGCTCGAGCAGCAGTTTTGAGGCCGGGTCGAGCTTGCCGCTCGAGAACGTGCCGGGGAACGCGGCGCAAGAAAGCGTCTGACCCCTGGCTTCGATGCTGAACGGCTCGGTTTTGTGGGTGTAGGGCGACTCGGAGATGTTGGTCTTCTCGAGCCGTGCGACCCGTAAACCGCGGGTACGCTCGAGAATTTCGCCACCGCCGAATACCGTTCTGGCTTCCTTGAAATACCGATCAAAACCGCGATCCTTGTCCCCGACGATCAGGGCGCGCCCTCCGATTCGCGTGTACTCGAGCGCCGTCCACACGAGATGGCGCACGAGATCGTTGCCGCGATCAGCGGGAAGAATCAGGCACACCAGATCGTTTTTCTCGGCCTCGATCGCGCGCATGTCGTACCAGACGAAGCCGTCGGGCACAGCGCCAGAACCGATCAAGGCCGCTTCCAAAGCCGTTCTTTCGGCTGCAGACGAATTCGTGGCGACCACGCGATCCAAACCTTTTCGATCCAACTCGAGCGCGAGCGCACCACCTCTTCCCGTGATGTCCAATGCCCTCTTCACGCCCTCCAGATCCATGTCCCGCACGACTTCCAGGAGCAATTCCTGCATCGGATCGAGGCCGGGATAGCCGCGCATTCCGGGCTTGGTGTAACTGCCATCCTGCAAGCGTTTCAGATCGAAGTAACCCACGAATCCATCGTACCGGACGGTTTCTCAGAATTGACGATTTCAGAGAACACCGTCCCAGACGCATTTCTTAGGCATCCTGAGAGGACTGTCCTGGACGGTGTTCCCAAAATTGTTCCTAAAAGCGGTGTTCGTTACATCTCGAGTCTGAGGTCGGCGACGCGAGGTTCAGAAACTTTAACCCCCTGCCATGTCCCATTCATTTACACCTCCTACCGTGAGACGAAAGACATCACAAGGAGACTCGAGATGAAGATCAAAGCCCTGTTCACAACGCTGTTCTTGCTGCTCTCGGGCGCACTCGCCCAGATGAGTCCCGACGCGAAAGCGCTCTACGATCAGGCGGTGCAACTGCGGGCGCAGGCGCAGAAAACCTACGCCAAGGCCAGCATCGACTTCCCGCTCTGGGCGCAGGCCGCCGACACCGCAGAAAAAGCGGTCGCCGCTGCCCCCAACGAACGCGAGCCGTTGCGTCTGCGCGCCGAGATCTACACGCAAGTCGGCTTCTGGGCCAAGGCGGAAAGCGCCTGGACGGCCTTCTTCGCGGTCGCCACGGATTCTGACCCGGCAGCCAGGAACGCCATGAGCGACGTGCAACTGAACCTGGGCTACACCGCTTACCGCCGTGGGGCGCGGGCGGAAGCGGAAAAGTACTTCACGGCGGCGGTGCAGTCCAACCCGCAAAATCAGAGCGCCTTCGTCTGGAAGGGCCGCACGGCTCTGGAACGCGGTGATGCGAAGACGGCGGTGCCATTTCTCGAGCAGGCGGTCAGCCTGAAGCCGGACGACAAGGTGGCGCAGTTTGCGCTCCTGGTGGCGCGCAAATCGGCGGCTTACGGTGCGCCCGCGACCCAGGCGTTCTTCATCGGGTACAGCGCCTATGAACAGGGTCAAAAGGACGTGGCGCTCGATCAGTTCCGCGCGGCGGTGGCGGCAGCCCCGAACTTCACGGAGGCGCAGCGCTGGCTGGGCCGCACGGCGCTCGAGCAGAACATGGGCGCGGAGGCCGCCAAGGCCTACCAGGCGGTCGTGCAACTCGAGGGAACCACGCCGGAGAACACGTACAACCTGAACCTGGCGACCGAGATCGCGCAGTTCGGGCGCGAGGCCGTGACCGCCTACCGCGCGGGGTACGACCAGTACACCAAGGGCGACAAGCCCGGTGCGGTGCAACTGTTCCAGACGGCGGTGGCGGCCAGCCCGACGTACCAGAAAGCCTGGGCGTGGCTGGGTCGCGTGCGTTTTGAAACCAACGATTTCAAGGGCGCGGCGGACGCCTACGCGCAGGCCGTCAAGCTCGACCCGAACGATAAATCGAGCGCGTACTTCTTGAAGCAAGCCCAGGCCAAGATCGGGCGTTGAGCGCACCGGAATTTCGCAGGCGTCCCGAACGGGACGCCTTTTTTTCCGGGGTAAACGTGGGAGCGCCGTCCGGGACGCTATTGCAATTGCAGGAATCCGCGCGGGATGGTGTGCTCGAATTTCTCCGGGTGCATTCTTTGAGGTTCGTTCTCAGGCTCGAGCCGATTCGTTTTCTCGGGCTTTCGACTTCCGGGTATTCACGCCTCGAGCGTGTCTCGAATCTTGGAGCGCTGAAACACGCTGCGCCAGTCCAGCGAACGGCGTTTGTCAGACTTGGATTCGGGCTTGGGGCGGCGCGCCTCGAGTTCCTCCAGGATGGTCGGAATCAACGCCTTGCCGCGCTCGTAACCCGCGTCGAACAGGTCGTGCGCGCGGTCGTATTCGAAGATGTGCGTGGGCACGTCGTCCGCCACGGCGATCACCAGATCGGCGGACATCAGGCTCGAGCGGCGCAAATGATCCCTGGAGATCGCGGCGGCGCGCATCATGACTTCCAGCGCGGTCTTGGGTGCGCCCGTCGGCGGGTCGTAACCCACGTCCACGGCCAGCACCAGGTTCGATCCCGGTACCAGGCTGCGCGCGACCTCGACGGGAACGTTGTCCACAACGTGACCATCGACCAGCAGTTTGCCGCCCAGTTCCACGGGCGGCAGCACGCCCGGAATGGCGCACGAGGCCAGCACCGCCTCCAGCAAGGAACCCTCGCGCAGCACGACTTTCTCGCCGGAGTGCAAATCCGCCGCGATGAATGCCAGCGGCATCTCGAGCTGCTCGAAATGCGCGTCCCCGACCAAAGGCGCGAGGCTGGCGCGCAACGGGTCGAGGCTGACGATGCCGGGCGTCATCAAACCCGAGCGGATCACGCCACCGCCCACCGCCAGCGTGCGGATGCGGTCGCGCAGGTTTTCGTGGCGGTGATCCTTGAATAAATGCTGCAAATCCGCGTAACCTCTCGAGGCGACCGCCTCGACGAGCCGATAGAGTTCCGTCCTGGAACGCGCCGACTGCACCCGTCCGAGCGCGTACAGCATGGCCGCGATGGCACCAGAAGACGTTCCTGCGATGGCGTCCACGCGCACGCCACCGTTCTGCAGGGCGCGCAGCACGCCCAGGTGCGCCGCGCCGCGCACGCCACCGCCGCCGAGCGCGAGCGCGAATTTCACTTCGTCAACCGCCGCCCCGTTCGGGACTGTCGTACTCGAGTCCCCGTTCATGATCCGACCGTAGCACCGCAAGCTTGATGGTGGATGAAACGCACCTCACAGTTCGTCGTGAACGCGTCCGTGAACCCGAACGAGGGTTTCCTCGAGTGTTCGACCAGTGAGCGCACCGTCCAGCACGCAGTTTCTGATCTTCAAAAAACACCGTCCAGCACGATGTTCTAGCCTTTTTCAATCCAGTCGGTATCGTGCTCTAGCCTGTACTCGCCGCGCGTCACGGGCGGTTCCACGTCCACGAACAATTCGTGGCGCAGCTGCACCCGCACCCACTCGAGTTCGCCCCGCGATTTTTGCTCGCGCTCCTCGAGAAACGCCACGGCCAGGTTGATCGTCTCGAAATGCCCGAGAAGGGCGGTTTCATCGCTCACCCGGATCACGCACCGAGCTTAGGCCAATCCGGGCCGGATCGTTCCGGGTGCGAATTCTTGCACTCAAGAAACGCCGTCTGGAACGGTTCTCTGGTCGCATCGGGGGACATTCTTCAGCCGCGATCCGGTATCCTCGTCTCGCCCGTGAGACCTTCGGCGCGCTGAGAAACGCGCCCAGCGCGGAGCCTTCAAGAATCTTTCACGAGGTGAACCATGCGTCGCATCAAACTGATCTCTGTGGTCGGACTCGTTCTGGGTTCGGCGCTCGCCGCCAGCATCACCATCCGCGATGGCCTGGGCCGCAGCGTAACCGTCAACGCGCCCGTCAAACGCGTGGTCGCGCTCTCGTTGACCGCCACCGAAGTCATGCTCGACATCGGCGTCAGCCCGATCGGGCGCCCTTTGAGCGCCACCTTCCCGGAGGCCAAAACCAAGTCGATCCAGGAGGTCGGCAGCGCCTACCGTCCCGACATCGAGAAGATCATTGCGCTCAAACCCGACCTGTTGCTGGGCAGCGTCGGCACGACCGCCGCCCAGGCGCGCACGCTGGCGGCCTTGCCGACGCCGTTGATCGTGACCGCAGATTCCAGCCTCAAGGATGTCTACGACACCTACGCGCTGGTCGGGCAACTGACCGGGCAGGAGGCGCAGGCCGGCCTCGCGCTGACGCTGCTGCGGAACAAGGTCAACCGGATCATCAATCGCATCCCCAAAAACGCCACCAAACCGCGCGTGCTGGCGCTTCTGGCGGCGGGCGGTCAGGCGTTTTCCACGACGGACGAAACCTACATCGGCGATTTGATCGAGAAACTCGGCGCGATCAACGTCGCCAAGGGCACGCCCAGCCCCGATCCGCGCCAGCCCGGATTCGTGGTCTTGTCCCTGGAGCAGATCGTGGCCAGCAACCCCGACGTGGTGCTGGCCTTCCGCCCGCGCACCGCATCAGGAGCCTTCGCGCCTTCACCGTTGACCGCGCTCGAGACGCAACCCGCCTGGAAGAACCTTTCCGCCGTCAAATCGGGCCGCGTTCACCTGCTGGACGCCGACCCGTTCGTGACCGCACCGGGGCCGCGCGCGGCGGAATCGCTCGAGCAACTCGTGCCCTTGCTGTACCCGAAACCCTGAGACCGTCGCGGTGAAAGGGAAAAGGAAAAAGTGAGGGTCAAAAGATTTAATCTGTCGTCCGCCTCGAGATCTTACTTTCACCTTTCCTCTTTCACCTGCCCGTATTGGCGTCCCTCGAGCCTTCATCGCGACGCTCTCAAGTGCGAGCGTGAAACCCGTCCGGCTCGAGGATTCTCGCCTCGAGCCGGGTTTTGCGCGGTGAACACGGTATTCTGAGATTTGAGAAGACCGTCTGGAACGGCATTCTTTTAAAACCGAAGAAGACCGTTCCAGACGGTCTAAAGAAATTTTCGAGGCCAGCATGAACCCACCCGACCAGACCGCAGGGCGCAACAACCCCAGAGCCGTCCTGCCGCAGGAGCGCGCATCGGTGATCGGCTGGTTCGTGGCGCTGGGCGCGCTGCTGGCGCTGGTGATGTTGATCGGCATGATCGTGGGTTCTTACCCGGTCACGCTGCCCAGCCTGGGCGCGTGGCTTTCCGGTCGCGCCGACGAGACGCTGGGGCAGATTCTGGGACAGGTGCGCCTTCCGCGCATCCTCTTGACCGTGGTGGTCGGTGCGGCGCTCGGGCTGGCGGGGCCGCTGCTGCAGAGCGCCTTTCGCACGACGCTGGCGGATTCGTATTTGCTGGGGCTGGCGGGCTTCGGCGCGCTGGGCGCGGTGATCTTTCAGGATCTGGGCTACGGCGGTTTCGGCACGCCGATCCTGGCCAGCTTCGGCGCGCTCGAGGCCGTCTGGTTGGTCGGATTCTTGTCGCGCGAAGCCTCGAGCGAACGCCGCGCGCTGGTCGGCGTGGCGCTGGCCGCCATCAGCCTGGCGGGGTTGTCGTTGCTGCTGTCATTGTCCGCCAGTCCCTCGAGCGCCAACGTCATCAGCTGGGTGATCGGCGGGTTCTACGCGCAAGGCTGGCCGCAACTGAGCGCCATGCTGTGGTTGGCGATTCCCGCGATCACTCTGGGCTCGCTGATGGGGCGCATCGCGAACCTGGTGCAACTCGGGGATGATGTCGCCGAAAACCTGGGATTGAACGCCCGTGGCGCGCGCACCGGGCTGGTGGTGCTGGCCGCGATCCTGACGGGTGCGGCGGTCGGCACGAGCGGGCTGCTGGGCTTCGTCGGGTTGCTGGCGGCGGGATTGGCGCGCGGCATCTTCGGCACGGATTACCGACGCCTGCTGCCCGGAGCCTGCCTGATCGGGGCGGTCGCCGTGGCGCTCAGTGACCTGCTGGGCCGCACGCTCTTCGGGTCGAACGAGATTCCCGCCGGGGCGTTCACGACCCTGCTGGGCGGGATCTACCTGGCGGTACTGAGTCGGAGGGCGCTGTGAACGGGTCAGATGTTGGGGGTCAATACGCAGAGGGAACCCCGGTGCTCGAGGCTCACGAACTCCGGCTGCGGCGCGGAAATCGGGTGGTACTCGAGGAGGTCACGCTCGGGCTGAGATCGGGCGAATTGACCGCGATCATCGGGCCGAACGGGTCGGGGAAAAGTACGCTCCTGGCGGCGCTGGCGGGTCTACGACCGATCGAGCAGGGCGCGGGAAGCTTGAGGCTCGAGGGAAAGGGAATGGCGGAGTTCAGCAAGCGCGCCGTGTCCAGGCGCATCGCGTTCCTGCCCGCGTCATCCAGCGTGCCGTTCCCGCTGACGGTCGCAGAGTTGATCGATCAGGCCGAACCCAAATTGGACGCGCGGCTCGAGGCGATTCGCGCGATGGAACTCGAGTCCCTGGAATTCGTGCCGCTCACGAGGTTATCCACCGGCGAGGCCAAACGCGCCTGGATCGCCATGACGCTCGCGCGGCGCACGCCGATCTTGCTGTTAGACGAACCGCTCTCCGGCCTCGACCCGCGCTACCAGATGCGCTTGCTCGAGACGCTCAGCGCGCGCGCCCTGAATGGCGCGAGCATCGCCCTGGTCGCGCACGACCTGCCTTACGCCAGCCGCGTGGATCGCGTGATCGCGCTCGGGCCAGGTGCGAACGGCATCGGGCGGATCGTGGCGGACGGCCCGCCGCTCACAGTCTTGCGCCCCGAACTTCTGCGCGAGTTGTACGGCGTGGATGTCTGGATCGGCACGGAACCCGAGACGGGCGCGGTCTTTCCGTTGCCGACCCGCGCGGTCTGAACTCGAGAACGTCCAGCACGCGTTTTTAAAAACGCGTGCTGGACGTTGTTCGCGCGTTGATGAACCGCTAGGGCAGCGTACCGATGTAGCTCGGTCCGGTCGCCCCGGTGTTTCCGGCGGCATCGAAGGCCTGGACGTAGATGGCATACATCGTGGCCGGTGCCAGGGTGGTGATGGTCAGGGTCGTGTCCGCCGTGGTTCCGACCTTGACGAGCGGACCGGTGGGAATGGCCCGTGGACCGACGGACTGGGCGAAAATATCGTATCCGGCGACGCCCTTGTTGTCGGTCGCAGCAGTCCACGACACCAACGCGGTGGTACTCGTGATGTTGGTGATGCTCGAGCTGAGCACGCCCGTCGGCGAGAGCAGATCCGTTCCGGCTGGATAGACGGTGTAGTTGAAGGTGAAATCGGTCGTACCTTCAACGTTCGTGCCCCGGATCGTGGCGGTGTAATCGCCGGGGGCGGCGCTGACCGGGTTCCAGCTGACCACGCCAGTCGCGGAATCGACGCTCATGCTCGCCGGACCGGACAGCACGGACAGGGTCGGCTTGGGCAGTCCGGAGGTGCTGAGGATGTAGCTTTGCCCCGTGGTCGAGTGCGCCGTCGTGGAAATCACCATCAGCCCCTCGCCGACCACACCGACGATCTGCTCCGGGAAGCCCGGTAAGCCGAAGGCTGGCGCGTGGAAGATGCTGGGCAGCGAGTTGGTCGTGACATCCACCTGGTTGCCCGCCAGCACGGGCGAAAGGTTGAAGGCGGCATCGTAGGCCACGATCCGCAGCAGGTGTCTCGAGTTGGGTAAGAGGTTGGTGATGGTCGCCGTGGTTCCCGTGATACCGTCCAGCCGCAGGGTCGTCAGACCAGACGCCACGTCGATGTCATACGCGCGGTAGCCGACAATCGGCACGGGGCCGACCGAAGCCGTCCAGGACAGACCAACCGAAACTTGCGTGGTGGCCGTGACGGTCAGGTTCGTGGGTGAGGCTGGTTGCAAAGTGGTGACTGGAAGGAGTGCGGAATTGGCGGACACGCTCCCGGCAGAAGAAAATGCGGTGACGAAAAAACTGTGCGCCGAGCCCGCCGTCAAGCCCGTGATGTTCGCCGTGGTCGCGCTGCCCTGAGCCACCGCTGTAATGCGGCAACCGCTGCGGGTGCAGGGTCCCGTCCGGTCGCTGACCACGTAGCTGATCGAGCCGAGGACAGCGGTCGATGGATCCCACGAAAGGGTCAGCCCGGTTTCGGTGATGTTCGATGCAACCAGCCCAGTCGGTGCTGAAGGCGGTGGCGCGGTCACGGTGATGGTGAAATCCTGGTTGACCGCGCCCTCGATGCTCGAGGCGCGCAGGGTCACCGCCTGAGTCCCAAATTGCGCGACCGTCGGCGTCCAAGAAACCAGCCCGGTGTTGGCATCCACCGTCATCCCCGTCGGTCCAGTCACGAGCGAGAAGGTCGGCGTCGGCTTGCCGCTGGCCGCGAGCTGGTAACTGTAGGCTTGGTTGATGACCACCGTGGTCGCGGGCGTCGAGGTGATGATCGGGGCGGCACCCGACTGTGGGCTGATCCAGACCGAGGCCAGATTGGCGTTCGCGGCGTTAATGCCGCCCACGACCATGATTTTTCCCGTCGAATCAATCGCGGCGCTGGCGGCGCTGGTGGCGACCGGCAGGGGAGCCTCGAGGTTCCAGGTGTTGCTGACGGTGTTGTAGACCTGAACGGTGTTGACTGGCGCGGTGCCATTCGAGCCACCCAGCACGTAGATCAAGTTGTTGCGGCCCGCCACGACCGCAGCGTTTTGCACCGCCACCGGCATCGCGGCAACCGTCGTCCAAGCGCCGCCCGAAAGCCGGTAGGTCGTGCTCGATGCTGCCCCAGCCGCGTTGGCTCCACCGAAGACGTACAGATCCAAGCCGGTGCTGGTGGCGGCTGCGCCGAGGCGAGCCTCGGGCAGGGGTGGCTGGGCGAACCATCTTCCCCCACCGAAGGATTCCACCGACGCGAGCACGTTCCCCAGATCGTCCCGCCCACCGATCGCGTAAATCAGCCCAGAGGCGTTGGCGAACGCGTGCTGCGTGCGGGGCGTGGTCATGCTCGGCAGGCTCGAGCTGCGGTTGGCGGTCGGATCGTACCCGATGCTGCCCTTATCCACTTTCTTGTCCGCGCCACCGAACACGGCGACCACACCGGTGCTGAGCAGCCCGGCTCCCGGCGCGACCCGGACGTGATCCAGCGTGCCGGGACTCGTCCAGGCGTTCGCACCGGGTGCGAGTTTCAAGACTGAAGTCGGCGCTGTGGCGCTCGAGCCGCCCAGCAAAAGCACGCTGCCATCAGCCAGGGACACGCTGGCGGCTTGGCTGCGCGGTGCGGGCAATCCCGCTCCAGCCGTCCAGGAAAGCGGGTTGGCGGTGCTGTTCGAGGTGACGGGGCCGGGTGTTGCGGAAGCGTTCGGCGGAGCCACTGACGTGTTCGCGCCGCACGAGGCCAACGCGAGCGCGACGGTCAGCAAAAAACTGGTTCTGAGCGCGGTATTTGTCATTTTCCCCCCTGAGAGTCAATGCGATGAGCGAATGGTCGAAATAGAAGTTATTGACACGTATTGTGCTTTCGGTCTGAGCAAAGGGTTCTGGCATCCTGAGAATAAATTTGAGTTGAAGCCGCAAAAATAACGAAATGATTCGCTCAAACGCGATTCATTCACAAAAGGTAACGATTTTCTTTTTCGCTAAAATTGTTTTAAAATTGGCAGCAATCGACTTTTCGGACTCTTTAAGCGAGTGTTTATTTGATCCTCAGCGTTGCGTGAGAGCATCATCGGTAGCAAGCTGAACTGAAACTGAATAACCGACGCGCCCGCCCGACCAAAGCGCATAGACCTTGGTCGGATAGATCGAGATTTGCGCGCCGACATCGATTGATTCCGTGCGAACGGAAGCTCGAGCAGCATTCAGCCACCACAAAACCGAATGCGATGCGAGTGCGCTCGAGGCTGAACGCGAGCCTCATCTGGAAAAATGGACGCGAGGCTCGCCCCGATGCGGACTCAAAGACCTGCCGGTCGGACATTGCGCCCGCCTGACAACCGCCGGGACGCGCCGCTCGAGGTCTCGACTGCGGGGCTAAGAGACGCAGCCGGGCTCGGATCAAAAACGGTCTTCGCTACACGTCCCCGGCGAGGCCGACCTCGACAACCTGATTTCCCTCGAAGCGCGCGCCGATACCGTGCTCCACGTCCCAGGTGCATTCGTAGCTGAGGCTGAGGGCGTGCTGATGCAAGAACAGCGATGGTGCGCTCAACAACGCCTCGAACGCCGACACGTCAGCGACTTTCGGCGCGAGTCGATCCGCGAACGCAGGGCCGATGGCATCGGCGTACACGACCCACCATTCGTCGCGGTACTTCTCGAACATCGCCTGAAGAACCTGGCGTTTGCGTTCCGACTGGTGGGTCACAAAATCCGTGAATGCCGCGCGCTGCGCGTCGGTCACGCCCAGACTCGCGGTCGTCTCGAGCATCACGCCCACGGAACCGCCGAACGATTCGAGTTCGACGGAACCCTGGTACAGCCTTCTTTCGTCATCCGGTCGCCCGAGCACGTCCCGCAATGCACCCAGAACGGGATCAAAGATGAGGTCTGGCATGCGCGAGTCTACCAAAGCCCC
>CAXTKV010000090.1:0-1191 GCA_964244895.1 uncultured Deinococcales bacterium
AATAAGCTCAAGCTGGCGCTGCCGCTGCCATCGGCGTAATTGGCGGACACCAACGCGCCGTTCCTGATCTCGAGCACGGTGGGTTTAGAGGAATCCGGCGCGCAGAAACAGGATCGCTGGAACGTGTACGAATAGGCCGACAAATGCTTTGATGCCCACAGCGCCCGGTTCGTCTGCACCGGGTTCGGGCAGGCCACCAGCAGCGCCAGCAGCCAGAGCGCCCATTTCACTTCGCGTCGAGTTCCTTCAACTGCTCGAGCAACTGCGGGTGCAGGGCCGCCACGCTGCCATCGGACTGCACCCGAGCGCGGTAATTGGCGGTGAAGCTCTCCGCTTTGGGTTTCTTGGCGGCGAACAGATCCTCCATGACTTTCTTGACCCCATCCAGGTCGGATTGCACCAGTTTCGTCTTGTCGTCGATGCGCTCATCCAGCAGGGCCATCTCGCCAGAAAGCGGCCTGAGCCAACTGAAAAACGGGTCGTTGGTCACGAGCTGGTAGAGCTTCAATGGCCCCGCGACCTTGCCGTGTTCGGCCTCGTAATCGCGTTTGACGGCGTTCAGGAGCGCGCTGTGAATCTCTCGGAGCGTTTTGGCGAGCGTGTGCAATCGCTCGCGCCTGGCGAAATCATCGGGGTCCACCGGGCGGGTATCTCGGGTGATGCTCATGCCTTCATTCTAGTCCGAGACGCTCAAACGCCCAAATGTGAGCTTGAAACCTTCTGTTCTGAGGCGACCACGAACGAGTGCGTTCTCGAGAACACCGTCCTGGACGCGAATCGAAAAATGTGTCCCAGACGGTGTTCTCGTCATTCGTCGCGCTTCCACGCCTCGTACTGTTCGATGCTCATGCCCGCCGCGACCAGGCGTTTGAGTAATGGGTGCGGCCTGTACCGATCCTCGCCGTACTCGGATTGCAAGCCCTCCATGATCGCCAGAATGCTTTCCAGCCCGATCAATTCCGCCCATTCCAGCGGCCCGAGCGGGTAATTCGTGCCCAACTTCATGGCCGTATCGATTGTTTTCGCGTCCGCCACGCCTTCCGAAAGCGCGCTCATCGCCTCGTTCGCCAGGCACGCCACGATCCGCGCCTGAATCAGACCTGGCCCGTCCGGGACTTCCACGACCGTGAAACCCAGAGATTCAAAGAACGATCTGGCTTTCTCGAGTTCAGCGATTGGTGTTTGCAACGG
>CAXTKV010000090.1:1291-19819 GCA_964244895.1 uncultured Deinococcales bacterium
TGAATCGGGCTGGGGCGGTATTTCGGGTCTTGAAAAAACGATTCGTATACGGTTTTCGTGGCGGCAAATCCCACGTCCAGCCCGACCAGATCCATCAACTCGAACGGCCCCATCTTGAAGCCAGCGCCGCGCATGATGCGGTCGATGTTCTCGAGAACCTCGCGGGATTCGCCGTTCTCTGCCAGGATGCGCAACGCTTCCCCGGTGAACGGTCGGGCGATGCGGTTGACGATGAATCCGGGCGTGTCCTTGGCCAGCACACAGGTCTTGCCCATCGCCTCTGTGACTTTGACGGCGGCCTCGAGCACGTCTGCTCTGGTCAGATCGCCGGGGATGACCTCGACCAGCGGCATGATGGTCGGCGGGTTGAAGAAGTGCATCCCGACGACCTTGCCGGGATCGCTGACCTGTCCCGCGATGGCGCTCACCGACAGCGTGCTGGTGTTGGTGGCCAGGATCGCGCCCTCGCAGAAATGCTCGAGCTTGGCGAACAATTTGCGTTTCACATCCAGGTTTTCGGGCGCGGCTTCGATCGCCAGGTCTATCGCGGTGAATTCGCTGATGTCCTGCACGGTCTCGAGCCTGGACGCGGTGTTGGTCGCGTCCAGTTCCGTGATCTTGCCTTTGCGAACCAGTCTTTCGAGGTCGGATCGGGTGCGCTGCACGGCGCGCTCCAGGGCTTGCGGGTCAAGGTCGTACAGGCACGTCCTGTACCCGGATCGGGCGGCGACCTGCGCGATGCCCGCGCCCATCGTGCCCGCACCGAGGACGGCGATTGAAAGGATGTCCGGCATGCTGGCGAGCATACGAAGCTTGCTTTGGGGGCGTCAATGCGATATCCGTCGTGCGGCTCGAGCGTTCTTTTGAGAACCCGATTTTTGTAGGGGCGCGATTGATCGCGCCCTGGCGAGAACACCGTCCAGCACACAAAATTCGTATGCTCGAGAATTGCGTCCTGAACGGTGTTCCTAGCTTTCAACCTTCGCGGGTTCGGGTCGTGGACGCTCGAAAAGCGCCATGATCGGGTCGCTCAAGCGCGCCAGCAACGGCCCCAGAACCGCCGTGATCAGCACGTAGGTCGCGGCGGTCGGCCCGAGGGCGGGCTCGAGTCCGGCTGCGACGCCCAGGTTGGCGATCACGATGCTGAACTCGCCGCGAGGGATCAGGGTCGTTCCGGCGCGCAATCGGCCTCTGGGTTTGATGCCCGCTCGGGCCGCACCCATCCATCCGGTCAGGATCTTGGTGGCGCTGGTCACGACCGCCAGCAGCAGGGCCACGCCGAACACGGGCGGGATCGTGGCGGGGTTGACCTGAAGCCCGAAGAACACGAAGAACGCGGCGGCGAACAGGTCTTTTAAGGGGTGGAACAAGTCCTTGGCGCGTTCGGCGGCCTGCCCGGAGACGGCCAGCCCAACCAGGAAGGCACCCACGGCGGCGCTGACCAGCAACCGGTCCGCGATGCCCGCGATCACCAGCGTCAGGCCCAGCAACGACAAGAGCAGCACTTCGTCGTTGCGGATGAACAATCCCGCAGACAACCGTTCCCCGAAGCGCGTCGAGACGAACAGCGCGACCGCGACAGCCGCGAGCGCGACCACCAGCGAGATCATCGTGCTGAGAAACCCGCCGCCGACCAGCAAGGCCGCCACGATCGGCAGGTACGCGGCCATGGCCAGATCCTCGAGCACCAGGATGCTCAAGATCGTGGGCGTTTCGCGGTTGGCCAGGCGTCCAAAGTCCGAGATGATCTTGGCGGCGATACCGGAACTGGACACGTAGGTCGCGCCGCCCAGGATCGAGGCGGCCAGCGGCGACCAGCCCAGGATCAGGGCGATCAGGAATCCGGGCGCGAAGTTCAGCCCGAAATCGATCCCCCCGGCGGCCCGGGACGCGCCCAGGCTGCCGAAGAGTTCTTTGGCGTTGTACTCGAGCCCCAGCGTGAACAACAGCAGCACCACGCCGATTTCGGCGGCGGGCTTGATGAATTCTTCGGCGGTTAAGAGCGGTAAAATCCCGCCCGAACCGAACGCCAGGCCGCCGATCAAATAGAGCGGGATCGGTGAGAGCCCGATCCGCGAGGCGAGCCTGCCCAGTACGGCCAGTCCCAGGATCACCCCGCCCAGCTCGAGGAACAGCGTGCCGTCGCCCACGACGGCCTCAGCCGACCAGCAGGATCGCGGCGGCGCGCTTGACGGCGTCCGGCGATCCGATCACGACGGTCGTGTCGTCGGCTTCCAGTCGCACGTCCGGCCCCGGCGCGGCGATGGATTGGCCAGCGCGCAGCACGGCAGCGATGCTCGCGCCGGAACGCGAGCGCATGTGGGTTTCCGCGATGGTCTTGCCGACCACCGGTGATGCGGCTTCGATCTTCAGCCAGTCGATCGCCAGCCCGTCGATTTCCTGGTGCAAGCCCTCGAGCCGCCGCGTCAGGGACGATCCGCCCAGCAGGTCGGCCATGGCTTCGGCTTCCTCTTCGGCCAGCGAGATCATCGTGTCGCACGAATCGGGATCGCGGGCGTTGTAGACGAAGACCTCGCGGTGTCCGTCGCGGTGGGTGATCACGCCCAGCCGCCGACCGGATCGGGCGGTGAAATCGTGGCGTTTGCCGATGCCGGGAAGGTTGGTTTCTTCGACGTTGACCATGCCGAGCAGATTAAACCGTGGCGCACATGTGCACCACGAGTCATCGCCCATTTTTGCGAGGTTCGCTCGAGAAAACCGTCCAGGACGCGTTTTTTGCGGCTCGAGAATCCGCGTCCGGGACGGTATTTGTTCGCGCCCGAGGTCGGTTCTTCGAGGCTCGAGTTCGCGCGGTGCGCCCGCATCCTGGTACGATTCACGCAATGATCCGAGGCATTCGCGGCTCGACCACCGTCACCGAGAACACGTCGGCGTCCATCAACGACGCCACCCGCGAGCTGCTGGTCGAGATGCTGCGCGCCAACGAACTCGCCCGCGACCCGGCCAACCCGACGCAGGAAGAACTCGAGCCGTTGTGCTCGATCATCTTTACCGTCACGCAGGATTTGAACGCCACCTTCCCCGCGGAGGCCGCCCGGAACGCCCTCGGCATGAAGTTCGTGCCGCTGTTGAACGCCCTGGAAATTCACGTTCCCGGCAGGTTGTCTCGCGCCATCCGCGTGATGATGCACGTCAACACGGACAAAGCACAGCGCGACATCCGCCACGTCTACTTGCGCGACGCGGTGGTGCTGCGCCCCGACCTCGAGAGCGCACAGTAAAAAGCTGGGGTTAAGGGTCAAAGGGAAAAGTGAAAGGGCAAAAGCGCCGGTCTGCGCTCTGCGCGTCTCCCGAATGTTCTCTCTAACCCCTTACCCTTGCCCTCAAGCCGCGCCGAGCGCATCGCTGACGGCCTTGGCCACGCTGATCGCCTGCGGGTAACGCATGCGGGTCGGCCCGACGATCACGACGTTGCCGCGCCCGACGAGGGATTTGAAACCGACCGTGATCGCGCTGACGCCCATCGGGTCGTCCACCGCCAGCCCGACCTGACCGAGCGGCACGTCACCGGACGGTGAGGCAGGGTGCTCGAGCAGTTCCAGCACGCGGCGCAAAAAAGTCACGTTCTGCGATTCGGGTTCGCCCAGCACGGGGCTCGCGCCGCTCGAGAAGGTCACTTTCGGCGCGGCCTCGCCCCAGCGTTCGCGCAGCGCGCGCGCGATGCCCGCCACGCCCGGAGAACCCGAGATCTCGAGTTGCCGCAGTTTGCTCGGCACGTCCTGGACGGGCAATTTTGCGCCGCGCAGGGCTTCCTCGACGCGCTCCAGGGTGGAACGTTCGACGCGGAAGCCCGGATCGAACTTGATCTCGCGCGCCACGCCGCCTTCCAGGATCAGCACCGCCATGACCCGACCGTCCGGCAGGGCGTTCAAGAGCATCGCCTCGAGCTTGGCCTCGCGCGGGGTCAGCACCGCGACCGCCGCGTACCCGGACAGGCTGGACGCGAGTTGCGCCCCGATCCGCAGGCGGTTCTCGCCCTCTATCTTGCCGAGCGCCCCGTCGAGCCGCGCTCTGGCCGCGTCCGAGAGGGGTTTCGGCGGGATGAAACGGTGCGCGTAGGCCCGGAACGCCTCGCGGGTCGGCACGCGCCCCGCCGAGGTGTGGGGCTGGTGCAGCAAGCCCATCTCCTCGAGCGCCGCCAGTTCGAAACGCACCGTGGCCGACGAGACCCCGAGCGATTCGGTCAGGTCGCGGCTGGGCACGGGACGGTTCTGGCTGATGAAAGCCTCGACCACGAGTTGTAGAACCTGTTGACGGCGCGCGTCCACGATGCAATCTATCACGTTCAAAACGCGGTTTTGGGGCGCGGTTGACGCTCGAGAAACCCGAAGTCATGGTCATGCGTCCGGGTTCATCGGGCGCGATCGGGCGATTTTCGGATGGAGGAGTGCGACCCGTTGCGCCAACCCTGATACCCGAGGTGGATGCTCGAGAACACCGTCCTGGACGCATTCTAGAATTTGCGTGTAGGACGGTGTTATTCGCGATCGGCGTCTCGAGAACATCGCCCCGGACGCGAATCTTACGGTGCGCTCCTTACGGCAGCGAACCGTACTTCGCGCCCAGCTTGATGTACACGCCGCTGTTGTCCGCACCGATGTCCAAGCGCAGCGCGAAATTTTCCGAGAGCGGCAAGAGCACGCCGCCGAAAATGTCATACGTCAGGCTGAACGGGCTCAAGCCCGAAATGACCGTGTCCGTGCCCAGCAAAAAGAACAGCGGGAACAGCGCCCTCGGGCCGTAATAACCGCGCGCCGAAATGCCGGGGCCGATCCCGACGCCCGGACGGAACGCGCCCAGAAGCGCGACGTTGCCGATCACGATGGCGTCCGGCGTGCTGGCAATGGCGTACACGCCCGCCGCCGCGACCAGCGTGAATTCGGTGACGGGCACGACCTTGACGCGAGCCTCGAGCCGTCCGGCCAGCCCGAAGGTCAACCCGTCCTCTTTGGTGATCGGGTAGAGGTACTGCCCGAAGAGTTTCAGCGTCACGTCCGGGCTGGCATTGACCACGAACCAGCCCGCGTCCAGGTTCCCGCCGAGTTCCAGGCTGTCGCCGGGCGCGGCGTTCTGGATGGCATAAAAGCTGTACCCGACGGAAGCCTCGAGCTTCAGGCCGATCCCGAAAACCTGGCGCAGCGCGCCGGATGCCGTGAAACCCTCCGCTCCGGCCTGCGATGCACCGAAGGCCGCGAGCCACACCAGACACCAGATCCCTAATTTCTTCATGTTCCCTCCCCAGGGTTTGGATTGCGGTTCGGTTCAAGGACCCGTTGGCGCGGATGGAACCTTCGGTGCGGTGGCTGCGATGGTCTGGCGCAACCGACGCCGGAAGGTCACAGCCTCAACCAGGACGGCGATCAGGTTGATCAGGTAAATCGCGCCCAGAATCGCGTACAACCAGATCTGGACGCTCAAGAGATCCACCACCGGCGCGACCGAAACCAATCCCAACGGGCTCGAGGGTGCGAGCAAGCCCGGCATCAGGCTCGAGCCCAGGTTGAAGACGGCCAGCGTACCGCCCAGTACGGCCCATGGCACGATCAACAGCACGCCCCAGACCTCGTCCGCCAGACCGCTGCCGGGCACGATCAGCGCCAGGAATTCGTAGATCAGGCTGCGCGGCGAGAAGTGCGCGCCGCGCACGCGCGGCACGACCAGCCACACCAGGCTCAATCCGACCAGCACCAGCACCGCGACCGCCACGCCGACGCGAACCAGGCTGACCTCACCGAATGGAGCCCACTCGGGCAGTTTCAAGGGCAAGCGCGTCAGGTACGACCACGGGTCGGAGGTCGCGCGACGGAATTCCGAACCCAGATCGCCGACGCTCGCCTCGAGCAACTCGACGGGTTCGGGCACGGACAGCATCGGTGCGTTCTGGTGAAAAGAATTGTGGAACGCGACCCGATAACCGTTCGGGTTGAGCCCCAGGTTCCAGCGCGGCGCGACCGCGCTCGCCTCGAGCCGCAGGGCTTCGCGGTAGGCGGCCTGCGCGCCCGCCTGATCGCCCCTGGCGGCCACGATTGCACCCAAGTTGTTCTGCGCGCTGGCGACATTCGGCGCCGTGCGGTACGCCTCGGCGGCGCGTTCCGTCTGTCCATCGAGCTGAGACGCCAGACCGCGCAAGGCTTCCAGTCTGGGCGTCTGCGGCAACCCGCTCAGGCTCGAGTAGAATGCCTCCCCGCCGAGCGTGCCCGCGTTCAACGGGGTCGCTCGCATGGTCGCGTTGCCGCGCAGCGCCCACGTCCAGACGATCAACCCGAGCGCCGCCAGCACCAGTAGCACCAGCAGCACCAGTTTCTCCGTCAGGCTGTGGTAGGCGGGCAGACTGTGGCGCAAACGCAGCAGCGGCGAACGGTTCCACGCGCCCCAGCGACCGCCGAGCGGCCTGAGGTCGCGGCTCTGCGCGATCCAGTATTTGGCGCCCAGCGTGGTCTGCAAGGCCAGGTAGGCCGCCAGGAGCGCCACGACCGCCGCCAGCGCCAGGCTGGCGACCCTGGAAAGGGATTCCTCGCCAAATTTGAACGGCGTGCCCTGCGCGAGTTCGTTGGTGAAGGCGCGCCAGTCGGTGGCCTCGCCGGGACGGCCCTGCGCCTCGAGCCAGGCCGCGAATTCCGTGTCGGCGCGCTCGTAGCCCGCGAAGCGCGGCATGGTCGTGCGCAAGAACCCCATCCAGGCCGTGCCACGCACCGCGTCGCCCTCGCGGAAGCGCATCCGGGCGACCTCCAGAGGATCACCCCAGGCCCGCAGCGCGCTCAGGCCGACCCGGAAGCCCGGATCGTAGCCCGCCCTCGCCCACGATGCCCGCGCTGACTCGAGCGCCCGATCCGCCAGTTCGGGGCGTTTGATCGCGTCCAGCAGCGCCGCCAGCCTGATCGAGACGTAAAACGGAGCGGGGATATCGAGCGCCCGCGCGAAGCTCGCGTTGGCTTCCGTGGGCTTGCGCTCGCGCTCCAGGGCCGCGCCCAGGAAGACCGCAATGAACGGGTTGGTCGGGTCGCGCTCCAGTCGTTCGCGCATGACGCGGCTGGCGTCCGCCGGGTTGGATGGTCTGAGGGGATCGAAGTTCAGACCCGCTCGGGCCGCGCCCTCGAGCGAATCCAGCAGCGCCTTCGAGGGCGGGAAGGTCACGCGCTCGAGAGGCTTGCCGTCGCGCACGGTGAAGGTTTCGGTGGCCCGCCCGGTTCCGTCCGCGTCCCCCGCGTGCGAGACGATGGCGCGAATGTCCGATCCGCTGAGTTCCAGGGTCGTGATCGGCCCCGACAGGTACGTCCGCCAGATGCCCCGCCCGGTCTGGATATCCCTGGCCAGCAGGCTCGTGCCCTCAATGCTCACGACCTTCGCACCCAGCGTCACGGGCGGCACGGTGGAACGGGTGTCCGCCGTCCAGAGGCTCACACCGCCGCGCGTGGCCCGGAGCGAACCAGCCTCGAGTTGCACGGTGACGGGTGCGGCTGGTGGTGGACTGGTTGCCCCCGGTGCGGGCAGCACCAGCGACGCGCTCCGCTCGGTGCCGTTCTCGCGCAGCATGGCGCGCACGGCCAAGCGGCCTTTGGCCACCAGCGGCAATCGGAAGCCGCCCGTGTTGTTGGTCGTGAGTGTTGCGGGTGCGGCCTTGCCGTCTTTTGAAACAGGTTTCGGATCGCCGAACTCGAGCTCGAGAGGTTTTTTGGCCGGGAATCCGCGCCCGACCAGATCGAAATGCTGCGCGTCCTTCGGTGGCCACGGTTCGGCGGTGAGGCTCTGCGCGAACGCGGCGTGCGAGAGGCTGACGAGGATCGGAAGGGCCATCAGAACGCGCCGCCAGTTTCCAGGGCGCGAGAAAGAATCGTTCACGGGTGAACCTCCGGTTCAGTCCGTCTCGAGTGGCACGCCGTGCTTCTCGAGAGCGTCTTCGGTCGCGTGATGGCGTCACCTTAACACGCGACCATCAAGCCGTACTTGAAGGGTTTTCACCAGGCTCGACGCCGCCGGGGGCGCGAAACCATCCCGACCAAATCAAAGAAGACCGTCTGGCACGGTCTTCTCTAGATTCAAAAAACGCTGTCCAGGACGGTCTTTATTCCTGCACGTCGCGGTTGGTGAAGCTCCAGATCATCAACCCGGCGAACAACAAAAAGTACACGCCGGACACGCCGACCGACCAGCCGACCTGCGACCAGTCGAGCACCGGAATCACGCTCGGTGCGCTCGACCCCAACAAATTGACCGCGTCCTGCCCGAGCAGCCTCGAGCCCAGGCTGATGTTCGGCGTCAAGAAGAAGCGCGGCACGTCCTGAAGCACCTGCTGCAAGCGCGCCGCCTCGAGCGGAGCGGACAGCGGGCTGAGCTGTCCGACCTGCGCCACGATCGCCGCGCGCACGATGGTTTCAATCAATCCGGGCAGCACCACCACGCCGATCACCGCAATCGCAGGCGAGGCCGTCAACCACGCGATCAAGAAGCCCAACGCCAGCGGAGCCGCCAGCACCAGCCATTGCAGAAAATGCAGCGCCACCAGCGCACCCCAATCGCCCCCAAAACCGTCTGATAGCCCTGCCACGGTCGCCAGGCTGCCGAACACCAGGCTGCCCAGCAAACCGCCGAACAGGATGGCCGCCAGAAGCAGCATTCCCGACACGAACTTGGCGGCAATCACCCGTATCCGATCCGGGTTGGCGACCAGGATCGTTTTCCACATCTTGAAGCTGCGTTCCTCACCGACCAAAAAGATCGCCATGACCGCCACCACCGGCAGGAGCATCAACTGGAACAACCCGCCCAGGCTGTTGCGCGCCATGTTGTACGGGCTGGCGATCTGGTTGATGGCCGTGTTGATGGTGTTGCCGTCCGCCAGCCCGCTGCCCGCCACCCGGCTCGAGACGAAGGCTGCCGATATCAGCTGCAAGGCGGGTGCGACGAGAATAAAAAAGGCCAGCAGCACCCAGAAACGCTTTTTCCTGGATGCCTTGAAAATTTCTGCGGCGATCATCTCAAGCACGGCTGGCCTCCACGACCGGGTTCTGGGATGCGGCGCCCTGCGAAGCCTTGACGATCTCCAGGTACGCGTCCTCGAGATCCTGCTGCGGTGCGTCCCGGCGCATCTCCAGGATCGGGATGTTCGATTGCACCAGCAAGGGCGCGAGGCGGTACGCGGCGGCCTGCGGCATGACGATCCGCACGGTGTTTGTCGCGTTTTCCAGAGCCTCCGCGCGAATCACCCACGGTTCGCGGCGCAAGATTTCCAATGCTCGAAGCGCCTCCGAAGTCTCGAGCCGGTAGGCGGTGTCGGCGGCGTCGATGCGGTGAAAGAGATCACCGACCGGGCCGTCCGCCAAGAGCTTGCCTTTATCGATGATCAGCACGCGCCGCGCGAATTTTTCGACTTCCGCCAGAATGTGGCTCGACACCAGCACCGTCAAGCCCGTCTCGCCGAAACGGATGATCGTGTCGCGCAATTCCGCCACGCCCTCCGGATCCAGGCCGTTGGCGGGCTCGTCCAGGATCAGGACTTTCGGGTTCGGCAAGAGCGCCCGCGCCAAGCCCAGGCGTTGCCTCATGCCCTGCGAATACTTGTGCACCCGATCCTTGGCTCGAGCCGTCAACTTGACCAAATCCAGCACTTCCGAAATGCGTTTGTCCGGAATTCCGCCGTGCATGCCCGCCGCATAGGACAGGTTGTCGTGCCCGGAAAGGTACGGGTAAAAGGACGGTTCCTCGATCATTGCGCCCAGTTGCCGCAAGCTCGCGCCCGGCACGGCCTGATCCAGCACGCGCACCGTGCCGGACGTGGGGCGGATCAAGCCCACGATCATTCGCATCGTGGTCGTCTTGCCCGCACCGTTCGGCCCGAGAAACCCCACGATCTCTCCGGGTTCGAGCTTGAAAGAGATGTTGTCCACGGCTTTTCTCGAGCCGTAGCGCTTACTCAGGCCGCCAATTTCGATCACGCTCACGAGGTCAGTCTACGCGAGCCGCGCCTGAGCGGTTCCCGTGATGGGTGCTCAGCGCGAGAACACCGTCCAGCACGCGAAATTGAGAATGCGTGCTGGACGGTGTTGCCCTCAAGCAATGTCAGTCAGACTCAAAATGGACGCGAAGACAGAATGCAAACCGTGCAGATCAGGCTCGAAAGCACCGCTCTCGATCGACGGTTTGCGCTCCTCCGGTTGACTTCAAATGTGCGGCCCGAACTGTATTTGTCGCCTCGAGCAAGACTGCCTCAGGGTAAGGCCAATCTTACCCGAAAAGACCGTCGCCAAAACACCAGAATCCCGTTCCGATCACCCCTACGATGCCGTGCAGCATGTGCTGGAGAGCGAATAACGCTCCAGCACATCGGGAGGCGTATGTCAAAAATTCCCATCACCGTCGCACACGGCGACGGTATCGGCCCGGAAATCATGGACGCGACGCTCGAGGTGCTGACGGCGGCGGGCGCGCAGCTTCAACCCGAAACCATCCAGATCGGCAAATCGGTCTACGAAAGGGGCTTCTCGAGCGGCATCGAACCGGCCAGCTGGGAATCGTTGCGGCGCACCAAAGTCTTCTTGAAATCCCCGATCACGACTCCCTCGGGCGGCGGGTACAAGAGCTTGAACGTGACGATCCGCAAGACGCTCGGCCTGTACGCCAACGTCCGACCGTGCCAGTCGTTTGAACCTTTCGTGGCGACCAAACACGCCGGTATCGACCTGGTGATCGTGCGCGAGAACGAGGAAGACCTCTACGCCGGGATCGAACACCAACAGACGGACGAAGTCGTGCAGTGCTTGAAATTGATCTCGAGACCTGGCACGGAACGGATCGTGCGTTACGCCCTCGAATACGCGCGGCGCACCAACCGAAAACGCGTGACCTGCATCACCAAGGACAACATCATGAAGTTGACCGACGGCCTGTTTCACAAGGTCTTCGACGAGATCGGCGCAGAATACCCGGAACTCGAAAAGGACCACATGATCGTGGACATCGGCGCGGCCAAACTGGCTGAGACGCCCGAACGATTCGACGTGATCCTCGCGCCGAACCTCTACGGCGACATCCTCTCGGACATCGCCGCCGAGGTCACGGGATCGGTCGGGCTGGCCGGATCGTCCAACGTCGGCGATCACATCGCCATGTTCGAGGCCGTCCACGGCAGCGCCCCCGACATCGCCGGAAAAGGGATCGCGAATCCGTCCGGTCTGCTGAACGCCGCCGTGCTGATGCTGGTTCACATCGGTCAGCCGGAGGTCGCGTCCCGCATCAAGAACGCCTGGTTGAAAACCCTGGAGGACGGCGTTCACACCGCCGACATCTTCGAGGAAGGCGTCAGCCGACAGCGCGTCGGCACGAAAGAATTCGCGCAGGCGGTGATTGGAAATCTGGGTTCAGGGCCATCCAGACTGCCCGCAGCCAAGTTCGGTGCCGCCAACCCCGCCCCGATGGTTCCAATCTCGACCGGAACGCGCCGCGAGCCCGCCAAGAAAGAGACTGTCGGCGTGGACGTGTTCGTCAACTGGCGCGGTCAGAACCCCGAAGAACTCGCGGCGCAACTGCAGGGCTGCAACCTCGAGCACCTGAAATTGATCATGATCACCAATCGCGGCGTCAAGGTCTGGCCCGGCGGCTTTCCCGAGACCTTCCGCACCGACCACTGGCGCGGACGATTCACCGTGCCGGACGGGCTGGCCGCCAGCCACCACGAGATCGCGCGCCTGCTGGCTCGGGTGGCGGACGCGGGCATGGATTTCATCAAGATCGAGAACCTGTGCACGTTTGATGGGCAGCCGGGGTTCTCGCTGGGTCAAGGTCAGTAGAGCTGTCATCTCGAGAACACCGTCCCACGCGCGAATCTTGAAGCGCGTGTGGGACGGTCTTCCGATTCAGCTGTTCTTGAGCGCCCACAGCCGAACCCGTGCCGCCGTGCGGACGTAACTGATGGGATCGCTCGAGGACAGATGCTCGAGCTTCGCGGAATCCTTTGAAACCCGCACCGCCGCGAGCCGCACGCGCGGTCTCGCGTCCTCGAGCATGAATTCCATCCGGAAATCTGGGTCGAGCTTGTGCAACGCACCGATGGCGCTCGAGGCGATCTGCTCGTCGGCGTGATCCAGGTACGGGCGCACGGCCTCGAAGCGCCCGCCCAATTCCGCGATGATCTCGAGCGCTTTGGACAGCACGCGTTCGGGCAGGGCTGCGAGTTGATCCTCGAGCAGTTTCGCCTCGAAGCGCACGCCCTGCGTGGCGGCCTCGATCAGCTCTAAGGCTTCAGAGAACGCGAAGCCCGCGCCGGATTTCGCAACCGCGAGACGGGGTTCCGGGGCCGCAGGCTTCGGCGTCTCGTTCCTGGACATTTCGGATTTCGGGATCGGCTTCGGCGGTGCGGGACGCGCAGCCGTATCGCCCTTCAGCAGCTCCAGCACGTCCTGGCCGTAACGCTCGAGTTTGCTCGGCCCGATGCCGGGAACGTTGCCCAGCGCCTCGAGCGTGCGCGGGCGAGCGGTCACCAGCGCGGCCAGCGTTTTGTCGTGCATGACGTAGGCGGGCGAGAGCTTGTCGCGTTTGGCCGCCTCGAGCCGCCAGCTTTTGAGCGCCATCGTGAGTGGGTCGTCCGGGTCGAGTTCGGGCTTCACGTTCACCGCAACACCGTTCTGGACGCTGTTTTTTGACGCTCGAGATTCGCGTGTGGGACTGTGTTCTCGAGACTCGCCCGATTCTGGACTTCCGCTGGTCACCACGATCACGCCGCTTTTTTCCGTCAGTTCACCGTCGCGGATGGCTTCCTCGATGGCGGCGCGAACCTCGTCCTGGCTGTAAAAACGCAGCACGCCGAAACCGGGATCGGTGCGCAGGCCGCCCATCACGACTTCCTTGGCGGTTGATCCGGTCAAGACCTGCACCATCAGTTTCTTGGTGACGGTCTTGCGTTTCGCCAGCGCCAGGATGCCGGTGCGCAGGCTGGCGCTCTGGCGCGGGTCGCCGACCTCGCCGAGTTCGGGGCGGCAACGGTCGCAGTTGCCGCACGGCCCCATGCGCTGGCTGAAATGCCCGACCAGAAAGGCGCGTCGGCAACCCGCCGTGCGCGCGTAACCCACGACTTTTTCCATGGCGTTCAGCTCGAAGCGTTTGCGGGCGTACATGGCGGTGTAGCTGGCGGTGCGGGCGTTCGCGCCCTTGACGGCGGTGTAGACGCCGCCCTCTAAGGTCAGCAGGTTTGCGTCAAAAAGCGCCTTGACGGCCACGTTGACGGGCGTGGAATCGAACCCCAATCGCTCCGAGACCTCGCCGCTCGAGCCGGGTTCGCCTTTCAGGCTGTCGAAGACGCTCCAGATCAATCGGTCGGGCGGGTAGTTGCCCTCTATCAAGCGTTTGCGCGTCATCGTGTCCTGCACGGCGTAGAGCATCGCGGCGTGGGCGGGCTGCCCGTCGCGCCCGGCGCGTCCGGCCTCCTGGTAGTAGGCTTCCAGCGTTCCGGGGTGCTGGTAATGCACGACCAATCGCACGTCCGCTTTATCGATGCCCATGCCGAACGCGACCGTGGCGCAGATCAGGTCGGATTTCCCGGCCAGGAACTTGTCCTGCACGCGTGATCGGGTCTGATCCGGCAATCCCGCGTGGTAGGCGATGCCGCCGAGGGCTTCCGCGAGTTCCTCGGTTTTCTTGCGGGTGGAGCAATACACGATGCACGGCCCCGGATGCTGACGGCGCAGCAGGCGCAATGTCTCGAGCTTCGTGCCCTCGGTTTTCGTGTCGTGGACGCTGAAGGTCAGGTTGGGACGATCAAAACTGCCGACCTGCACCAGTGGATTGTTCAGCAACCGTTCCGCGATCTCCTCGCGCACCTTCGGCGTGGCCGTCGCAGTCAGGGCCAGCGTCGGCGCGTTCAATGGCCGCAAGATATCGCCGAGCGCCAGGTAATCCGGTCTGAAATCGTGACCCCATTGCGAGACGCAGTGCGCTTCGTCCACCACCACCAGCGCGGCCTTGCCGAGCATCGTGGCCGAGGCCCGCACGCGTTCCGGCGCGATGTACACCAGTTTGTACTCGCCGCGCCGCACGCCCTCGAGCCGGGAATTGAACTCTTCGCTGGTCAAGCCGGACGCCAGATACGTGGCCCTGACGCCGCGCCGCTCCAGGGCGTCCACCTGATCCTTCATCAGCGCGATCAGCGGGCTGATCACCACGGTCGTTCCCGGCAACAGGGTCGCGGGCAACTGGTAGGTCAGGCTTTTGCCGCCGCCCGTCGGCAGCACCGTCAAGGCGTCGTGGCCGTCCAGCACGGCCTGGATCGTCTCGAGTTGCAGGGGTCGGAAACTCGAGTGCCCGAAGCGTTTGAGCGCCTGCTCGAGTTGGGCGGGGGAGATCACGCCCCCAAGTCTACCCCGATTCTGTCTCGAACAGAATTCCATCCGGTGTGCCCTTCAGTCGCCCCCCGCGAAGGGGGTCACGGCAGCGCTGCGCGCGGTCGGTGTCATCGGCCCCGTCCTGGTTCATCGCGGAGGGGTCGCCTCGCACCGCTCTCGAGCGTTCACGAACACCGTCCAGCACGCATCTTTCAAACAGCGTCCCAGACGGTGTCCCGAGCAACGCGCTCACTCGAGCCCCGTGAACAACGAATCCTGAACCCAGCGCCCAGGCACGCGAAAATGTGCGGTGGACAGCTTGAACTCGGATTTCCGCAATCCGGCCTGACGGCGTGCCGTGCGGTGCAGGGCGCGAATCTGTTCCGCAAAGATGCCCTCCCCGTTCATCCGGCTTCCGAAGCGCGAATCGCTCAGTTGCCCGCCGCGCGTAGATTTGATGCGGTTCAGAATCTTGTTCTTGCGTTCGGGCAGGTGGCGCTCCAGCCAGTCGGTGAAGATGTCCTTGACGCCGTGCGGCAAGCGCAGGATCGAATACCCGACGAATTTTGCGCCCGCGCCGACGGCGGCCTTGACCAGCGCGGGGATCTCGTGATCGTTCAAGCCGGGAACGATCGGTGCGGTCAGCACGCCCACAAAAACGCCCGCTTCGGCCAGAAGGCTGACCGCCTCGAGTCGGCGCGCCGTGGTGCTGGTGCGCGGCTCCATCACGCGGCGCAGGTCTTCATCGAGCGTCGTGATCGAGACGGCCACGCTGACGGCCTCAAACCGCGCGAGTTCGCGCAGGATCTCCAGGTCGCGGGTGATCAGGTGGTTCTTGGTGATGATCCCGACCGGGTTTCTGAACTCCAACAGCACCTCCAGACACCGTCTGGTCAGCTCGAGTTTGCGCTCTAAGGGTTGGTACACGTCGGTGATGGCGCTCAGGGCGATCACCTGCGGATTCCAGCGGCGGGCGCTCAGTTCTTTGCGCAAAAGCGCGGGCGCATCCACCTTGACCATGATCTTGGTTTCAAAATCCAATCCCGAGCCGAAACCCAGGTATTCGTGCGTGGGACGAGCGAAGCAGTAGCTGCACCCGTGCTCGCAGCCGCGATACGGGCTGAGGCTGGCTTCAAATCCGATGTCGGGGCTCGTGTTGTACGCGATGATCGTTTTGGCGTGATCGCGGTAAAAAACAGTCTTGCGCGGCGCGGCGTCGGGTTCGTACTCGTCGGGGTCTATGGTGACCTCGAGTTGCTCGAAGCGGTTCTTGGGGTTCCAGCTCGAGCCTCGGCCTTTGAGCGTCGGGTAAAGGTGGTCGTTCGAGGACATGATCTGTTTCTAGCATAAATATGTAATCTGATTTCGCTTTTAACCTGCTGACTCGAGGCGGGTTCTCCGAAACCCGAGTTTGAGAACGGGCGTCGGGCGCGCAAGACTTGTTTTTCTGACCGAACCCGTGCCCATTTTCCTCAGTATTGACTCGATAAAAGGTCTACAGTGCGGCTCAGGAGCTCTCTCCGACTCGGAGGCGATGAATCCTGTCCCGCAAGATTGGGCGCTGGGGACAGGTGGAGCCAGTAGCGCAACCGACCGAGCACACGCGAAACGCGTGTCGTCCTGTTTGGTGCAGCGTCCCAGCCTGAACGCACTATGCGCTGGAGACACCCATGAAAAAATTATTCGGACTCGGACTCGCCGGAATCGTCATGCTGGCCGGTTGCACGCTTCTGCAGGTGCCCGTCGATCTCGCCCCGTACCTGGGCGCGCAGGTCAGCGGCAGCTACAGCTACGACGTGCCGCAGGGCACGTATTCTGTCAGCGACAAGCTGCCCAGCGCGAGCGGCTACCCGGCGGATTTCTCGAGCGTGGACTTGCCCGTCACGCTGACCAGCGCGTCGCTGGATTACGGTTTCGGCCTGAGCTACCAGGGCGACACGCAACTTTCCGGTAACGTCACCGTGCAGCTTTACATGGCTCCGGCTGGTAGCGAGCCCTCCGACACGCTCTGGCAGGACAAGTACAAGCTCGGCGCGTCCCAGACGGTCGCGTTGGCGGCCAACCAGACCAGCCTTCAGGTGGCGGGCCAGGTCGCGCTGACATCCGATCAGTTGCGGGCCGTCAACCAGCGCAAGATGCGCTTCGGCGTGATCGCGCAGGGCGATGGCAACAGCACGAAAGCTGCGCACGTCGAGTTCACCTACCAGGTGCAGCGCCTGGTGTTGAAGGTCGGAATTCTTTGAGGCCATGAGAACACCGTCCGGCGCGCAGTCAATGATTCGCGTGCTGGACGGTGTTCAGACCAGCTCGAGGGCAGGCAAGCCCTCGAAGCTTCGATCCACGAACGCCTGCACGCGAGGCGCGAGCGACGCCTTCCGGTCGCGGAACAGGCGCGCCGCCTCGAGCCCCAGGAAGCCCTCGGGTTGCAGCTCGAGCGGCAGCCCCGGATCGGAAAACAGGAACTTGCGGTACTCGTGCAGCACCGTCACGAACGCCCGGAACGCATCCTCGTCGGAATTCGGTTCGGGTTGCGCGCCGAATTCTTTCAGGAAGGCCGCGTAACGCGCGTTGATGCCCGGCACGTCCCAGGCGCGCTCCACCAGTTGCAAGTCCGTGCCAGCCGATAATCGCGTGGCCTCGAAGACCTCGACGAAGGCTTCAAGGCCGTGAACCCTGGAAAGCGCCAGCGCTTCCTGCGACAGATCGTTCGGGCTGATCCAGACGCCCGGCGTCAACGCGCCGAAACCCAGCACGGAAAGCTCCTTGCGCAAGCGGTCGCGCTCCGCGCGGCGCTCCTCGGGAATGGTGTAGATCAGCACGCGCCACAGCCCGTCCCACGGCGCATCCAGCGGTCGGTACAGACGCCCGACCGCCCGGTGAACCCTCCAGCGCACGTCCGGCGTCAGCGCGTAATAGGATTTGCGCCCGAACTTCTGCGCCTCGAGCCAACCCGTGCGCATCGACCTGGACACCGCCGCGCGCACGGCGGGTTCGGAAAAACCCATCACCCGCATCCACTCGATGATCGTGCCGACCCACGCGACATCGCCGCGCGGGTGAACGAACTCCCCAAACATCGTGAACAAGCTCGAGCGCGCGTGCATCGAGGGATTCTATCGCGCGCGCGGTCGCGTCCCGGTTGGTCAGAGGTCACAAGTCAGGGTTCAGAAGCGCTCAGGATGCAATTCAGACTCGATCCGAATGCCCGAGAACACCGTCCTGGACGCACAATTTTGATACTCGAGAATCTCGTCCTGAACGATATCCCCTCGACCCGGCCCCGCGAATACTTTTGCCCTTTAACCTTTGCCCTACCTCCTCGAGCGTTCCCAGTCCGAGCGCAGCACGCTCATCATCACGTCGTCGTGCCAGGTTCCGGCGCGGTACCAGACGCGGCGGCGCGTGCCCTCGAACTGAAATCCGGCGCGCTCGTACGCGCGCAAGCCAGCCGGGTTGCTGCCGAAGGCGGAGAGCGCCACGCGGTTCAGGTCGAAGCTCACGAAGGCGTAATCGACCAGCAGGCGCACCGCTTCCGTGCCGTAGCCCTGCCCCTGAGATTCGGGCTCGATCAGGATCGCGATCTTGATGGATCGCGTCTCGTGGTCGTAGGAATGAAAGTGGCACAGCCCGATCGGTCGTTCCAGCCCGACCGGAGCGATCAAAAACGCCATCAGGGGCTCACCGGATGGCAACCAGGTCGCGGCGTCGGACGGTTCCAGGGGCCACGGGATGGCCGTCACCAGCGTGCGGTTGACGCGCGGATCGTTGATCCAGCCGGCCACCAACCCGAACCAGGCGCGATCCGGTCGGGCCAGCGCGACGCGTTCGCCGCGCGTCACGGCGCGCAGCGCCAGCGGTCGGGTCACGGCATCACCCGCAGCACCCAGTCATCGCGCAGCACGGCGTGAACGCTCGAGTTGACGTAGCGCCCACCGCGCCGCATGGCCTCGCGGCGGGTGGCCTCGCGCTGAAATCCGGTGCGTTCCAGCAACGATGCCGCGTCCGCGTCACCCGCGACGATCTCGGATTCGACGCGTTCCATGCCCAGTTCCATGAACGCGAACCCGACCATCACCCCGAGCGCTTGCGCCTCCAACGCGAGGGCGTTGCGCCGCGAACCCCAGATCAGGCTGGCGTGCCGATTCTTACAGTCCATGCCGCGCAACCCGCACCAGCCGAGCGCTTCGGCGTTGCGCCC
>CAXTKV010000091.1:0-1722 GCA_964244895.1 uncultured Deinococcales bacterium
ACGCTTTCCCTCGAACCTGACGCTTACGCCGTGGCGCGGCTCGATCCCGACCTGAGCATCCCGTCCTGGGCGCGAGAGAGCCCGTTTTTTTCGATCACCCGCACCCGAGAGGAACTGAGCGTGCTGTGCCTGGAATCGCTGGTGCCGATGCACGAGCGCGCGGAGCGCGGCTGGCGCTTGTTGCGTCTGGATGGCGTGTTTCCGTTTTCGGTGACGGGCATCCTCTCCAGCGTGCTGGAGCCGTTGGCGGTGGTCGGGGTCAGCATCCTGGCGATTGGGACGTTCGACACGGATTACGTGTTGGTACCGGATTCCAAGCTCGAGACGGCGGTGGCGGCCTTGACCCAGGCGGGCCACACGGTCAATCGCTGACAGCAGCACCGTCTGAGACGCGAGATCTCGGGGAATACCTTAGAGAATACCCTTGCAGACGGTGTTCTTTGGTGTCATACTTCAGAAATGGGCTCTGGGACGGTACGGGCGGTCTTGTTCGACATGGATGGGACGCTCTTAGAACCGATTGATGATGGCTTGCCGCAGTTCAAGGACCGTTGGGGCATTCAACGTTTCGAGCTGGTCGTGCCGAACCTGCCGGGGTTGCCTCCCGAAGCGGAACAGGAGTTCATGGCCCTGGAACGCCGCGTGGCGCGGGACAGCGCGGTGCGTCCGGGCGTGCGCGAGTTGTTCGCTGACCTGGAGCGCGCGGGCGTGGGTTACGCCATCGTCACCAACAATTCGGCTGAATCGGTCAACACGGTTTTGACCAAGCACGAGATCGCGGTCGGCGTCGTGCGCACCCGCGCGGACGGCCCGATGAAACCCGCGCCGGACATGATTCATCAGGCGCTCGAGATTCTGGACGTGCCGCCCGAGAGCGCGATTCTGGTCGGGGACACGCTGGCGGATTCGGGCGCGGCGGCCAACGCGGGTTTGCGCGCGTGCTTTTTGATGGCTGAAACCTGGAATGTGGCGCTCGAGGACGCGCATGCCGCCGTGCCGATTTACCGCGTTCAGGGCGTGCCAGAATTGCGCGCGCACCTGATGGTCCTTGGGGTGCTGGACACCGAGGTTCCGGGGTGAACCGTCATACGCGCGGCGGTGGGAACGGTGTCGTCAGCCTGATCGCCGGGTTCGGTTTGGCAGCCGTGATCGGCCTGAGCCACCTGGCGGCGGTCGTGTTCGGCCTCACGCCCGCCGTTTCGGGCCGCCATCCGGGGACGCTGCTGGTGCTGGGCGCGGCGCAGTACAACGGGCGTCCATCGCCCGCCTTTCAGGTCAGGCTCGAGGCTGCCGTGCGCGCCTTCCGCGCGGGTTACGCGGACCGCGTGGTCGTCTCGGGCGGGGTGGGCACGGGCGATGCGCGCTCGGAGGGGAGCGTGGGCAGGAATTACCTGCTGGCTCGCGGTTTGCCAGCCGATTGCGTGCAAAGCGAGACGCGCAGCCGCAACACCCTTCAAAACCTGCGATTCTCGAGGGTGTTGGTCGGGTCTGAGGCGGTCTTGATCGTGACGGACGGCGTTCACGCGCCTCGGGCGTTGGCGCTGGCGCGGGCCATCGGGCTGGAATCGTCCGTGCTGGGCGTCAAATTGCGCCGTTCCAACCTGCGCTTCTGGCGCTACGCGCTGCGCGAGGCGGCGATCACGACGGCCTATGCGATTGTCGGGCCGGATTAAGAATCGACTCGAGCCAATCTTCGAGCACACCGTCCCACACACGAATCAT
>CAXTKV010000091.1:1822-19440 GCA_964244895.1 uncultured Deinococcales bacterium
AACTGATTTTCGTAGGGGCGCAATAAATTGCGCCCCTACCAGTTGGTAAGGTTTTTTCGCGCGTCGACCTTTACGAATACCGCTGCAAAGCAGGGGAGGACTTTAGCCGTGCGGGAACGCTTCTCAGGCTGCGACCGTAGACTGAACCTGAATGAACGCGTGCCCGTATTGCGGCCAGTCGGTCGCGCCAAGCGATTCGACCTGTTCCGCCTGCGGTTCGCCGCTCGGTGGGTTCGTGCTGCCGGAAAACGCGCTCCTGGCGGAAGGCAAGATTCGGCTGGAAGGCGTGCTGGGGCAGGGCGGCTTCGGCATCACGTACTCGGCGGCGTCGGTCGCGTTGGGCATCCCGGTGGCGGTCAAGGAGTTCTTCCCGGAGGGTTCCACGCGGCGCGGCGCGCAACTCGTGCCGCCCACAACGCTGTTGGGGCAGGGTTTCATCGAAACCAAAGACCGCTTTCTCGAGGAGGCGCGGTTGCTGGCGCGGTTTCAGCATCCGGGCGTGGTGCGGGTCTACGACGCGTTTAGTGAAAACAACACGGCTTACCTGGTGATGGAACGGCTCGAGGGCGAGACGCTGGGCGCGCGGTTGTCGCGGGTCAGGACGCTGCCCTCGCGCGAGATCGAATCGTTGGCGCTCGAGTTGCTGGACGCGCTTTCGGCGGTTCACGGCGCGGGTCTGTTGCACCGCGACCTCAAGCCGGACAACGTTTTCTTAAGGCCAGACGGTCGGGCGGTGCTGATCGATTTCGGTTCGGCGCGCGGCTTCAGCGGTTCAAAAACCGTGCAGCACACGCGCATGGTCACGCCGGGGTACGCCGCACCGGAGCAGTACGCGTCGAGCGCCAGGTTCGGACCGTACACGGATTTGTACGGTCTGGCCGCGACCCTGTTTCACGCCGCGACCGGGCAGATGCCGCCCAGCGCGACGGATCGGTTCATCGGGACACCCTTGCCTGCGTTGCCAGCCAGCCTGAGCGCGGGTTTGCGCGCCGCCATCGAGCGCGGTTTGACGCTGAACGTATCGGAACGCCCGCAGGCGGTCGCGGATTTTATCGGGTTGATCGGCGGGGCAAACTCGGGCCAGCGCGTTTCGGTGATCGAACCGCTGCTCGAGGAACAACGGCGCTGGTACAGGCAGCTTTCCTGGATCGCCATTCAGCGCGGGTACAAGGAAGGCTGGGTCGGGCACCGCTACAGCGACAAGTTCGGCGAATGGCCGACCGAAGCCATGAAATGGCAACCGCCGGAACCCGCGATGGCGGACGTGCTGGCGTTCACGAAAACGGCTTCGCCACCGCGTGCAGCCCCGTTGCCCAGCCCCGCCTCGAGGGCGTGGACGAACCAACCCAGCGCGAACCAATCCGCTGCTTCGGCGGAACGCGTGATTTACCGCGCCGGGAACGTGATCCTGACGACGCGTTACCTGACCATCGGCGCGGACACGGTGCCGTTGTTGCAGTTTTCTCGGGTGGATCTGGAGCGCTCGTTCTCGCAATCGTCGCAACTGGGTTCTTACGGTTGCCTGGGGTGCCTGGGCGTGCTGCTGTTGATGGTCTTTCCACCCGCCGGGGTGTTTTTGATCGTGGTCAGCCTTGTTTCGGCCTTCGTCTCGAGGGTCGCGCGCAGCGAGGTCTTTCACGTTTCCCTGCGCGGCCCTCAGGGTCGGGTGCGGGTCATGAGCACCAACGACAAGAGAGAGGCCGAAGCCCTCTTGGAGGAACTGGTGAAGCTCGTGTGAGGCGGCACCGTCCAGGACGCCGTCCCTGGCTTGCGTGCTGGACGGTCTTTTCAGCACTTGATGCCCGATTTACCGAAGCGCTGTGGAATGGCACGCATCGCCGTGCGAAATGGCACGCATCGCTCGAGGCCCGCACGTACCGCAGCTCGAGACCGCATAAGCTCAAACACGCGCGCATCGCGCAGACGGAGGGAACATGCTCTGGTGGGTTCTGATGGTTTTCGGAGTGACCGTGCTGGTGCTGCAATGGATGATTTTTCGTCGGCAGTTCGCGTTCATCCTGGCCGGGTTGCTGTTGATCGTCGGCGGTGGTCTGGGCGTGGCGGGCGTGTGGCAGCGCGGCACGAATCCGCTCGAGCAGGCGGTCGGAGCCATCCGCCGCCAGGTTCCCGGCGTGATCCCACCGAGCGCCCCGGCGGACGCGCCCGTCGGCCCGTTGCCGACCCCGCCAGCCCCTGATCCCGGCTCGAGCGCGACCAGCCCGAGTCCCGCCAGCCCGAGTCCCGCCAGCCACGAGCCCGCCACGCCACCCGCGAGCGTCGCGCCGGAGCCGCCGACCAACACCAATCCGAGCGAACTCCCGCCGCCCCAACCGCAGACGCCACCCGCGTCACCCAGCCCCGCGCCGACCAGCCCGACGCCCGCCAGCCCACCGCCGAGCGCGACTGAACCGCCCGCCACGACCCCGCTGCCGGAACGCTACGCCCTCGAGATCAACGCGAACGCCACCGATGCGAGCGTCAAACTCGCGCGAGCGGACGGCACAGAGATCGGCTCGAAAGGCGCGCCCGCAAAATTCGAGAATCTCGAGGCGGGAACGTACACCGTCACCGTCGAATCGCCGGGAACGAAAGGGTTCAAGGGTTCGATCAGCCTGCCGCAATCGCGCAGCCTGACGGTTTACCTCGAGAAGTAAGTCTCAGGGAAAGCATTCGTGATGCGGACGAATCCAACGTCCGCGCCACGTTTCGTTGATGCTCGAGCAGCAACATTGGTGAACCTACGCGCCCCGAGGGAACGGGCAGGTTCATGAACGGGATTGAGCGTCCAGTGCGCGAATTCTCGAGATTAAAAAACACCGTCTGGGACGGTTTTATTTAACCTCGACCAGTTCCACGTCGAACACCAGCGCGGCGTTCGGCGGGATCACGCCGCCCGCACCCTGAGCGCCGTAGCCCAGGCTCGAGGGGATGATCAATCGGCGTTTGCCGCCGACTTTCATGCCCGCCACGCCCTGATCCCAGCCTTTGATGACCGCGCCCGCACCGAGCGGGAAGTCGAAGGGTTGGTTGCGGTCGCAGGACGCATCAAATTTCTTGCCGTCCACCAACCGCCCGATGTAGTTGACCACGACCGTCTTGCCAGTGATGGCTTCCGCACCCGTGCCGACCAGCATGTCTTCCATCTTGAGTTCCGTCACGCTGGCGTCGGTCAATCCGGTCGCGGGCGCGGGCTGATCCTGGCACAGGGGTTTGGTGCTGGCGCTCGGTGCGGCGGGCGGTGTCGTGCTCGAGTTGGTACTCGAGCTGGTGCTGGCGTTCGGGTCTTTGCACGCGATCAGCGATCCCAGGGCGACGAGCGAGATCACGGTCAACAGCATTCTGGAAATATTCACGGCTCGATTCTACCCAATGCGCCGTACCAGACGACCCGACCAGATCAGGACAGCGCACAGGACGACCTTACGCTCGAGGGGCGGATGGAATTGAACCTTCTGTCGAACACTGACGTACCTCCCCTCGAGTTCAGACTCACCGGAGGTTCCACATGAAAAAAACCGTCGCCGCATTGATGTCCGCCGTCCTCGCCACCAGCATCGCGCTCGCCGCACCCGTCTTCAAGTTTAGCACCGACCCGAAAGCCAACCTGATGATGATGGGTCAGACCATCGAACTGAGCGCGTACCCGAAAGCCAAATTGCTTTCCAAGACCGTCACGAATTCCAGCGCGACCCTGGTCTACGCGGGTTCTGACGCGGCGGGCGCGTACGCTTTCTACGACAAGGCGCTCAAGTCCGAAGGCTGGAAGGACGCGCCCGCCATGAAGTCCGGCGACGCGATGAAGTCGGGCGACACGATGAAGTCCGGCGATGCCACCAAGACGGACGACACCATGAAGACCGCCGACGCGACCAAAACCGACAGCACCATGAAATCCGCTGACACCATGACCAAAACGGGCGATGCCATGAAGTCCGGCGACACCATGATGAAGGGCGTCGAAGGCATGAAGATGAAGGACGGCAGCTACCAGGGCCACTACACCCTGAAGAACTACACGCTCGGCCTGAGCACGTCCGTCAAGGACAGCAAGGTCTACGTCAACTTCGGCGTCAAGTAAACCAGTCGAGAGAAATGGGCCGGACGCGTTCTCGTGACTCGAGAACACCGATTGAACCTTTTGCCTTTGGTCTGCGTAGATCGTCTCGAGTGAACAACTCAACAGGAGGCCGTATGAACAAGACCATGAAAATCGCCTTGATGTCCGCCGCCATAGCCACTGCTGGAATTGCGTTGGCCGCACCGGAATTCTTGTTCGTCAAGGATTTGAAATCCAACGGCATGATGATGACGATGGGCAAGAAAGAAGTCATCGAACTGGCCGCGTACCCGGCGCTGAAGCTGGCGGCGCGCAACGTTTCGGCCACGCAAGCGACCTTTATTTTCAACATCGGCGAGGCCAAAGACCCGCTGCACGGCGCGTTCGATTTCTACGGTAAGGCGCTCGAGAAAGAAGGCTGGAAGGCCGCTGGCGACGCGATGATGAAAGATGGCGACACCATGGCCAAAACCGGTGACGCCATGACGAAACCGGGTGACACGATGACAAAGCCCGGCGATACGATGACCAAAACTGGCGACACCATGACCAAAACCGGCGATACCATGACCAAAACTGGCGATACCATGACCAAAACTGGTGACGCGATGGGCGCGATGATGAAGCCCCTGAGCGAGAAGTACGCGCTCAAGGATCACAGCATCACGCTGAGCGCCAAGCAGACCAAAACGACCGTCGAAGTCGATCTGGTTCTGAAGTAAAGCCATCGGCCAAAGACCTCTCGCCCGAATATACCGGGCGAGAGGTTTTCGTGTTTCTCGAGGGTGGTCAGATCGCACATCACCCGTGCAGGCTGGGCTTTCGTGGGGGCGGGCCTGTGACCCGCCCTGCCCGAGACTCGCCCAAAATCCGTCCTGATATGGGAACACCGTCCAGGACGCGTTCTTGGAACTATGTCCTGGACGGTGTTCTCGAGCAAATTCAGGTGCGCAGCATCCGCGCGATCTCGTCCAGGCGTTCGGCGGCGGCGTCCAGCGTGGCTTGCGTCTTGCAGAACGCGAAGCGGAAAAACGGCGGCGCGAGCTGTTCGGTTTGGGGCGTGTAGAACACATTCCCGGGCATGGCGGCGAGTTTGGCTTCGGTGAGCATCCATGTCGAGAAGGCCATCGCGTCGTCGGTCAGGCCGGACGCGTCCGCGACGACGTAGTACGAACCCTCGGAAATCCAGGGTTGGAATCCAGCCCCGGAAAGCGCAGCGCACAAGAAGTCGCGCTTGCGGCGGAAATCCTGGCGCAAGTTTGTTTCGTAACCCATCGATCCCATCCGCTCGAGTGCGATGGCCACGGCTTCCTGGACGGGCGTGGTGGCGCAGAACGGAACCCACTGGTGACCGCGCCGGATGGCGGCGGTCACGTCCGGGCTGGCCACCGTCCAGCCGATGCGCCAGCCGGTCGCGCCGAAGATCTTGCCCGCCGATCCGATGGTGATCGTGCGTTCGCGCATGCCGGGCAGGGACGCGAAAGACGTGTGCGGAAGCTCGAAGAACAAGCGGTCGTAGACCTCATCGGCGATCACGTACAGGTCGAACTCGAGCGCAATTCTCGCGATACCTTGGAGTTCCGCGCGGGAAAAGACCTTGCCGGTCGGGTTGTGCGGCGTGTTCAGGATCAGCAATTTGGTGCGCGCTGAACAGGCTGCCCGCAATTTCTCGAGATCGAGCGTCCAGCCCAACGGCCCGGCTTCCAGCCTGACGTAAACGGGCACGGATTCCGCGAGTTCAATTTGCGGCGTGTACGTGTCAAATTTGGGCAGCATCACGATGGTCTCGTCGCCGGGATCGAGGATCGCCTGCATGGTGGCGTGCAGCGCCTGGGTCGCGCCGACCGTGATCGTGATTTGGCTGTCTGGGTCGGGTGCGAATCCAAGTTGGGGCGCGAGCAACCCAGAGACGGCGCGTTGCAACCTCGGCCAGCCTTTGGGCGGCGCGTACTGGTGCCAATTCGAGGCGAAAGCTTCGCGCGCGGCATCCAGCACGAAATCGGCGGGCGGAAAATCCGGGAAGCCCTGACCCAGATTGACCGCCCCGACTTTTTGCGCCAGTTGGGTCATCTCGCCGAAGGCGCTCGGGCCGTAAGTCTCGACGCGGGAAGCAGTCGGTTTCATGACGCGTTGAGCATACCGTCAGCGCCGAACCCACCGCTCGAGACCTCGCCCACAGCCAGACCTCTTGCGAACGTCAGTCTCGAGCACGTCTTCACGCGAGGGCAACCATCAAGGTTGCCCCTACAGGACAGGTTTTGTAGGGGTATGGCTTGTCCCTACCCTTCCCTCGGGACGTGTTCGATCAGGTTTGCAGGAGGTTTATTTTGCTGTCATGCTGGGGAGGCGCAACGAAGCATATTTGGTCGCTCGATCTCGCGTTTACCGCGCCCGGAGCGGCACGCGCACGGTTCCATCCGGCAGTTTCAGCACGGCTTCCCAGTGGCCGCTCATCCAGAAGGGGCAATACGTGCTGAACGACCCCGGCGCGCTGGACGCGATCTTGAACGGGATGGGCTGCATGGCGTGATCGAGCATGTTCATCTGGCCGCTCAGGTCAAAATTGATCGGCGCGGGTTTGCCGGAGGCGTCCTCGACGCGCACCTCCAGATTCGTGCCGCCGTCGGTGGGTTTGAACACGCCGTTCACGATCCAGTTTGTGGTGCGTTCGGAAAAAGTGACCTCGCTGCGCAGGGTCACGCCAGGTTCGGGTGGGGGTTGCGTCACCAGGTAACCGCTGGCCAGCAGCACACCGACCAGCAGGGCGCTCTCGACCCGCATGACGCGACGGAATTTTTCCAGGTTGGGCGCGGTGCGTTGGCGGGTCAACAGCGGCAGCGTGCGGAACCGGTTGTCCCAGGCGATGCTCAACACCAGCGCCACGATGACCAGCTTGACCAACAACGATTGCCCGTAGCTCGAGCCGGTCAGGGCGCGCAGGGCGTAGACGTGAACGATGCTGGCGTACACGCCCGTGGCGGTCATGGCGATCACGGCCATCAAGCCGATGGCGGAGACGCGTTTGAGCGCCTCGATGTTCGGTTCCAGGTACTTCCAGCCCGAAGTCGGCGAGAACGCCAGAAACCCGACCGCGCCGACCCAGGCGACCATGGCGGACAGGTGGATCAGATCGGAAAAGAACGTGAAGCTGGCCCAGCCGTCCACCCCGGCGTGGCTGGTCAGGCTGAGCGTGGCCAGCACCGCCACGCTCAGCACGCCGTGCAGCACGCGATCCGTGATGCCTTCGCCGGGTTCGGCTCGAGACGCGATACCCAGTTTGCTCGAGCCGCCCGTATTTTTCGTGATCCCCAATCCCAGCCCGAAGACCGCCAGCGACAGAATGACTCGCGCGATCGTGGCCGTACCGTGCCTGGAACCCGTGGTGTACGACCAGAAGGTCGGGAAGTCTAGCCCGGCGTAGACGCGGTTGGCGGTGAACGCGACATCGGTGATGCTCGAGCCGATCACGACGACCGCACCCGCCAGAAGCGCCAGCTTCAACCAGCGCTCCAGCGCGTCCGGCACGGCGCTCGTCCAGACGTGGCGCGCGAATACGCCCGCGCCCAACAGCAGCACGCACCCGGCGAACAGACCGAAGCGGATCAGTGCAGGAATCACTTCAGGTGAGAGCAAATGCGCCTCCGGGTCTCGAGAATACCGTTCTTGCTCACAAGACAGCACCTAACGGGCTGTTCGCGCTTCTTGCTCACAAGACAGCACCTAACGGGCTGTTCGCGCTTCTTGCTCACGGGATAGCACCTAACGGGCTGTTCGCGCTCCCAGACGCCCAGCAGCAAACCCTGTGCTGGACGGTGGTTCAGTGATATCAACTTATTTCATACCGTCGAGGTGAAAGTGAATGAAGCCCTTTTCCACGTGCGTGTCCACGCTGGTGACTTGAAATGCCACGACGTACACGCCGGGCTGTCTCATGCCCGGTTTGAGCGCCAGCGTGACGGTCTTGGTCTGGGCGGGCGTGCCGGGCGCGTATCCGGCATCCACGCGATCCTTGCCATCCGTCTTGGCGCTGATGGCTTTGTTCGCGATTTGCTCGGCCACGTCATCCATCGATGAAGCGCTCATGGCCTTGCCGTTTTTCATCATCGATTCCATCGGGGCGTAGACGACCTTGAAGACGGAAAGTTTCGTCTCGAGCGGCTCGTCGAAGGTCAGGCTGACGGTTTTCGGCATGACCGCGACGTGCGCGTGGTCCTTGGGCGCGCTGGCCTTGACGTTCGAGTGCGCCAGCACGATGCCCGCGGTGCCTGCGGCGGCGAGTACAGCGGCGATCGCGAGCGGTTTGATGTTCATGTATCTCCTTGCGCAGCCGTTTCACCCGAGGGACGAGGAATCACGCGAACTCGAGGAACGAGAAATTCTGCGTATTCGAGGGACGAGGAATCCTGCGTATTCGAGGAACACCGTCCAGCACGAGGTTTGCGATTTGCGTGCTGGACGGTGTGGATCTTACTTCTTCTCGAGCGCGAAGCGCATGAAGCCGCTGGTCGTGTGCGTGTCCACGCTGGTGAGCTTCCACATTACGACGTACACGCCGGGCCTGATCGTGCCAGGTTTGACGTTGAGCGTCACGGTTTTTGATTCCGCCATCGTGCTGGGCGCGTACCCGGCATCCACGCGATCCACGGTGTCCGTCTTGAGCGCCAGCATCGTGTTGGCGAACTTCTCGACGATATTGTCCGCCGCTTCGTCGGGCAGTTCCTTGCCGTTTTTCATGATGGCTTTCTCGTCCATCCAGTAGATCTTGAAGCTCGAGACTTTCGTTTCGACGGCCTCGCCGAAGGTCAGTTGCACAGTTTTCGGCAGGGCGCTCAGCGTGCTGCCATCCTTTGGGATGCTGGATTTGATGTTCGCGTGCGCCAACGCGATCCCGGCGGTGACGGCTGCGATGACGGTCAGGCCGGCCAGTGCGATTCGGTTTTTCATGGTCACTCCTGTTGTCTGAAGGGGAATGCAGTTCAGTTGGGTTTATAGCGGAACACCAGCCAATCATCGGTGGTGTGCGTGTCCACGCTCAGCGCGCGCCACATCACGACGTACCAGCCGGGTTGCAACCTCGGTTTGAGCTTGACCTGAAGGCGCGCGGCGCTCGGAACGTCCGTGGCCAGGCCGTCGTCAGCGCGGGCGGATTCGTCCCCTTTTTTGTCCAGTACTTCGTCCATCAGCGCCTCCGCGTCCTTGCGAGCGGCGTTCGCGTCTGTCGGGTTGGTTTGGAGCCTGTAGACCTTGAAGACTGAAAACTTAACCTCGAGCGGTTCAGAAAATTCCAGTGTGACGGTTTTCGTCAAGCTCGCGATGGTCTGCCCGTCAGCGGGTACGGATTGCATCAGGTTGGAATGCGCCAGCGCGACCCCGGCGATGGCGAAGCTCGCCAGGATCGCACCGAGCGCTCGGGGCTGGATCACTTGATCTCGACGCGCGACGCGGGCGTTTTGCCTTTCGGGTCTTCGTCCGCCCACTTGACGACCGTGCCATCGGCGTAAGTCTGGTCAACCTTGAACAGCAGCGTGCCGGGCTGGTCGGGGTTCTTGGCGCTGAACATGAAGCGCGCGAATTCCTCGGGCTGAAGGGTACCCTTCCAGGTGACGGTCGTGATCAATCCATTGGCGTCTTTTTCTGTGCTGTGCGTCCAGCCCGGCAACTGTCCAAAGGTGGACACGGTCAGTCCGGCGGGCACGTACAGTTTGACTTCGGTGGTGGCCATCGGTTTCTCAACCGGGACTTGCAGGCGGTAGGTCTCGTACGCGCCAGCCTTCGATTCCGAAAGGCCGACATCGGTTCTGACGGTCGCGTGCGCCAGGGCAATGGTGGCGACGGCGGCCACGAGCGCGGCGCTGGCCGCGATGATGGTGTTTTTGAACATGGTGTCCTCCGGGTGATGACTCGAGCATCCGCGCCCGGACGGTCAGTTTGAAGGCCGTCCTGCGCGAGCGATTGTAGAGATGGTGCCGACTCGAGAGACGGCGCGAGAACCCAGGCTCGGGTTCAGGCGTCCGTCAAACCCGGCGGTGGCGCTCGAGATTGAACGCTGCCGCGATGCCAGCATTGAACGTGTAGCGCGGCGCGATCCGTTAAGCGCGCGACCATCCCGGCGCCCGAGGCTCTGGTTGAAACCGGGTCGGGTGAGCCGCTGACCAGCGCGGGCGCACCGCACAACGGGCAATCGCGGTGATCGTGCCCGACGTGATCACCCTGAGCGTGCGAAACGCTCTTCGGTGCTCGAGTCTGAACCCGCGCGTGATCGCGGTGGTGATCCGAGGAATCAATCAGCTCGAGGGCTGGTAAGACCGCGACCTCGAGCGTGACCGGGTCGCGCAACGCGAAGGCGCTGCTGGCCAGGACGATCAGCCAGGCGGCCAACCACGATCCCGCACGCCCGATACTTTTTTGGGCGGCGCGAATCTGGCGTGGCTTGAGCGCGATCATGCTTCACGAGTCTATCGGGGAAACGGTGTGGAACCGTTAGGATTTTCACCTGTTTACGAACACCGTCCCGGACGCGGTTTTCTGGTGTCAAGAGAACACCGTCCTGGACGGTGTTCTCGAGAATCAGGATGATCGACTCGCTCGAGACGCCACCCTCAAAGCAACAAACTGCCGCGCGCCTGCATCGGTTGCGAGAAAATCAGGAGCGTCAAAGCCACGAACACCACGATCAGAATCAACTGCGGCGCGATGGCCACCACGTTCACCTTCAATCTCACGGTGCGCCGGTACGCGGCCCAGACGCCCGCCGCCAGACCCAGGTAAGACAGCGCGACCTGATAGATGAACGCCTGATCGACCCTGGAAACCGTCGGTGGGGGCGGTTGCGGCAGGTTGATGCCCAGCCTGAAGAGCGCGTTGACCGCGTTCGGCCAGAGCGTCGCGTAACCCGTCAAGAAGTGGTACAGGTAATGCCCTGCCCAGGCCGCCAGCGCGAGCGGCAGCATCACCGCCGCCCAGTCGCGCAACCTCGAGAAGCCCTGCCCGCCGAGCGAGCCGGACAGCCTGGCCGCCAAGAGCGACAAACCCACGCCGCCGCCGATGCCGACGGTCTGAATGATCAACAGCAGGATCGTCTGGTCGCGCGTGCCCAGCAGCCTGGAAAGCCATTCGGCCAGATTGAAAAAAGCGGGGATCATGGCGAACGCGTTGACCAGTCCCGCCCAGGCCAGCACGGTCACGAAGAGCGACCAGTCGGATTTCGGGCGCAGGGCTTCGGCCTCGCGGGTCGGGATGCGGAACTCGAGCGCCACGTTGTCGTAAGGGCAGGCCCGAACGCAGTTCAGGCACAGCGTGCAATCGGTGTTGGACTGGATGGCGGGCACGAACAAGTCCGTCTCGCAGCCGGGGAAGGTGCCGTAACTGCGGGATTTGATGCTTTCCAGGCTCGAGTCGATGGTCGAGACGGCGCTCGGGGCTTGCAAGCTCGAGGCGCCCGCCGAAACCATCGGCAATTCCAGCATGACGTGATCGGCGCGGTGACCGAACAGTGGGGCTCTGGACGTGGGCGTTTCCACGCGACCGTTCAGGCAGTATTTGCCCTCGCAGGAGTTGCAAACGTTCTGGTCAACAGCCGTGATCTGCGTCGGGCTCGCGCCGGACAGCGCGAAATTGAAATTCCCCAATGGACAGACGTACTTGCAAAACGTCCCGACCGGAAAGATGGCATCCGTCAGCAAGGCCACCGTGAAGTACCCGATGATCAACCAGGCCGTCAGCCACGGGCTGGCCCACAGGCTGAAATGCTCGTAGCTGAACAAGAACACCAGCGTCAGTCCCAGCACCAGGTACTTGTTGCGCAGGACTTTCGGCCATTCGGGTTTGAAATTCAGTTTCTCGAGCGCACCCTTGATGAGCTTCGATGGCCCTCTGGTCAGCATCAACGGGCAGGCCGCGCAGAACAAATTCCCGAAGACCGCGATGGCGATGCCGACCAGCCCACGGTAATGCACCCAGACGCTGACCGTGGCCACGTTCACCGGCGCGACCTGACGGCCCGTCATGCCGTCGTAGACGGCCAACATGGCGATCAACAACAGCGGCACTTGCAGCGCGAACCGGGCGTAGCGCCAGCGCAGGAACGCGCCCAGGAGCGGCGCGCGCAGCACGTCGAGGCGGCGGCGCGGCGCGTGCGTGGGCAGGGCGACGCTCACGCTCGAGCCCTCGGAAGACCGTTCAGGACACATTTCGCTCGAGATAGAAAAACACCGTCCTGGACGGTCTTCAAAGGACTCCGACCTCGAGCGAACCCGTCAATCACGGTTGCACCCCGAAGCGGTACTCACCCGACATCTTCTCGCCGTTTTTCTCGGCGGTCACGATCAGCACGTAATCTCCAGCCATCTGAAATTCCAGGTCTTGCGCCTGGTAGACGCCCTGTCCGATCTCCTGAGCGATGCGAAGCGTGGGCACCATCCCGGCGTGCGTCATGGTGTTCTGAACGCTAACTTTCGCACCTGTCAACGGGTTGCCGGCCTGCACGACCTTGAAAATAAACGAGGTCGGGCCAGCCCCGGACGGCGCGATCTTGGTTTCGGGCAGGATCACCAGCTTGTTCGGGTCGGGCGGCGCGCACGCGACCACGACGGCGGCGAGCAAGGAAAGGAACAGGATTCTGAGCTTTGGCATGGGTGTCTTTCCGGTGGGCAGCTTTTGGATTGAGGTACGCTCGCGCGCACCCGAGCGTTCAGATCGGCGTTCAGGCCGTGGCGGAGGGTTCGGTCGAATCGGGTTTGGGTCGCCGGATCAGCACCCAGGCCAGCACCGCCAGCGCCACCAGGATCGGGAAGGCCAGCAGCGCCAGCAGGAGCGGTGTGGTCGGGGCTCCGGCGCTGGAAGGAGGCAGGATCAGCCGGACGGAGGATTTGAGCGGCCAGTTGACGGTCGCCTTGGCCTCGAGCGATTCGCGCGGGAAGGTCGAATCGCGCACGATCAGCGTCCACTCGCCCGCCGGGGCTTTCGGTAGGGGCGCTGTGTACTCGCCGTCCGCCGTTTCCATCAACGGCCCCTGGAAGGCGTCACCCTTCTGGTTCATCAGCACGTAGGCCATGCGCGCGCCGTTGATCGGGTAGCCTTCGACGCTGCCTGCCAGCAAGGCCAGCCTGCCGGATTGCTCGAGCACGTCGAGGTTCACAGAGGTCAGGTGCGCGCTCGCGGTGGATGCCGCAGCGAAGGCGAGTACGGTCAGGAGTGCGCGGATACTACGCATCCTCTGGAGGCTACACCAGCTGCATGAACCGAAACTGGAAAATACTTCGGTTTTCGATGAGTCAATGCGGTTCATCTGCCCTCTGAGGACGAGCATTCTTGAAGCTCAAAACCCGTGAGCCCTCGAGACCAACCACGAAGGTGAGTTCGCGCTCGAGATATCCCGATGGCACCCGAGAACACCGTTCTTGCTCATGGGACAGCACCTCACGGGCTATTCGCGCTTCTTGCTCATGGGACAGCACCTCACGGGCTATTCGCGCTCCAGCACGCATGCTTGAAAACGCGTGCTGGACGGTGTCGCCCGAATTCAGGCAGGTTGGGCGCGTCTCGACAGCCTTCCCAGCACCGCGCCCGTCAGCGCCAGCGCCAATGCCAGAATCACGGCCCAGACCGCGTACCCGACGGGTTGAACGTAGGATGGGACGGTGTTCTCGAACTGGTTGCCCAGCACGATCGGGGCGCTGGTTTCGGTCTTTTCCAGGCTGAAGGCTTCGCGGCTGATGTACCCGGCCTGCCCAGGGCCGACGCGGGCGTAGTAGCGCCAGACGCCTTCGGTCATCGGGGCGGTCGCGCGGTATAGGCCGGGGCTGGTGGCTTTGATCGGCAGGCTCAGGCGCTGGTTGAAGCCGAGCTTCCAGGCCCAGACCAGCAGCGTGTCGGTGGTGGGTTCATTGAGGCGGAACTCGAGTTGCGCGGTCTGGTCGGTCAGCATTTTGGTGGTCAGCGTGCCCTGGATCGCGCCAGCGGCGGCGTTGTTAAGCGAGCCAGAGAATCCGATGATGGCCAGTACGACCGCGATGATCCGTTTCACGCGTTCACCCGCCCGTTCGGACTGACGCTCTGGCTCGAGGTCGCAGGTTCGATCTGCGCCGCCACCCGAGCCGCCAGCGCGCCCAGGAGCGCCGCCAGCGCCAGTCCCGCCGGAGCGCCGATGGTGAGCGCGTCCGCCGTCCAGGGCATCACGCCGTACAGGTTGACGGCGAAATAGTTGATGACCAAGGTGATCGCTCCGGCGACCAGCCCGACCAGCCAGCCGGGCAGCTTGCGCGCGACCATCGCGTCGATCGCCAACGCGCTCAGGATCAGCACGGGCACGGCGGGTTTGGTCTGTCCGGCCAGGTCGATGCTGCTGGTGTACGCCAGCCCGCCGAGCAGCCCCAGGCGCACCAGCGTGAAGATCAGCGCCGCCACGGTCGCGCTCCAGAGCCTGGGGCGCAAATAAGAAATCAGCGCCAGCGGAAAGACCGTCAATCCGGCCAGCAGCATCGGGTGGAAGTAAATCTCGAACTGCGTGACGTTGAACTCGTATTCGGCCAGCAGCAGCACCAGCGATCCGAGCAGCATCGCGGCGAAGAACACGGTGAACCTCGAGAAGAGCGTTTTGCGCGCGGCGGTATCCGCGATCTCGCGCTCCAGGTGGCTCGAGATCAGGCCCGCGAACGAGAACAGCCCGAATCCGGTCAGCCCGACCAGGTGCATTGGGCCCCACAGGGTCGCGTCCACGCCGAAGAACCGGTGCCAGAGTTCGTCGGCGGGCGCGAAGAACAGGATCATCGCGGCGGCCACCACGCCGACCAGCAAGCCCGGATGGAGCGATCGTCCGGCGATCCGCAGGTGCAGGTTGCTCTGGCGTTGGTCGCGGATCAGCCCGTACAGGCTGACCATCAGCACGATCAGCATGGCGCCGTAGATGAAGTTGTGCGGCATGGTGAAGAAGGTATCTCGGCCCTTGTCGATGTGCCAGGCGATGTCCCAGTTGACGCCGACCAGGCTGGACAGCGCCCCGAGCGCCATGGCGGGCAGCACACCGAGGTTCAAAAGGTCGCGCGTGTTGGTGTCGGGTTTCGAGGCGGGAAAGTGCGGGCTGGCCTGCATAGGAACCTCCTGGGTTCTGGACGAGCGGTCAGTGTGGGTTCGAGTGTTCGGGCTGAAACGTTCCCGGATCTGGTTCGCCCCTCGAGTATGCGAGTGTTTGCTCACGTTTGCAACTCGCATTTTGTGGTTCCGACACATTCCAGGAACTTGCGTTCTGGACAGCATTTAGGTAGGCTCTGAGACACGAATGCGAGCAAACACTCAGGTTTCAAGAACCGAACCGCGCCGAGAACCCCGCCAGATCCGCAGCCAACGCCGGGTCGAAAAAATCCTCGATGCCGCCCTGCAAATCTTCGCGGAATCCGGCTTCGAGGCCGCCACCACCAACGCCATCGCGGAACGCGCCGAGGTCAGCATCGGATCGGTCTACCAGTTCTTTCCAAACAAGGCGGCGCTGCTGATTCAACTCAACCTGCGCTGCCTGGACGACCTGCGCGTCACGCTCAAGGACGTGTTCGTGCCGGAACTCGAGCAATTGCCCCGGCAAGTCATGATCGAAGTCGTGATCGACGCGCTCGGCGGGTTCCAGCAGCGCAACTGCAACGCGTTGCGCGTGCTGAACACCGCCCGCGTACCCGAACTGATCAGCTCCGCCGATACCGTCGCCACCGAAGCCTGCCGTCACGTCGAACGCCTGCTGGAAGTGACCTACCCCGACCTCGAGCCCGAACGCCGCGCGACCATCGCCAGCGTGTGCTTCACCGCCACGGACGCGCTTTTTTACCTCTCCTCCATCGGTGATGCCGCCGCGCAAAACCGCGTGCTGAACGAGATCAAGATTCTGCTGAAAGCCTACATCGGCACGCTCGAGTAGCACCGTCCTGGACGCGTATTTCTGTGATCAGAAAAGACCGTCCAGCACGGTCTTCTCGAATCTCGAGCCATTGATTACTTCTGACACTTTGCCATCGCGAAGCTCGAGAACACCGACTGGCTCGGGCGAATCTCGAGTCCAGGGCGTACCCGAGATCAATCTCGAGGCATCGTTCCCGCGCGAAGGCGAACAGACCGTTCGCCCCTACGAACACCTGTGACCGACGCAAACCCACAGGACACGCGCCACGGACAATTCGACTAGGCTCGAGCCATGAAACACCTCAGATTCGCCGCGACGCTGATCGCCGTCTGCCTCGGTTCTCGAGCCCTGGCGCACGTCAAATGGTTCTACCGCGGTGAACGCCCGCCGCTGGATTGGGCCTCGTTCTTTCAACCGTTGCCGCTCGCGTTCGCGCTCGGAACGGTGATCGCCGTGATCGGATTGTGGTTCCTGCAACGCGCGCGCAGCGGTCGCGGTTTCCTGCCGACGCTCGAATTTTTTGGCGCGACCCCGGAGAGGCGCATGGGATTGTACGGCTTCGCCCCCGCCATTTTGGGGATTCACCTGGCGGTTCCGTTGTTCGTTTCCGGCGTGACCGGGCATCTGTTTTCGCCGGACAACGCCCTGCCGACGGGCTGGAATTACCTGATCGGGCTGGCGCAGGCGGGCATCGCGCTGTCCTTTTTTTACGGCGGCCTGACCCGGATTGCCGCGCTGTTGCTGGCCTGGTTGTGGTTGCTGGGTGCGGTACTGCTGGGGCTCGAGCCGATGATGGACAACGCGCTGGTGCTGGGCTTCGCCGCCTTCTTTTTTCTGGCCGGTCGCGGCCCGATCAGCGTGGATCGCCTGATCCTGCCGCGTTTTGAACCGCCCGCCAACCTGATGCGGCACGCCGTGAACGCCCTGCGGGTCGGCGTGGGCGTCAGCCTGGTCGCGGCGGCCTTCAGCGAGAAGCTGGCCAACCCCGCGCTGGCGCAAGCCTTTCTGGGACAGTACGCGCTCAACTTCACGTCGGCCCTGGGGATTCCGTTGCAGAACAACGTCTTCATCCTGGCGGCGGGCACGGTCGAATTGCTGGTCGGGTTGTGCCTGATCTTCGATGTCTTCACGCGCGAGATCATCCTGGTGGCCTGGGTGCCGATCAACCTGACGCTGACAATTTTTGACTGGACGGAACTGGTCGGGCACCTGCCGATCTACGGCGCGATGGCGGTGCTGCTGGTCTGGGAGAACACGCCAGAAAACCTGAGCTTGTGGATTCGCGGCCTGCGCGAAGGGCCGCTGGCGATCCCAAAGCCGGAAGCTCCAGGCTCAGGAAGACCGTCCAGCACGCTTAAAGCCTGATGTTAAAAATGCGTCCAGGACGGTCTCCCCAAAATCTCAGGCGGGTTTCCGGTCATCCAGCACGCGATTCTCGAGGGCCACACGAACCCCGAGGAACGCAGGAAAGTGACTGGACGCACATAGACCCCGTGAGACCCAGTAGAATCCGCGAAGCCATGTCCACCAAACCAAAAACCGCGCTCGACCGTTTCAGATCGTGGCTGCTCGAGGGCCAACGCCAGCCGGACGCCGAAGTCGAAGGCCCCTACGAGGACGAGCACGCCGTCAAAACCCAGCATCACACGCACCCGTGGTGGCAGGTGATGTGCTTAA
>CAXTKV010000092.1:0-19321 GCA_964244895.1 uncultured Deinococcales bacterium
CAGGTCGCGGTGGTGGTGGCGCAACCGGCCAAACCCGCCGGGCGCGGCTTGAAGCTGACGCCGCCGCCCGTGGCAGTGCGGGCGCGGGAGTTGGGCTTGGGGCTCGAGCAACCCGCGAAGTTGCGGAAGAACCCGGAGTTTGAGGCTCGGTTGCGGGATTCCGGCGCGCAGGTGGCGGTCACGTGCGCTTACGGGAAAATCTTGCCGCAGTCCGTGCTGGACGTGCCAGCGCACGGTTTCTTGAACGTTCACACGTCCTTGCTGCCAAAATTTCGGGGTGCGGCTCCGATCCAGTGGGCGCTCATCGAGGGCGAATCCGCGACGGGCGTGACGATCATGCAGACGGACGCGGGGTTGGACACAGGCCCGATTCTGTTGCAGGAATCCTTGCCTATCGGCCCGGATGAAACTTCGTTGGAACTCGCGCCCAGGCTCGCCAATCTGGGTGCGCGCTTGATCGTGGACGCCCTCGAGCGCCTGGACGAACTCGAGCGCGCGCCGCAGGACGATTCCCAGGCGACCCTCGCGCGCTTGCTCGAGAAGGACGATGGGCGCGTGATCTGGACGGATTCGGCCAGTGCCATTTACGACCGCTACCGGGGCGTGGCGGGCTGGCCTGGGTCGTTCTTCGAGCTGGCCGGGAAGCGCGTCAAATTGCTCGAGATGCGCCCGACGAACGGTTCCGGCGCGTCCGGTACGGTGCTTTCGCTCGAGGACGGCGTGAGGGTCGCGGTAGGGGAGGGCGCAATTACTTTGCACACCGTCCAGCCCGAGGGCAAACCCCGCATGAGCGCACTGGACTGGGCCAGGGGCTATCAGGTCAAACCGGGCGCGAGGCTCGAGTAAACACTGTCCCGTGCGCATATTCTGATTTGCGTGCTGGACGGTGTTCTTGAAGTTTTAGTGGTAACTCAGGCGGCAGCCGCCCGGTGTTGGCCAATGACGCGGAAATCGCTGCAAACGGAATGAACGGGTCTCGCTCGCATCATCTGCTTTCAGATTTAGAATTCCGGCATGAACCAGACCATGACGGCTTTGCCGGGTGTGCGCGTCGGGCAGTGGACGGACGTTGAGGCGCGCACGGGTTGCACGGTGATTCTGATGCCGCCGGGTGGCGCGGTCGCGTCGTGCGACGTGCGCGGTAACGCGCCGGGCACGAGGGAAACGGCGCTTCTGGAACCGACCAAAGCGGTCGAGCGCGTCCACGCGATCCTGCTTTCGGGTGGCAGCGCCTTCGGGTTGGCGGCGGCCTCTGGGGTGATGGAGTTCCTGGAAGGGATCGGTGAGGGCGTGCCGACGCCATCCGGAAGCGTGCCGATCGTGCCGAGCGCCGTGATCTACGACCTGTACGTGGGGCGCTCGGATGTGCGTCCGGGGCACGCGCAGGGGCTCGAGGTGGCGCGGATCGCGTCGGGTGATGTCGTGGAGGGTGGTCGCGTCGGGGCGGGTGCGGGCGGGATGTGTGGCAAGTACCTGGGGCTTGCGGGCGCGGAACCGGGTGGTCTGGGGCACGCGCTTCTCGAGTTCGCTGGCGTGCGGCTCGTGGCGCTCGCCGTGGTGAACCCGTCGGGGGATGTGGTGGACGCGTCCGGGCGCGTCTTGGCGGGCGCGCACCTCGATGATGGGACGCGCCCGACGACCCAGGAGCGTCTCGAGGCCTACGCGCGCTGGGGTCGGATGCGCTATGCGGAGACGACCAACACCACGCTCGTCGCGGTTGGGACGGACGCACCGCTCTCGAAGGTGGACTGCAAAAGGCTGGCGGAGGCAGCCCAGGCGGGCATCTCGCGCGCCACGCACCCGTCGCAGACGATGGGTGATGGGGACGTGGCGTTCGCGTTCTCGGTGGGTGGCGGCCCTGAGCTTCCCGTGATCGCGCTCGCGGCGGCGGTTCAGGACGTGGTGGCGGAAGCCGTGTGGGACGCTGTGCGACCGCGTTAAGCGTGAAAAACACCGTCCAGCACGCATTTTTAGGAACGCGCGCTGGACGGTGTTCTCAACGAGCGGCATCCAGCTTGGGGCTCGAGCGTTCTCATGAGGCTTTGGGCGCGGCGGCTGCGGAACGGAGTTCGGACGGGCGCGGCATTTCGTCACACCGACAAAGGCTACAAGCCGCTAAAGTCGGTTCTGGGGTTTCGATGGTTCACCACCACGGCGCGATTCGTTCCGAAAAGGAACGGCGCGCGGCACGAGCCGACCCTGGCGAGACAGGTTGTCCCGCGACCCGGATGGAGCGTTCATGGCGAACAAGGTGTACCTGACAGTCTGCGATGCCCTCAGCTTGATCGTCTCGAGGCGGGCGGCTGAAAACATCGTCCGGGACGCGCTCGCCCTCTCGGGGCTGGACGCCGACCGGATCACGGTGCGCGAAATGCAGGATCTGTTGCGCGGTCGGATTTTTGCGCGCTTGCAGACGATCATGCCGGTCGCTCAGGCGCGCGGCGAGATCAAGGTGCTGCTCGCCAAGCTCGATGCCAACGCCCGAACCGTCCTGCCGTTGACGCCGGAAGTGCTGGAGGGTCTGGAGGCGCTCAGCGCCGAATTCGCGCCGTTCGTCAGCATGGATCATCCCAGGGTCGATACCCTCCGGGTGGGCATCGAGACGCTGCCCGATTCGCCCGACCCGATCAAGGCGCTGAACGCGTTGTGGACGGAACTCGATTTGTTGCAGCAAGAATCGGGCCTGGGCCGCCGAGATGACGATCCTTTCGGCGAGCCCGACGGGGAATTCGAGGGTGTGGATCTCGATTTTCTCGAGGCCGAATTTGCGCGAGAGGATTCGCAGGTTTCACGACACGCCGAGCCGCAGATTTCACAGATGGATTCTGCGCTGCCTGTGCCAGCGCTGCCCGTTTCAGTACAGCCCGTTTCAGCGCAGGCCGTTTCAGAGCAGGCCGCTCCGACCGCCGTGCTGACTCGCGCTCGAGCCCGGCAGCTCGGCACGCCGGAAGTCCAGGATCGGTTGCTGTCGCGTTTCGCGCTCGAGGAGGGCGTGCTGGGCGTCGCGCTGACGGATCGAACCGGAGGCGTCGTTCAGGCCAGGTTGCCGGACGGGGAATCCACCGAACTGGCCGGTGTCACCGCCGCCACCGTGATGCTTTTGGGTAAGCACAGAACCTTCGAGGTCTTCTACGCCAACCTCAACGACGCCAGCGTCTTTATTGCACCGATCGAAGATCTGTTACTGACCGTCCTGGCCGACGCGCACGTCAACGTCGGTCGCGTGCTGTCCGAGATCAAGACGATCAAGGAGGAATTATGAACCACCGCACCGGATCAGTCCCAATAGCTGCCCTGCCCATCAATCGAAGCCTTCGTCGGGTCGCTGCATGGCTCAGCCTGGTGATCGCCGCCAACCTGGTCGCGGGTCACTTCGGCGCTGCGCTGGCTCAGGGCGCGAGCCCCGACCTGATCGCCGGGTACCGATCCATCGCCGGATCGCTGTCCGTGGCCCGCTCGAGCCTGGCCAACGACCCGGCGGGTTCCCTGAGCCGGGTCGAAGCGGCACAGAACACCTTCCGGGGCCTGTCGTCCCAGTTGCGCTCGCAGCAGTTGATCGAGGGTGCGACCCAGGCCTTCTCGAACGCCAAGACCGCCATCGGTCAGCGCAGCGGCCTGAACCTGAGCGCGCAGATCACGCAGGTCACCAGCATCCTTCAGCGCGCCCTGTACGACCGTTACTTCACCGAACTGGCCTCCGGTCGGGCCGCCAGCGCCGCGCGGTACGCGAACACGCTGGGCAGCCTGCTGGGCTTGCAGCAACCCGCCCAGGTGTCCTTGCGCCAAGCGACCACCGCCAACAACGCCGTGCGCGCCCGCTCGATCCTCGAGAACCGCGTGGCCGAACAGATCGTCGGCTCGCTGACCAAGGCGCAATCCTCGGATCGGACAGTGGCGTTTCAGAACGCCGTCAACGCCGCCGGATCGTTCTTGATCGTGCAGGATTCGCCGCGCGTCGGCGACATGACGGTCGGCGAGTTCAACGGTGCGATCGTGGCCTTGACGGGCGGCGACACCGCCACCTTCCGTTCGACCACCGCCAGCCTGATCGGCAAGACGACCGCTTTCGCGCAGCGCGCCCGTTCGATGGCCGCGACCGCCCCGGCAATCAATCCCGCGCCGACCGTCATCGCGAAGCCCATCGTTAAACCCGCGACCAAACCCGTCGCCAAACCCACCGCCAAACCCGCGACCGCAGCCAAACCATCCGCTCAGCCCGATCCGGCACCGAAGGTCGCACCCGTGGCCTCCAAGCCTGTCGCGGTTCCGGTCGCGCCCGCAGCGCCATTGAACAACCTGGCGCGTCAGGAATTGATCAAGGCTGGCGTCAACGCAGAAGATGCCGCCAGCAAAGCCGCCGACCTGGCCGCCCAGGGTTACGGTAGCCTTCAGTCCGCCACCGACGCCCTCTACGTGCAGCTTGCCGAGGCGCAGGCGCGCATTCAGGACGGACGCAGCGCCGATGCCCGAGGCTACATGGATGCGGCCAAGATGGTCTTCGTCAAAGCCGTGCAGCCTTCCCTGGAGGCCGTACAACCCGATCTGAGCGCTCGCGCGACCCGACTCTTCGAGGCCAGCGCTTCCGCGCCCGGATTGCGCACGGTCGACATCGGTACGCTCATGACCGAGGTGGACAGCATCCGTGGAGCCTTCAAGGGTCAACCCTCGAGCGGCCTTCAGGGTTTGATCGCGGCGGTGCAGCCGTTGTGGTTGCAGATCAGGGGCGGTTTGTTCCTGGTGATCGCGCTGGCCTTCGCCTACCCGATTTACCTGCTCACGCTGGCCTTCGGCGGGCGCAACCCGTACTGGCGTTACATCATGGTCTCGATGATCCTGCTGTTCATCCCGACCCTTTTAGAGGGCATCGCCTGGTTGGGATCGTTGTTGGCGCAGGGCACGGGATTGAACGTCTTCGATGGGCTTTCCTCGCTGTCGATCTTGCAGAACCCGTTGATGCAGATCGTCTGGGCGATCACGCTGGTGCTGACCGTGATCTTCGCGACGCTCGGGTTTTACGGCATCGCGCAGCAGTTCGGGTTGATCCGCACGCGCCACGAACCCGCCCCGGCCATGACCGCCATGGAAACCACGCCCTCCGGTGGGCGCATGACGGGCGCGGCTCGCAACCCGACCGATCCCGGCTTGAGCGACAAGACGGTCGTGGAATGGGACGAAGAATTCTGAACCTTCGCATGAACACCGTCCAGCACGCAATATCAGGATGTCGTGCTGGACGGTGTCGTCGCTCGGCTGGCTCGAACGCGGTCTTCGGGCGCCCACCGGATAGACTGAGAACTCGAGCCAGAGCGCTCAGTTCGTGAAGCTCGAGAAACGCATCGGTTCGGAGGTGTCGTGAACGCAATCTACGAGGCAACCGTCAAACTGCTCGGCAGCGACCTGCCGACGCCAACGTTGCAACAAAGCCTCACCGAGGGCCTGAGCCGTCTGGGGCGCGATGAAACCAGCGTCAATTTCCGCGACATGGAAAAAGTGCTGAAATCGAGCGTCTACAGGCAACTTCAGGTTCACCTGCCCGCCGCCGCCGCCAAAAACCGCATCCAGCAGGTCATCACCAAGCTCGAAGAGTTCGACACGCCGGACAACAACCCGAGTTCGACCAGCATCCAGAGCGCACTCGAACACCAGGGTCAGACGGTCACAGCTTTAGAGGATGCGCTCAAACGTTTCAACCTGTACTTCGAGTGGCCCGAAGTCCAGAAGTTCCGCTCTCAGCTTCAGGTGATTCGCGCCCAGCACAGCGCCGCCAAGGCCGTGCCGGATTTGCTGAAAAACGCTCAGGATCAACTCGATGCGCTCGAACGGCGCTTGCAGGAACTGCTGGTGCGCCAGGCGCGCGACCTGGCCGAATTGCAGGCCGATCTCGAGCGCGTGCGCTCCATCGGTGGGCCGCGCATCAAACGCCTCCAGGCGATGATCACCGAGATCACGCAGGCGCAGACCTCCAGCACGCTCGCGCCCGCCGAGGTCGAACGCGCCCGCAAGATGGCGATCGATCTCAGGAAGCTGGTCGAATCCTCGGTGGTCAGCGCCGCCGTCGATGACGCCATCGAAGTCGACGAGACGCCCGCGCCAGCTCCCAAGCACAACACCGCAGAATTTCTGCTGGATGTCGAATTCGCCTCCGACGATCCGGAATTCCAGTTGGATTTCACCGACCTCAGCCCCGAGCAGTCCGAGCGCGTGCGCGAGATCGACCTCAAAGAAGAATCGCGCGCCCTGGACGGACTGGATGTCGAATACCGCGCGGTGCTCGAGGGCACGCCCGAACTGGTCGCGAGCCTCGCGGCGCTGCGCGAACGCAACCGCGACCGCGAATTGCTGGGGTCGGAGCTCGAGGCCGTCCGCCAGAGCCTTCAGGATCGGCGCACCGCCATCCTGGCAGCGCAATTGGCGCGGCTCGAGAGCGTCCAGCCGCTGCTGGATCGCTACGGTCAGGCCGGACTGGATACCGGCGAAGCCCAACTGACGGTTTCGGTCGCGTCCGGCATGGTGGCTGCGGGTGTGCTGGCCAGCGACGATCTCAAAACCCTCGAAGACCTGCTGCGCACCTTAGAGCGTCAGTACGAGGAGCGCCTGCGGGCCCGCGCCGAAGAACAGGCGCGCCTGGAACGCTTGCTGTTGCGCCAGGAATCGATCCTGGCCGAGATGCGTTCCGCCGGGAGCGCCTTCGCCTCGCTCGGGCAGGCGACCACCGCCAATTTCGTCACCCGCCTGGGGGAACTCGAATCTGAGACGCGCGCCCGGATCGTGCGCGAAGACCTCTCGCGCAACCTGGTCGAGGAATCCAAGAACCTTCAACTCGAACTCGACAAGCGCGAAGTCGAAGCCCGCTCGGAGGCCGCGAGACGCGAAGCTCAGGCCCGCCTGGAGGCCGAAGCCCGCATCGCGGAACAGCGCGCCGAGGTCGAACGGGCCGAACGCGAAACCGAGATCCGTCTGGAAGCTGAACGCCGCGAGGCCGAACGCCTGGAAGCCGAACGCAAAGATCAGCTTCAGCGCGAATCTGGAGCGCTGCGCGGCATGCGCGTCAGCCTGTCGTCCCTGCCAGATTTGCCCGAACTGAGCGTCAAAACCCAGGCGCTCGAGGCGCGCTTCAACCAGGCCGCCAACGCCCTGGAAGCCGAACAATCGCTCGGTGACGAACTGAGTACCCTACAGACCGAGTTGCAGGAACTGGCCAGCGATTACAACCTGACGTTCGGGGATCGGCTCTCGGATTTTGAAACCCAAGCCCGTGTTCAGGGTGCGAACGAGGTGCTGACGCAGGTGCAGTCCAGCCGCGAACAGCTTCAGGCGGGTCTCTACCCCGACCTGAGCGCCATCGAATCCGGTTTGCGCTCGCACCGCGAGTTGCGCCTCAACGCGCAACGGCGCGAACTGGCCGAACTCGAGGCGGCCTCGCGCGAGTACGCGATCCTGCCGGACGCGATGCCGCTTTTGACCGTGATCAATCAGGCGCGCGCCGGTCACGAACTCGGTGAGTTCGTGCAACTGGCCGAAGCCTGGGACGTGCTGGAATCCTTGCGCACCGCCGAGGAGCGCCGCCTTCAGGACTGGAGCGATCGCGTGGACGCGATCGCACTCGAGTTCGAGAACTACCGCCGCATGGGTGGCGAAACCGTCCGTCAGCTCGACCGATTGCTGGTCGCGTTGAACACCGAACGCGCCGTGACCCGGATCGCGCCCGAAACCCGGCTGCGCTTGGAGCGCAACCTCTCCGAGGCCGAAGCCCTGATTTCCGCCGCTCGAGATGAACACGCCGCCGCCAGCGCGGTCGCGGCGGTGCTTTCCGACAGCACCAACCTCGAGGATTTGCTCGGTTTCTTCGATACGGTCGTACCGCAGTCCGCGCCGATCCCGGAACCGGAACCCGAACCTCAGGCGGTCAGTCAGCCAACGGTCGAACTCGAGCCGATGGTCGAAGCCGAACCTGAACCCGCCAAACTCGAGCCCACCGAAGCCGAACCCGTCCAGACTGAGCCCGTCCGCGCGGACGCCTCGAGCGTGCCGGAAGCCCTGCGCGCCTGGCTCGATCACCTCTCGACGGAACGCGGCGTCGGACAGGTCGCCCTGTTGCGCCTCGACGGTCATCTCGAGATCGGTCAGGTCGAAGGCCACGCTGAACTCGCGCGCTTGCTGACCGAAACGGAGCGCTACAACCAGGAACTCGCGCAGGAACTGCACCGCAAACCCGCCCGTCTGACGACCGTCGAATTCGGCGGCGGTGCCCTGGTGACGGCCTTCCTGCGTTCACCCAGTGGGGATCGCGCGTTGATCGTGCGCCTGGAGGATGCGACCGCCTACAGCCGCGTGTTTTCCCAGTTGCTGCGCGATCACGACGACCTGAGCACCTGGGCTGCCGCTCACGGCTGAAATCATCGTCCAGGCAGAACCGGAACGTTTGACGTGCCCTCGTCTGATTCTGGGAAGTGTGCGCGCGCAATCAGTCACGATCAATGCCACCCCGTCAGTCACGTTTATGAAGGCCATGCATGACCAGATCGATCAGACGGTCGATCTGGTTTTCGTCACTGGTGGCGAATGCGAGACCGTTCAATAAAATTAAGATGTCGAGCAGCTCAGCGTCCGAGCGGATTGCGTTTTCGCCTGGTTGGGCCGCGATCAACGTGCGAACGGCGTCGAGCACCACCACCAATGTCTGTCCGTAGGGGTTCCCGCCCTTGGCGATGACAGCGCGGAACACATCAGCCATGCCGTGCTTGACCGTCATAAATGCGACGAAAGCTTTCATCCACTCCCGAAAAGCGTCCTGGGGCGTGTACGAATTCAGAAGTTCGACGGCCAGCGCCCCGACCCGCTCGATTTCGTGACGGTGAACCGCTTCAACCAGCGCTTCGCGGGTGGGAAAGTGTCGGTATAGCGTGGCGTTCCCCACTCCTGCATCTCTGGCGATTCCGTCCAGCGACGCCTCGGTGCCCAGTGCTGTGAAAGCGCGGAGCGCAGCCGTGAGGAGCTGTTCACGGCTGCGTTGCGCGTCGGCTCGTTTGGCTTTTGGTGTCATGGTCTGCCCCTAACTCTTTACAAACGGGGAGCTCCCCGTTTAAACTACAAGGGGCAGGCACCGTAAGCAAGGCTCGAAACAACCCTCGATTTGGATACTGCTCCACGATGGACGATATCAGGCTCCTGGGCTAGGAGCAGCTTGAAATCGAATCGCCCGGTACTGAAAGAGAAAAGACATTCATAACGGCGGTGACTGCCCGTCTGGTGGCAGTCACCACAAGGCACGGAAGCGATGAGCGCCGCACTCGAGTGATTGAGGCCGTTGCGCCCGCTGCTCGGCGCCGACGCCATCAGCATCTGGGAGCACAAGCGCGACGCCACGATTGCGGAACTCGCAGTATGGCGCGAGATGGGCGAGAACACCGCCTGTGACGCCACGCACATGCCGACGTGACCGTCGGCTGCTGAACAAAGGAGAACACCATGAAACTTGACAGCTACATCACCCTCGGACGCTCTGGTTTACGCGTGAGCCCGCTGTGCCTGGGCACCATGACCTTTGGCGAAGACAACGGCTGGGGCTCGAGCGTCGAAGAGTCCGAGCAGATTCTGGATCGTTTCGTTGAACTCGGCGGCAATTTCATCGATACCGCAAACGGCTACACGAAGGGTCACTCCGAGAAAATCATCGGCGATCATGTCGGTCGCCACTCCTCGAAGCGCGACCGTCTCGTGCTTGCGACGAAATTCAGCAGCAACCTCTACCCCGGCGATCCGAACGCGGGCGGTTCGGGACGCAAAGCGATCGTCGCTGCGTGCGAGAATTCGCTGCGGCGTCTCCAGACCGACTACATTGATCTTTACTGGCTCCACAACTGGGATGTCCACACGCCCATCGAAGAGACCATGGCCGCCCTCGAAGACCTCGTGCGGTCGGGAAAGGTGCGCTACATCGGGGTGTCGGATACCCCGGCCTGGAAGGTCGCCCAGGCGAACGTGACCGCGCACTTCCGTGGCTGGGCGGCGTTCATCGGATTGCAGATCGAGTATTCGCTGCTCGAGCGGTCCGTCGAGGCCGAACTCGTCCCGATGGCGAGCGAATTGGGCCTCGGCATCACGCCGTGGTCGCCGCTTAAAGGCGGTGCGCTCAGCGGGAAGTACACGCGCAAAAACGCAGGTCAGGTAAAGTCTGATCGTGCCTTCCTCGTCTCCAACGCCCTCAATGAGAAGACCTACACGCTGATCGACGAGCTGGAAGTCATTGCCCAGGCGCGCGAGAGTACGGTCGCAGCTGTGGCCCTCGCCTGGGTGCAGGGGCAGCCTGGGGTAACCTCGACGATTATCGGCGCGCGGCGGCTGGCGCAACTCGAGGACAACGTGAAGGCGCTCGACGTGCAGCTGACGACCGAGGACCTCGCGCGCCTCGACGCACTGACCAAGCCGACGTTCGGTTTCCCACAGAACATGCAGCCCATTTTCCCCGCGATCCACAACGGCGGTACGTCGGTGAACGGTCTCTATGCACCTCCAATGATCATGCAGTCCGGCGAAAAACCGTACTGAGCGCCTTCAGTCGCCGACGACCTCGTTGGTCTGTGTATCTTCTGGGATCGCCGAACTCGAAAGCGATGGAGTTCATTCATCGGGGACTTACCGGTAGTCGTTTACCGGTTGGTCAGGGTGGTGACCATGATCTCTTTCCGCTGGCGGCGCGGGAAAGCCGCTCGTCGGGAGCAATCGACTGTGCATCGACCATGAGCGTATCCACCGCGGAGTCCTCGAGAACACCGTCCGGTGCGCATATCTTTATTCGTGTGCTGGACGGTGTTCTCGTATCGGCTTTCGGGCTCGAGAAACACGATTCTCGAGCCCGCAGCTCAGACGGACAGGGTTTTCGCCAACTGGTACAGGTCGTGGTTGATGTCTTTTTTCTTCGTCCACGTGTCCTCCAATGGCGTGAAGGTCAGCGTATCGTTGATGATGCCCGCCATCACGTCGGTCTTGCCCGCCAGGAGCGCGTCCACGGCGGCGCTGCCCAAACGGCTGGCCAGAATCCGATCCATCGCGCTCGGGCTGCCGCCGCGCTGAACGTGGCCCAGGATCGAGAGGCGCGCGTCCAGGCCGGTCGCCTCGCGCACCTGCTCCATGACCTTCGCGCCGCCGCCCTCGATGCCTTCGGCCACGATGATGATGCTCGAGGACTTGCCTTTGCGCACCGAACCCTTGACCGTCTCGATCAGGTCCTCGACGGCGCACGGGTCTTCGGGGATGACGGCTTCTTCCGCGCCGCCCGCGATGGCCACGTCGAGCGCGATGAACCCGGCGTGGCGTCCCATGACCTCGATGAAGAACAACCGTTCGTGGCTGGCCGCCGTGTCCCGGATGCGGTCAATCGCTTGCAGGGCGGTGTTGACGGCGGTGTCGTAGCCGACGGTGTAATCCGTGCCGTACAGGTCGTTGTCTATGGTTCCGGGCACGCCGATGGTCGGGATGCCATGTTCGGCGTACAAATAGTGCGCGCCGTGAAAAGACCCGTCCCCGCCGATGCAGACCAGACCCTCGATGCCCGCATCCTTGAGTTTTTGGGCGGCCTGGGCTCGACCTTCGACGGTCATGAAGGCCTTGCTGCGGGCGGTCAGCAGGATCGTGCCGCCGCGCTGGATGGTGTTGGCCACGCTGCGCGGCCCGAGCTTCTCCATGTCGCCGTCGATCATGCCCGCGTAGCCGCGCCGAATGCCCACGACTTCAATGTTTCGCGCCGTGCCGGTGCGCACGACGGCGCGCACGGCGGCGTTCATGCCGGGAGCATCGCCGCCCGAAGTGAATACACCGATTCGTTTCATGTCTGGTTTCCCTCCTGAACGTCCTGACTGGTCGCCTCGAGCGCCAGCGCGTAGGCCCGGTTGCGCTCGAGCCCGGTTTTCATCAGTGCCGCCCGGATCTCTCGGGCTGTTTTGCCGTGCGCCGCCAAGTCTCGTGCCATCGCCTCGAGATCATGGCTGGAAACGGTCGGGGTCGCGTCAGGATCTGTGGGGCCGACCACGACCACGATCTCGCCGCGAGGGTCGGTGAAATGCTGAAAGGCTTGCTGGATCGTGCCTCGAAAGACTTCCTCGTAGCGTTTCGAGAGTTCCCTGGCCACGGCGCACGGGCGCTGTGGGCCGCAGATTTCTGCCAGGTCAGCCAGCGTGTCCGATAAGCGGTGCGGTGACTCATAAAAAGCGCTGGAAATCCCGGAATGCGCGATTTCCTCGAGCCGTTCGCGGCGTTCGCGCCCGGAGCGCGGCAGAAAACCGTGAAAGGTGAACCTGCCGACCGGCAAGCCGGAGAGCGTCAAGGCCGGAATCAGCGCCGTCGGTCCCGGCAGCGCTTCCACGCGCGCGCCCGCCCGGAGCGCGAATTCCACCAGTTCCGCGCCCGGATCGCACAAGCCCGGCGTTCCCGCATCCGAAACGTAGGCCAGGCGCGGGTATTTTGCCAGCACGCCCTCTGCCCGCGCCCGCATCGTGTGCGCGTCCAATCGCACCAGCGGCTTGTCGATCCCGAAATGCGTCAAGAGTTGCCTGGAATGGCGCGTGTCCTCTGCGGCCACCGCGTCCACGGATTTCAGCACCTCGAGCGCCCGCAAGGTGATGTCGCCCAGGTTGCCGACCGGTGTGGGCACCAGGTACACGATTCCCCCTGCGCCGCCCGAGGCCACGGCGTCCGGGCCGTCATTCAGCCGGGAATCCACCGTGGTTTCGAGTGCGCCGTTCACGCCGGACAGCTTATCCGGTTTTCCCCAGCCGTGCCGATTCGACCAAGTCCGTCCAGAACAGCGTTCTCTAAATCACAAGAACGCTGTTCTGGACGGTGTTTTTTGTCAGGGAACGTTGATCGGGCGCAACCTGACCTTGACCCGACGCTCGCGCGGCGAGAGGGCGTTCCTGAGGGTCGCGCGCAACAACTCGCCCTCGCCGACGGTCACGGTCACGACCGCGCCCTCGGGCAATTTCGCGCCGTTCTCGAGCTGAACCACACCATTTTTGACCACGCCACGGTAAGCCCGCATCCGGATCATTCTAGCGTTTTTGGCGCAACTGGACTGTCACCTCAGTCCGCGCGCGCCGAACGAAGCTGCGCCAGGCGCGCCTCGAGCTTCGGCAGCACCCGACCCTGAGATTTTTCCAACGCCAGGTAACGCTCGAAAATCTCGAGCGCCTCTTCGCGGCGTTTGAGTTTGACCAGCAGATCACCGATGTGCTCGCCAGCCAGAAAGAACGCTTCGGGATCGTCCGGGTGCCGCTCGAGCTGCGCACGAATTGAATCGATTTTCTCGCGCGTCAGCCGATCGCGCTGCACGCGTTCACGGATGAAATACCAGGCCAGCACGAAGGCCGCGCCGCAGACCGTGGCCGCGATCGCCCAGCCCTGCTCGATGCCCTGGGCGCGCGTGAACCGCACCATCGCCGGAAAGGCGAAGGTCAGCACCACCAGCACCACGAGCAGCGCCGCATAATTCACCGCATCACCCTACCGCACGCGTCATGGTTGCGTCACGCTGGAATCGAACACGTCCCAGCCTCACCTCGAGCCCAGCGCGCTGGCCCGTTGTGCTGGCCCGTCGCGCCACGGGTTGTAGGCTTCGTCATGCGCGTTCACATCGTGACCGTCGGTGAACCCAAGCACGAGTACGCCCGTCTGGGCTGCGCGCTGTACCTGGAACGGTTGGGGCACTACCACAAGCTCCGCGTGACCCGCGTGCGCGATGCCAAAAAGGGCGGCGAAGCCGGAAAGCTCGAGGAAGGGCGGGGCTTGCTGAGCGCCGCCGGGCGCGCCTTCGCGGTCGCGCTCGATCCGCGCGGCCAGCCGTTCAGCACTGAAAAACTGTCCCAGTGGCTTTCCGGCCTGGGCACGTCCGGCGAGGGCGAGGTCGCGTTCCTGGTCGGCGGCCCGGAAGGTCTGTCCGACGAGGTGCGCGAGCGCGCCCGCTTGCTGTGGTCGCTTTCCGAATTGACCTTGCCGCACGATCTGGCGCAGCTCGTGCTGGCGGAAGCCCTGTATCGAGCCTCGAGCCTGGAGCGCGGCGAACCGTATCACCGTTGACCACCGACGCCGTCCAGCACGCTATTTATAAACTGCGTCCCAGACGGTGTTCTCGAATAAGGCTGGTTTCTTATTCTCGAGAGCTACCGTTCCATACGGTATTTTCTCGATCATCAATGCTTTCGCTCACGAGGCAGCATGAAGACTGTCGGGATACGAGTGAAGCGATTCCGACCACTCGATTCCGAGAAGGCGAAAACCCGAGTTCTGGCCTCGAGTCCATCGCGGTTATTGTCTGATTGATTCCATTTTATGGTGTCCCGGACGCGAAAACCATACGTGCATTAGCGTATGTTCACGCGCGCGGACGGTGATACCATCACCCTGCCGGAAGACCGGTCGTGAATGGCGTCTCGAGGAAATCTGCCCGAAACCGGGGCTCTCGATCGACCGTTCCAGCGCCACGGCGCGCGGAGGTGTCGGTGCTCAACGAGTTTCAGGGAATCTGGCCATACATCGTCCGTCACCGACGCCAATGGTTGATCGGTCTGCTGTGCATTCTGGGTTCGGTCGGGGCGGGTCTGGCGGGGCCGCCGTACATCGTCGGGTTGGCCATCGACGCCCTCAGGCTCGGCAAGGCTACGCCGGAATTGATCCTGCGTTACGCGGGGCTGATCCTGTTGACGGCGGGTATCTCGAACGCCATGACCTTCATGATGCGGCGCTTCATCGTGGTCGCCAGCCGTCAGATCGCTTACGAGATCAGGCGAGACATCTACATCAAACTGACCACGCTCGATCAGGGCTACTTTCACCGCAACCGCACGGGCGATCTGATGAACCGACTGACCGGCGATCTGGGCGCGGTCATGGAGATGCTGGGCTTCGGCGTCAATCAGGGCGCGAACACGATGCTGACGCTGATCATCAGCCTGGGCTTGATGCTGTCTCTGTCCTTGCAGCTCGGGTTGATCGTGCTGGCTATTTTCCCGGTGATCGCCGTGATCCTGTTTTTCGTGGTGCGCGTCATCGGGCGGCGGCACGTGGCCGTGCAGGAACAGGCGTCGCTGATTTCCGCCAAAGCCCAGGAGAATTTTTCCGGCATCCGCGTCGTCAAGGGCTACGCCATTGAAGACCGCGAGATCAACGATTACAAAACCCTCAACCTCGAGTCTCGCCGCCGCGTGATGCGTCTGGCCATGATCGACGGGCCTTTGTGGGCGCTGGTGGGTTTGCTGATGAACATCGTCTTCGTGGCCGTGCTGCTGTTCGGCGCGCGCCAGTTGATCGTGGTCGGCCCGAACGGCAGCTTCGGCGGGCTGAGTATCGGGCAATTCGTGCAGTTCACGACGTATTTGTTCAACCTGCAATGGCCGATGCTGGCGGTCGGCGTGATGGCCAGCCTGTTCCAGCGCGGCGCCTCGAGCTGGAAGCGGCTTCAGGAAATCCTGGAGGTCGAACCAGAGATCGAGGATTCCGCCCAGACGGATCAGAGCATCAAAGGCGTGGAGGGCGCGATCCGCTTCGAGGGCGTTGGATTAAAGGTCGGCGACCGGGTGCTCTTGGATCACGTCACGCTGGACGTTCCCAGGGGCACGACGCTGGGTATCACGGGGCGCACGGGTTCCGGCAAGACGCTCCTGGCATCACTGGTCGGACGAATGATGGACACGACCAGCGGGCGCGTGCTGGTGGACGGCCACGACGTGCGCCAGGTTCCCCTGGAGGCGCTGCGCCGCAACATCGGTTACGTGCCCCAGGAACCGTTCTTGTTCAGCGACACCATCGCTGAGAACATCGCTTTCGGCCTGCCGGAAAGCACGCAGATCGAACGGGACATCAAGCCCGACCCGGAACGCATCCTCTGGGCGGCGCGCGTGGCGGGTCTGGCCAAGGACGTGGATGACTTCCCGTTGAAGTACGACACCATGCTCGGTGAGCGCGGCGTGACCCTCTCCGGCGGGCAGCGCCAGCGCACCGCCCTGGCGCGCGCCATCGCCCGAAAACCGAACATCCTGATCCTGGACGACAGCATGAGCGCCGTGGACACCGAAACAGAGGCGCGCATCCTGAACGAGTTGAAGGTCGTGCTGGAAGGCCGCACCGTCTTCCTGATCGGCCACCGCGTGTCCACCCTGCGCTACGCCGATCACATCATCGTCCTCGAGAACGGACGGATCGCGGAGCAAGGATCGCACGATGCGCTGATCGCGCAGGGCGGCATTTACGCCGAGATGGACCGCAAGCAAGGTCTGGAAGGCGCCCTCGAGAACGCGCCCGACGAGGACGACGTTCACGTCGAGGGTGCACAGAAGCTCGAGGTTCCCAGGTGAGAGCTGCTCGAGCCCAAGTCAGGAGCTCCGTCTAGCACGCACTTTTATGGAATGTAAAATGCCGTCCAGAACGGTGTTCTCGAGCAAATGAACCACAAACAAGCCAGAGGTGCGTCAGATGCAGGAAGACAATTACAAGAAACAATTCGACTGGCAACTCACCAAGCGCATCCTGACGTACCTGCGCCCGTACCGCCTGATCGCCATCGGCTCAATCGTGCTTTCAGCGCTGATCGCCGTCACCAGCCAGTTGTTCCCGCGCCTGCTCGCCACCGCGATCGACCATTACCTCGCGCCGCGCCCCGAATTCGCCAACCTGAGCGCCGACCAGCGGCTCTCGGGCGCGCTGACCATCGCCATGCTGATCCTCGGGCTGGCGGTGCTCGAGTTCAGCGTGCGCTACGCCTTCCAGTACGCGCTGGCCTGGCTCGGGCAACACGTCCTGTTCGACATTCGCGCCGACCTGTTCGGTAAACTGCAACGCTTGCCGCTCGCGTTCTTCGACCGCAACCCGGTCGGCAGGTTGATCACGCGTGTGACCTCCGACGTGGACGCCATCAACCAGTTCATCACCAACGGTTTGATCACGCTCTGCACGTCGATTTTCGTGGTCACGGCGGTGCTGGTCAACATGCTCAGCCTGAACGTGCCGCTCGCGCTGATCTCGGCGGCGGTCATGCCTTTACTGTTTTTTTCCACCCGCTACTTCCAGGTGCGTTTCCGCGAGGCCAACCGCGAGGTTCGTTTGCGACAAGCGATTGTCAACACCAGCCTGAACGAGAACATCACCGGCATGGGCACCGTGCAGATTTTCAACCGCGAGGTGCGCAACCGCCGCGATTTCGACCGATTGAACACGCATTTCTTGCGCGCGTACCTCGATTCGATCCACTGGTTCAGCTTCTACTTTCCGACCGTCGGCTTGATCGGCAGCCTGTCCCTGGCGTTGGTGATCTGGTTCGGCGGCGGCCAGGTGATCCAGGGCGCGCTGACCATCGGCGTGCTGGTCGCGTTCAGCCAGTACGTGCAGAACTTCTGGCGTCCACTGCAGGATTTATCCGACGTGATGATGAACTTGCAGGCCGCGATGGTCTCCAGCGAACGCATTTTCGGCATTCTGGACGAACCCGAAAACGTGCCCGACAAACCCGACGCTCGCGTGATCGAGGGCGGCTTCAAGGGCGAGATCGAATTCAAGGACGTCTGGTTCGCGTACACGCCCGTCGGACAGGAACCCGCCCCGACCGACTGGGTGCTGCGCGGGTTGAATTTCCACGTTAAACCCGGCGAATCCGTGGCCTTCGTCGGCGCGACCGGCGCGGGCAAGACCAGCGTGATTTCGCTGATCTCGAGGTTCTACGACATTCAAAAAGGCCAGGTGCTGGTGGACGGTCTGGACGTGCGCGACATCAGCCAGCGGTCCTTGCGCAAGCACGTCGGCGTGGTCTTGCAGGACGTGTTCCTGTTCGCCGGAACCATCGAAACCAACCTGCGCATGAGCGACGAATCGATCCCCTTCGACCGGATCGTGCAAGCCTGCAAGTACGTCGGCGTCCACGACTTCATCATGTCCCTGCCCGACGGCTACCAATCCGAGGTGCGCGAGCGCGGCGCGACCCTGTCGACCGGACAGAAGCAACTGCTGGCGTTTGCCAGGGCGCTGATTCAGAACCCCGACATTCTGCTCGTGCTGGACGAAGCCACCGCCAACGTGGACACGGAAAGTGAGCTGCAAATCCAGGACGCGCTGGCCAAGGTCATGCACGGACGCACCAGCATCATCATCGCGCACCGTTTGAGCACCATCAAGAACTGCGACCGCATCATCGTCATGCGAAAAGGCAAGATCGTGGAAATGGGCACGCACGACGAGTTACTGGTCAAAAACGGGTATTACGCGACGTTGTACAAGTTGCAGTACGCGGATCAGGAAATGACGGTTTAAGGGGACACCGTCCAGCACGGTGTTCTCGAGGCCTCGAGAATTCGCGTGTGGGACGGTGTTCTTACTCTTCACGCACGAGTTTGAACATCTCTTTGAACTTGGCACGGATTTCGTCGGAGGTGTACACACGCCCAGCATCCGCGTCAACCTCGCCCGCTTCGATGGCTCGATGAACGGCGACAGTGTACGAACGCGATTTTTGGTGGAAGCGCTCTTGAAGTTGATCGGTCGTCCAGAACCGCCCCGCCTCGAGATCGTCAATGCCTTCTTGCAAATATTTTCGAAGGCGCAACGCGTAAATCAAGTCGTCCAGTTCAGCATCTTCTGGCAGTTGCGTCATGACCTCCATGACTTCTTTTCGCAACTCGGTTTTCATACAAACCAGTGTAGTGCTTTACTCGAGGAATTGTGAACGTGAACCAATCAATCCGAACCCGCCTGACCGCCAGAATCCTCGTGCTGAACGAGCGCGATGAACTCTTGATGTTCGAGTACCAGGAAGCAGACGGTCGGCGGTTCTGGGTCACACCGGGCGGCGGACTCGAGCCAAACGAAACTTTCATGGATGCTGCAAAACGCGAGTTGCTCGAGGAGACGGGTTTGAAACTCGAGCAAGTCGGGAACCCCGTCTGGGAGCGTCGCAAAGTCCTGAACTTCACAGATGAACGCGTGATGTTCGATGAACGGCACTTCGTGGTGCGCGTCCGTGGCGGTGAGGTTTCCGGCGAGAACCCCGACGCGTTCGAGCGAGCCATGACTTTAGGGCATCGTTGGTGGTCGCTCGAGGCGTTGCAGACCACGCCTGAAACGGTGTATCCCGAAAACTTGGCCCGTCATCTCGAGCCGATTTTGCGCGGCGAGATGCCAACAGAACCTGTTGATATCAGCCTGAAACCCGAGCCCTGACGGTGGGAGCTGGCCTTGAGATCAGAACACTGTCTGGTACGCAAATCAAAAAAATGCGTCTTGGACGGTGTTTCTCGAGATCATCCTTCAAACGTGCCGTGAGGCTGACAAAACCTTGACGTGAAGC
>CAXTKV010000093.1:0-19024 GCA_964244895.1 uncultured Deinococcales bacterium
GCCCCTCCGGTGCACTCGAGTACGACGTGGTGGGCGCGCTGGGCGTGCGGAAGGATCAGGGCGCGCGCGTGGAGCCACAGGAGCCGCCAGCGACCAGGATCGCGTGCTCGAAAGTGCCGGGGGACGGCTTCAAGCTCGAGTGCCTGGCTCGGGTCAGCCCCGCTATGGTCATGGCATCTCAGGCCTGGGGTCAGGACTTGTCGCTGGTGCGCGCCGAGTGCGCCACCTGCCGTCTGGGTGGCCCGAGCGTGCCCGAAAGCCTGGAGAACGTGATCTCAATCGCGCGCGAGTACCGCAAGAACCTGTCCGATGAACCGATGCGGGTGACGGTCTACGAGTTCAAGAACGGCGCTGAACGCCCGCTCGAGGAGGCTGAACCCGAGAACGCCAAAACCATTCCGGTCGCGCCGAAACCCTCCGTCTCGAGGCGAGACGCGCTGGGATCGTTGTTCACCAGCGCCAAACGAGGCGTTTCGTATGCGATTCCTGAAACGCCGCTGCCCGGAATTGACGCCAGCATCCCGGTCAAACCCGTGCCGGACGAGTGGATCTGGCGCAAAAAGACGCTCAGGCCGCGCCCAGCCGACCAGGGCGCGCAGTACTGGCCCGCCCCGAGCGTCAATCAGGATTGCATTTTCTGTCCGGTCTGCCAGAACGTCTGCCCGACCTCTGCGATCACCCGCAACCTCGAGAGCGATGGGTCGTTCAGGATCACGATGCAGATGGATGCCTGCACCGGCTGCAACGCTTGCGTCGTGTCCTGCCCGCCGGACGCGATGAAACTCGATCCGGAGACGGTCTTTTCACGGCTTTCAGAGGTGGTGCTGCTGCGCGAAGGGCATCATCTGGAAGGCCCGCAACCCTGATACGAGCCTCAAGTCAGTGTTTTGTAAGAAACTTCGCACTAGTCTCATTCTTGAAAAGCCCCATCGAGGGTTCATGCAGGAGGAAGACTTGAAAAAACGTGTGCTGATGATCATCGGCTTGAGCCTACTGATTGGAAGTCTGGCATCCGCCGGTTCCGTTTCACTCCGCGTTGCACCGATTATCGCCCCCAAGTTGATCAGTTGTGGCGGAAACGGCTGCTGATTTTGGCGTCGTTCGCGGGGAACCGGGTTGACCCGGTTCCCTTTTTCCTTGATGGTTTCGTAAGGTTTGGTATGGCAGAATCGAGTGAGCATCATGGACACCGACCCACACGTCACGGAAGTGCAAAACCGTGAAGATCTGAACCCTCGAGAGCGGATGGATTCGCTGCTCGAGCGGTCCGAATCGATGTGGGCGACCGATCCGGCGCGTTCCCTCGAGATGGCCAACCAGGCCGTCGGTCTGGCCAGAAGCCTCGAAGATGATCTGGGGCTGGCCAAGGGGTTGCGTTTCGCGGGAAAGAACCACCACTCGCTTTCGAACCATTCCAGGGCGCTGACGAACCTGCTCGAATCCCTCGAACGCTTTCGGTTGCTCGAGAACCGATCCCAGCAGGTGGCGTGCCTGAACGAGATCGGGCAGGTGCATTCCAGCGTCGGGGAGTACGAAGCAGCCATCGAGCATTTCGAACGGGCGCTTCGGTTGGCGCGTTCGATCAACTCTGAACGCGGCGAGATCGTCTCGATCTTCTCGATCGCAGAAATTTACAAGAAGCTCGGCAAGCACATCGAAGCCTTCACGTCCTACTCGCGCAGCTTAGAGCTTTCCGAAGGGCTGGGTTTTCAATCCGGTATCGCCTGGACGTTGCGGCACCTGGGTGAACTGCACGTGCTGTTCGGCGCTTCTTACGCCGCGCAGGGCGAGTCCGAGCGCTCCGAGTTCGAGTTCTCGCAGGGTCTGGGCCTGCTCGAACGGGCGCTCGAGGCGGGGCGCAGCCTGAGCGATCCGAAGTTGGTGGTCGAGACGCTGATTCACACCTCGAGCGCTTACATGGATCGGGGTGCTTTCGCCTTGGCTCGAGAATCCAGCCAGCACGCCCTGAAAGTAGCCCACGAATCCGAAGTGCCGTCCCTCGAAGCGACCGCCCTGACGAGCGTCGGGCGCGTGTTGTTAAGGCTGGGCGAACTGAGCGAAGCCCTCGATTCCCTGCAGCGTTCGCTGGTGATCTACGAGCAGCTCGGCATGAAGCCCGAGATCAGCCACGCGCACCGCAAACTGGCGTTGATTCTCAAGGCCAGCGGTCAGCCCGCGCTGGCGCTCGAGCATTTCGAGCGCTTCTACGAACTCGACGCGAGCATCAAGAACGAGGCCTCCGAGCGGCGCGCAGAAGTGCTTTCCGTCAAGCTCGGACTGGAGAAATCGCGCCGCGAATCTGAACTCCTTCGCGAGCGCTCGGTGGAACTGACCGCCATGAACGAACGCCTGCAGGCGCAAGCCGTGATGCTCGACCGGCAAGCCCGCGAGGACGGTCTGACGGGCCTTTCGAACCGTCGCCACCTCGAGGAATACGCCGCGAACGCCTTCAGGGCTGCGCGCGAGCGACGCCAGGCCTTGACGGCGGTGGTGGCGGACATCGATTATTTCAAGTCCATCAACGACCGCTTTTCGCACGCCATCGGCGACGACGTGCTGCGGGTGGTGGCGGAAATCCTGCGCGCCAACTGCCGGGAATCCGACCTGGTGGCGCGCTACGGCGGCGAGGAATTCGTGCTGCTGCTCGACGGACTGGAGGCCAGGTCGGCCTTCACGCTCTGCGAGCGCATCCGGCGCGCCGTGCAGGATTACGACTGGTCGGTCTTTCACGCGGACCTGCGCGTCACGCTCAGCCTGGGGTTGAGCGACGACCTGAGCCTCGAGAACCACGAACGCCTGTTGTCCGGCGCGGACGAGCAGCTGTACGCGGCCAAACGCGCGGGACGCAACCGCGTCTACCCGAACCTCGCGCCCGAACGCCGCGCGCTACCCTTAATGCGTTAAAAGACCGTCCAGGACGGTGTTCACTGCATTTTGAGAACACCGTCCTGGACGCGAGTTCCTGGCACCTGCCCACGATGAGCGGCGGCCTCACGGCGCAAGGCATAGAATTGCGGCGATGACTGCGCCCTTTTTCGCCGATGCCCCGATTGGTGTGTTCGACTCCGGTGTGGGCGGCCTGACCGTCCTCAAGGCCCTGCGCGAGCGCCTGCCGGGCGAGGATTTCATTTACGTCGGCGATACCGCTCGGCTGCCATACGGTCGCAAACCGCCGGAGATGGTGCGGCAGTTCGCCAGAGAGATCTCGAACTTCCTGGTTTCCGAGGGCGCCAAAGCCGTCGTGATCGCCTGCAATACCGCCTCGAGCTGCGCGCTACCGCAACTGGAGTTCGAGCTGCCCGTTCCGGTCTGGGGCGTGATTGACCCCGGCGTCGAGGCGGCGACGGCGGCTGGGGCCGGTGGGCGCGTCGGGATTCTGGGCACGAAAGGCACGGTCGCGTCCGGCGCGTACCAGACGCGACTCGAGGCCAGGGGGCTGGCTGTCTGGGCCAGGGCCTGCCCGATGTTCGTTCCCGTCGTCGAGGAAGGGCTGGTCAATTCCGAGGAAGCCCGTTTGCTGGTGCGGCACTACCTGTCGGATCGGCCTCAACTTTCAGCCCTGATCCTGGGATGCACGCACTACCCGATCCTGAAACCGGTGATCGCGGACTTCCTCGGGCCGGAGGTGGCCCTGGTGGACAGCGCGGAAGTCGTCTCAGAGGTGGTCGCGCGCGATCTCGAGGCGCGCGAATTGGTCAACCCGCGCGCCCACCCTGGCGAGGTCATCCATTACGTCACCGGCGATCCCAACGCCTACCAACATACGGCTCGCGTGATCGGCGGGGTCGAGGGAGAGATGCGATTGCTCGAGATCGAGCACCTGATGGCTCACGCGCAGGAACACAGGCAAAAACCAGCTGAGAAGGTCGCCCATGCCCGACGCTAAACCGCGCGTCGGACGCGACCCCAAAGAATTGCGCGGCCTCGAAGTCAAGCGCGGCACCAACCGCTACGCGGAAGGTTCCGCGACCGTCAAACTGGGTCACACGCACGTCCTGTGCACCGTCACGCTGGAAAATGTCGTGCCGAACCACGTGCGCGACCGCAAGGACGCCAACGGCAAGCGCCTGCCGCCGACCGGCTGGTTGATGGCCGAATACGCCCTGCTGCCCCGCGCCACGCACGACCGCACCCAGCGCGAGCGCCAACGCGTCGGTGGGCGCACCCAGGAAATCCAGCGCCTGCTCGGGCGGGCGTTCAGGAGCATCGTGGATCTGGATTTGTTCGCCAATAAAACCCTGGTGATCGACTGCGATGTCCTCCAGGCGGACGGTGGCACGCGCGTTACCAGCGTCCTGGCTGGATTCGCGGCGCTTTATGACCTTTCAGACAAGATGCTGCGCGCCGGAACCCTGGATGACGACCCGATCCGCGCCGAAGTCGGTGCGGTCAGCGTCGGACTGGTCGGGGGAGAGGTGCGGTTGGATCTGGATTACGCGGAGGATTCGACCGCTACCGCCGACCTGAACGTGATCGCGACCGGTGCCGGGCAAATCATCGAGGTGCAGGGCGGGTCGGAGGGTGAGGCCATCAGCCAGGAACAATTTCTGGAGCTTCTGGCGGTCGGTATGGACGGCGTGAAAACCCTGCTCTCGAGCCTCAAATCGCAGTTGTGAAACGTTAAACTCCGGTGTGGATCAGGTCGGCAAGGCGGAACTGGTCGAGCGCTTGAAGCGAGAATCCGGGCGACTGGACGATGCGATCAAACGCCTCGACCGGAACGCGCGGATTGGAGCGTGGTCGCTGGCGGAATTTCTGGCGCACCTAATCGCTCACGAGCAGCGCGCGATGAATGAAGTGCAGGCGGCCTTGCGCGGCGAGCCCTTTGCCATCGACCACGACGCGAACGACGCGTTCAATCAGGGTGCGGCCTTCTCGAGCCGCGCGTACCCATTGGCCACGGTTTACCGGGCGTGGCTCGACTCGAGCGCGTCCGTCATCGATTTCGTCAGATCGTTGCCCGACGATGTTTTTCGAGCTCCGAACGCGGTCACACGGATTCTCGGCGATACGGTCGATGGCGCGCTCGCCAACAACACCTACGCCCATTACGCCGAACATGTGCCGAATCTGCTCGGCCTGCTCGAGCCTTGAGCATTCTCCAGGAACACCGTCCAGCACGCGAGGATGAAGCCTCGTGCTGGACGGTGTTTTCTCAGATCGACACGTCGAGCCCGGCGATGCACTCCTCGGCCAGGGCTCGGGCGATCGGATCGCGCGTGGATCTGGCGTAACTGACGCCGACGTTCAGGCTTTCCAGGGCCGCATTCTTGTTCTCGAGGGCCAGCGTCTGATAGCGGTTCAGGTAGGCGTGCGCCATCAGCACGTCGCGTGTTCGTTCGGGCGGCAACTGGTGGAGCGCACCGAGCGCCTTGCCGTATTCGACCAGGGCACCTTCGCGGTCGCCCTCGAGCGCTTTCTCGCGCCCCGTTTTCAGGCTCATGGCGATGCTGTAAAAGACCTGACGCATGAAGCCATCTTACCGTCGGAAATCGATCATCACCCCGCGAGCCTGAGCGCCGCGCCAGAGGCCGTCCAGGACGGCAACATCAGGCATAACGCATTCGGAATGTGGCGCACCCGATCGGCTCGAGGGTCGAAACGGTAAGCCCGAACCATTTTGTAAGGTTTTACAAAGGTTCTACAGCGTACCTTGATCCAGTACATCCGAGCGCGCAGAACACCAGATGACCGAGCTGCAAAAGTACCAAAACCGAATGGAGGAGCACCTTGTCCCTGTCCACGTCTCAGTTCTCGCCCCCTCTACCTCCATTTCAAGATTTGGCCTCCGTCGCGGCAGGAAAACCCCTCGGTGAACTGGCGCGCATCATCGAAGCTGGAGGGTACTCGGTCACGGTCGCCGTGCGCCAGGAGGATCGGGCGGGGCGGATTCAATTCTCGATCGGAATTCCGGTCACGGCTGAAATGGGACGGCTCTGCGCCGAAGACGCGGTGCTCGAGATGCTGAAGTGGGAAAACCCGCAGATCACGCTTCAAACCAGGCCAGTGCAGAACAACATGCCGATCATCACACCGCTGAAGAGGTTGCTCAAACCGCCTCAACTCGCACCGGACCAAGAATCAACCCCAGCTCCGAACGCCAGAGTTCAACACAAAGCCTCAGCACCAACCCCAACTCGAGAAATCGCCAGGACAAAACCGGAAGCCAGCCCAAAACCGCCAGAGACTCCAGAAAAGGCAAGTTCAACCCTGTCCGCCGCGCCAAATCAAGCCACTCGTTCTGAACCAAGGAGCAAAACCATGTCAACCGCCGTCGCATCGAACGTCAAAGAAACCCTCGCCCAGTGCATGCAAATCGAGGGCGCGCTCGGCGTGGCCATCGTGGATTACGCCAGCGGTATGGCCTTGGGCACCGCCGGCAGCGGCCTGAACCTGGATGTCGCGGCTGCGGGCAACACCAACGTGGTGCGCAGCAAGATGGTGGTCATGAAGGAACTGGGTCTGAACGATCAGATCGAGGACATCCTGATCACCCTGGGCAAGCAGTACCACCTGATCCGCATGTCGCCCAAGCACGGCAGCCTGTTCTTCTACATGGCCTTCGACAAGAACAACGCCAACCTGGCGATGGCGCGCCACAAGCTCTCGTCCTTGGTGAACGCGCTCTCGATCTGATTCACCGGTGTTCTGGCGGTCGTCTCGGTTGGCTCGAGACGACCGCGTTTTTTGTTTTCCACGAGCCTTCATGTACAAGGTTTGTAGAAGGTTTTGCGGGTCTGGCGCGTAGCCCTGAAAACGTCGTTGATCTCGAGATCACGGTATTTCCCGCATCGCTACGCGCCGTAAGTGGGCTCCAGGTACAATCCAGCCCCGAGCTGATGCGACTGTGAACCGTCCAGGACGATACAAAAGAAGCGCGGACACGTATTCTCGAGCTTGCGCTGCACGCTCGGGTGCTGCGCCTATCGTCTCGAGGTCGGTGATGTGCGGCCCGATGAAAGCGAGAACACCGTCCGGGATGTGGTCTGAAAAACGTGTGCTGGACGGCGTTCTTACAGACCTGGAACCCGCGTGCCGCCGCGACCATCCCAGCCGTTAAAGCCGTAAAACCGCCCCGCCACACCGGTCTGAAGGTAATCCATCAGCGGTTCGCGCATCGGCACCGGCCCGAGCTTGTTGATCGCCTCGTCCGGCGCGAAAAAACGTGCCTCGACGATGAAGCCGTCCGGATCGCGAGGGTTCAACAAGCCGTCCCATTCGGCATCGAAGGCGAAAACGATGGTGCGCTCGCCGCGCTGATCGTCCTCGATGTGAACGGCGTACGCGAGCTGGTTGATCTTCTTGACTTTCAAGCCCGTCTCCTCGAGCACCTCGCGTTTGACGGCCTGGAGCGCCGTCTCGCCGTGTTCGACCATGCCGCCGGGCACGGTGTAGCGCACGCGCCCCAGACCCTGCCAGTCGTTGGCGACCAAGAGCACGCGCCCCTGGCGATCGCGCATGATGGCCGCCGCGACCAGCAATTCGCGCCGCGCCATCAGGCCCTCACGCCTTCAGCCAGCACCTTCTGGGATTCCTGGGTGCGCGTCTGGAGCTTTTCTCGTTTCTCCAGGGCTTGCAGGGCGTCCGTGATCGGGGTCAGGTCACCTTCCATCACCTGCGCCAGCGGCGCGTTCTTGGCGTCCCCCTCCAGGCGGTGGTCGGTCACGCGGTTCTGCGGGTAGTTGTAGGTTCTGATTTTTTCGGATCGGTCACCCGAACCGATCTGCGAGGCGCGAGCCTCGGAGCGTTCGCGCATGGATTTTTCGCGTTCGCGCTCGAACAACCTCGATCGGAGCACCGTCAGGGCTTTTTCTTTATTTTTAAGTTGGCTTCGCCCGTCCTGGCAGGTCACGACGATCTCGTCGGGCGTGCCCTCGCGGTAGACGATCCGCACGGCGCTGTCGGTCGTGTTGACGCCCTGACCGCCGTGCCCGCCGGAGCGGAAGACATCGATGCGAACCTCGGTCATGTCGAGCTTGACATCCACGTCCTCGGCTTCCGGCAGCACCGCCACGGTCGCGGTCGAGGTGTGAATCCGTCCCGCCGCTTCGGTCGCGGGCACGCGCTGGACGCGGTGAACGCCGGACTCGAACTTGAACTGGCGGTAGGCACCCGCCCCGCGAATTTCAAACGTGATCTTGGCGAAACCGCCCAGTTCCGAATCGTTGGAATCGAGCACCTCGAGCTTGAAGCCCGTGCGTTCAGAAAACCGCTGGTACATCCGAAATAAATCTGCCGCGAACAGCGCCGCTTCCGTGCCGCCCGTGCCGGAGCGAATCTCGACGATCACGTCGCGTTCGTCCGCCGGGTCTTTGGGCAAGGTCAACTCCTCGAAGCGCGCCTCGAGATCCGGGATCAACGCCTCGAAATGCACCACGTCGGCCCTGGCCAGTTCGCCCAGGTCTGGATCCAACACCAGCGTTCGGGCTTCCTCGAGTTGCAGGTTGGCTTCGTGCAATTCTCGCGCGATGCCGACGATCGGCGTCAACTCGCCGTAACGCCTGGAGAGCGCCTGGTACTGGGTCTGATCCGAGATCACCTGCGGATCGGCCAGCCGCGCCTCCAGGGACGCGAATTCCAAAAAGAGGGGTTCAAGGGTCGAGGTCATTGGCAAAGGGTACACCGCGAGTTTTAGCGCCACAAGAAGCCGGAAACGATGTGGTAGCCGCGAGCCGCAAGCCGCGAGCCTCGAGCCTCGAGATTTTCAGGTTTCCAGCTCGAAAACACCGTCCAGCACGTCGCTCAAGAAATGACGTGCGGGACGCTGCCGTTTGATTCAGGTTGGGCGGATCACCAGCCACGCGCCAGCCAGCAGGAGCGCGAAACCCGCCATCCGAACCGGGTCGAACGGGCGCACGTGAACCCCGAACCAGCCGAAGTGATCCACCACCGCAGCCGTCAACAATTGCCCCACGATCAGCGCGACCGTCGCGCCGGACACGCCGACGCGCGGCACGGCGAACCCGATGGCCGCGACCGTGACCAGACCGAAGGCCCCGGCGAACCACGCGTACCACGGTACGCCGCCCAACGCGCCCAGCTTGCCGCCCGCCATCAACGCGAGCGGAATGCCGGACAGGATCGCGCCGCCGAGATGCACCACGAAGACGCTCTCGAGCGGCCCCAGACGGCCCGAGAGCATGCCGATCATCGGTGATTGCAACGCGATGCCGATACCGGCAATGAAGACGAAGACGGTGGCGATCAACGCGATGTTCATGGGTTTCTCCGGTTCGATTGTCCCTGAAGACCGTTCGGGACGTGATTTCTAATTGGTGTGCTGGACGGTCTCTCCTGGGTACTCGAGATAAGTTTGAGGGTTCGGGTGCGGCTCAATCAGTCGGGTTCTCGAGCCGATAGGTTGCTCGAGTTTTGGCGTCTGGGGGCTCGCCTGAGTGCCGAATCAGCCAGACTTCAGGGTATCCGGTGCGGTGCAAAACTTCCGCTCCATCGATTTCTGCTCGACGCGCAAATCAGCGCTTGCACGATTTGTTCACCGCGAGTAATTCGGTGCTTCCTGCGTGATCGTGACGTCGTGCGGGTGCGATTCGATCAATCCGGCCATCGTGATGCGCGTGAATTTGGACTGCGTCTGAAGCGTCAGAATGTCCGCCGAACCGGTGTAGCCCATCGCGGCGCGCAGACCGCCGACCATCTGGTAGATCACGTCGCTGACAGGGCCCTTGTACGGCACGATGCCTTCGATGCCTTCCGGCACGAACTTCCTGGAACCGGACTGGAAATAACGGTCGCTCGATCCCTGGTTCATCGCGCCCGAAGACCCCATGCCGCGATACGACTTGTAGCGCCGACCGTCGCGCAGGATGCCCTCGCCGGGCGCCTCGTCCGTGCCCGCGAACAACCCGCCGATCATCACGCTCGAGGCTCCGGCGCCGATGGCTTTGGCCAGATCGCCCGTCTGCTTGATGCCACCGTCCGCGATGATCGGAACGTTGGCCTCGAGCGCGGCGGCCACGCACTCGAAAATTGCGGTGATCTGCGGCACGCCGATGCCCGTGACTACGCGCGTCGTGCAGATCGAACCCGGCCCGATGCCGACCTTGACGGCGTCCGCGCCGCGTTCGATCAGCGCCCTCGCGCCGTCCCTGGTGGCCACGTTTCCGGCGATCACGTCCACGTTGAAGCGCTCCTTGAGCGTGGATACGCCATCCAGGATGTTCCTGGAATGCCCATGCGCGCTGTCCAGCACCAGCACGTCCACACCAGCTTCGACCAGCGCGGCGGCCCGCTCGAGCAAATCCTGAGACACGCCCACGGCGGCAGCCACCCGCAAGCGCCCCAGCAAGTCCTTGGCGGCGGACGGGTAACGCAGGTTTTTTTGAAGATCCTTGATCGTGATCAACCCGGACAGTTTCCCGTGCCCGTCGACCACCAGCAATTTTTCGATCTTGTTGTGCTTGAAGATTTCCCTGGCGGCGCTCAGGGTCGTGCCTACCGGCACGGTCACCAGGTTCTCTCGGGTCATCGCGTCGGACACCAACCTCGAGAGGTCGTCCTCGAAGCGCAGATCGCGGTTGGTGACGATGCCCAGCAGCGTGCCGTCCTGCGCAATGATCGGCACGCCGGAGATCCGGTACTCGCCCATCATCTGCTCGGCCTGCGCCAGCGTCGCGCTCGGCGGCAGGGTGATCGGATCGACGATCATTCCGGATTCAGAACGCTTGACCTTGCGAACCATCTCGGCTTGCCGTTCCGGGCTCATGTTCTTGTGCACCACGCCGATGCCGCCCGCGCGGGCCATCGCGATCGCCATGCTGGTCTCGGTGACGGTGTCCATGGCCGCGCTGACCAGCGGCACGTTCAGCGCGATGTTTCGCGTCAGCCGAGTCTGGAGGCTGACCGCGTCCGGTGTGACCTCGCTGTAAGCGGGCAGGAGCAGCACGTCGTCGAAGGTCAATCCCTCGTGTTGGAATCGGTCGTTGGGCAAACTCATGCGAAAAGCATACCCGCCCCGCTTCGGTTCGGCGCGCCGCCGCTCGAGTCTCGATTGACTGGAAAGACCGTCTGGGACGGTGTTTCTCGGGATCGAGAATTCGCGTCCGGGACGGTCTCCCCGAAATCGAAAAGGCGCGAGCTTCGCGTCGCGTGCCCTGGAGCGCTTGTGCAGTCGGGCTCGAGCCGATAGCCTGTCCTCGATGGGTCGCCGACCACAACGCCCGCGCCGCGACGACTGGCGACCGATCCGCGCCGTGCGCGAGTGGTCGATCGACCAGATTTTCTTGCGCCGCTCCGGCGGGCGCATCGTGGCCAACGTCAGCCTGGTTTCACTTGAAAACGAGTTGCGCACCGAGAAGGTCTTCCCACCGACCGGCGAACCCTTCGAGGCGATCCGCATCATCGCCCGCGAGATGGCCCGCAAGGGCAACGTCAGCCGCGCCAACACCGCCCGCGTCCGTTGGGCGCAGGCCAGCATGATTTCTGAGCAGGACGAGCTGTCCAGGGACGAGACGCTCGAGGAGGCCTTTCAGAAATCCTTTGATGCCGCCCTGGACGACGTGCGCGACCGGATGCGTTGAGGCTCGCGGCGAGAGATGATTCCGAAGCGAAGCTGAGGTTCTCGCGGGGTGAATCTTGTTTTTGCCCTCGCGCGATCGCGGTGGGTTCGAGTTCAGCTCGCCTCGACTTTCTCGAGAACACCGTCCCACACGGTGTTCTCGAGAATCAAGCATTTGCGTGCTGGACGGTGTCCCTTAATCGGCACGCAGGATTAACGTCTTCAGGTACAGGCTTTCGGGGATTTGCAGAATCCACGGGTGATCCACGGGCTGAAAGCTCACGTCCAGAATCTCGAGTCTGCGTCCGGCGTCGCTGGCCGCGAAGCGCGTCGCCTCGATCAGATCGTCCAGTTTGATGTGAAACGCGCACGAGGACACGAACACGATCCCGCCCGGACTGAGCATCTTCAGGACGTTCTTGGTCGCAATCGTGAAGATGCGTTTGGCCGCCGTGACTTCATCCTTGCGCTTGGCCAGGGTCGGTGGGTCGATGATGGCGTGCGTGAAGCTGCGCTTTTCGCGCACGAGTTGATCCAGCACCTCCAGCGCGTCCCCGAGCCGCGTGCCGATCCGAGATTCCAGGTTGTTGGCGCGCGCCATCGTCTCGAGCGTGGCCAGCGCGATGGGATCTTTATCGACCGCGAAGGCTGTCGCACCGCGTTTGGCGGCGTGCAAGGAAAACCCGCCCGTATAAGAATACACGTCCAGCACGCGGCTCGAGGCATCGACCATGCTCGCCAATCGGCGGCGGTTCTCGCGCTGGTCGAGGTAAAACCCAGTTTTTTGCCCCTGCGTCACGGAGAACCCGAGCTTCAGGTCGTCCTCGTGAAATGTGACGCGTTCCGGCACTTCGCCCCACAGCGCCCCAACCCGAGGCTCGAGCCCTTCTTTGTGGCGTTCGCTGGTGTCGGATCGCTCAAAAGCGCTCTGCGCGCCCGTCTCGAGCCGCAGCGCTTCCACGATCAGCTCGCGGTCGCGCTCGGTTCCGGCGTTCCTGAGTTGCACGCTCAGAAACGATCCGAATCGGTCGACAATCAAACCGGGCAAGCCGTCCGATTCGGCGTTGACCAGCCGCACCGCGTCCGTTCCGGGCAGCACCCCACGCTTTTGGATGGCGTTCATGATGCGCGTCCGGTAAAACCCCAGGTCGATCGTTTTGCGCTCCAGCGTCAGAATTCGTACCGGGAACGCTCCGTCCGGGTTGACGTAACCGCGCCCGATGAAGCCGCCGTTTTCGTCTACTACATCCACCACTTCCCCGTTGCCAGGTTGGCCATCAACCCGCAGCAGGTCGCTCCTGAAAACCCAGGGGTGGAAATTCTCGAGTCGCTTCCGGCTGGCCGATTTGACGATGGCTTGAGCGGTGGTTTTGGTTGGGCTCGAGGACTTCGGGGCGCTCACCAGATGATCCTACCGTTCCTTTTCACCGTGATAACTTTGTGTCTCAGACGATTTACCGAACTCTCATTTTAGTGCAGCATGATGTTCAAACGCGAGGTTCAACGTGGAGACATTCCAGTCAACCCAGACGGAAGCCGTCATCCAGCCCGCCGTGCCTTCGTATTTGCCCGTGGCAGATCCGGATTCGAGCGAGGTTCGCGTCGTCGTGCGTGCGCTCTGGCTCAAAGATCCGGCCACTTACGAACACTGCGTTCGCGTCTCCGAGTACGTCGGTGCGGTCGCCAGCGCGCTCGAGGTGCCTGATTTCATGCGCACCAGAATGCGCGGCGCGGCCTTCTTGCACGACATCGGTAAGCTTTGCGTTTCGCAGCCGGTGCTGGACGCAGATCGGGCGCTCAATCCTCACGAGCGCAGTCGCGTGCGCAGCCACGCGGTGATGGGCTACGAACTCTTGTGGGTCGTGCCCGGACTCGAAGGCTACGCGCACGCCGTCAGATCGCACCACGAACGCTGGGATGGCACGGGTTACCCGGATCACCTCTCCGGCACAGGTATTCCGTTGACCGCGCGCCTGATTGCCGTGGCAGATTCTTTTGATGTCATGACGAGCGGTCGCAGTTACGCCCCTTCAAAGTCGAATCTCGAGATCGTCAAGGATCTGGTTCGTGGCGCGTGGCGGCAGTTCGATCCGGGTGCGGTGCGCGTGTTCTTGCAGTCCTGGATCGATGGTCGTTTGCCCGGCGTTCAGAGACTCGACGGCGAGGCGCTGTCTCTGGCTCAGTACGCCCTGGTTTGAGCGATTTGCGGTGTTCATGGTGATTGAAGTCGGGCTCGAGCCGAGTTCTGTCGAGTCTTGATGGCTGGTGAACGTACCGAAATTCCGATTGTTTTCGAGCCGATTTAATGTCGGTGTGGCCAATCCTGATGACCGTCACTCGGGTGCTTTCTCGACCTCGCTCTCGGCTCTGGACATCGTGGTACATTCCAGGAACGAGGGTTTTTCTTGACTTACCACGATAAGTGAAAAGTCGCACGAGCTGTGGTATGGTTGTCATACTCGAGAGGAGTGGATTCCATCAACGAATTCCTGAACGTCATCATCATGCTGATCGTCGCCGCGGGCATCGGCGTGCTGGCGCTGATGGTCGGCGCGGTTCTGGGACCAAAAAAGCCCAGCCGAACCAAGCTCATGCCCTACGAGTCCGGCAACGACCCGATCGGCGCGACCCCGCAACGCTTTCCGGTTCACTTCTACCTGGTCGCCATGCTCTTCATCATCTTCGACATCGAGACCGCATTCTTTTATCCGCTCGCCATCGCGTACAACAAGCTCGGCGTGTTCGCCTTCTGGGAAGCGCTCGCGTTCGTGGCCTTGGTCGCGGTCGGCTATTTCTACATCCTCAAGAAGGGCGTGCTCGAGTGGAAGTGATTCACCCTCGGGCGGGAGCGTGCGTATGCCGGGATTGAAGGATCTGTTCGAGAAGGACGTGCAAGAACTCGAGAACGAGGGCATCCTGTTTTCCAGCCTGGAAAAGCTCGTGGCCTGGGGCAGAAGCAACTCCTTGTGGCCCGCAAGTTTCGGTCTGGCCTGCTGCGCGATCGAGATGATGGCCTCGACGGACGCGCGCAACGACCTGGCGCGCTTCGGTTCCGAAGTCTTTCGCGCCAGCCCGCGCCAATCCGACGTGATGATCGTGGCTGGGCGCCTCTCAAAGAAGATGGCTCCCGTCATGCGCCGCGTTTACGACCAGATGCCCGATCCAAAATGGGTCATCTCGATGGGCGCCTGCGCGTCTTCGGGCGGCATGTTCAACAATTACGCCATCGTACAGAACGTCGATTCTGTCGTTCCGGTCGATGTTTTCGTGCCCGGTTGCCCGCCGCGCCCGGAGGGACTGATTTACGGCGTGATGCAACTGCAGAAAAAAATTCGCGGCGAATCCATAGACGATTTCGGCACGCCCCTGCCGATGGTCGAGGCCTGGACGCGATGAGCGCCGTCAGCCTCGAGCGGGCGCTCGAACTCGCCAAAACGCGCGGGTACACCGTCCACGACCCGAAAGAAAATCCGTTTCACACGGTGATCGCGCCCAGGGACACGTACAAGGCGTACCTGTTTGAACTGAAAGCCGCCGGGTTCCGCTTGCTGTCCGACGTGCTGGGGATTGACTATCTGGAGCACACGGAGTTCATGCCTGAACGCTTCGCGGTCGTTTACAACCTGACCAATCCGGCCACCGCCGAGCGCGTGCTGGTCAAGGTCTTCGTGCCGGACGCAGTGAAATTGCCCAGCGTCACGGACTTGTGGGGCACCGCCGACTGGCACGAGCGCGAGGTCTACGACCTGTTCGGCATCGAGTTCGAGGGTCATCCCGACCTCAGAAAAATCCTGACGCCCGAGGATCTGGATGGGCATCCGTTGCGCAAGGACTTCCCGCTCGGTGAATCGCCGACGCTCTTCCGCGAGGGGCGCTTCATCGATCCAGCCGCCTTCCGCGCGGGTTTGACCGGCAAGGATTCCGGCTTGACCGGCTGGCGCGGTGGCTCGCGCATCGATTCGAGTTTGACGCCGAAACTGCCGACGGATTCGCCCACCAGCATGGTCAAACCCGCGCGGGGAGAGAACTGATGCCGCAAGAACACCGTCCAGGACGCAATATTCAATTCGTGTGCGGGACGGTGTTCCTGCGCAGGGATGCTCGAGAGGTGCGCGTATGACCACACCCGCAGAACGACCGAAGAAAGCACCGAAACTCGAGTCTCGAGCCGAAGTCGCGCTGCCGGAGCGCTCGAACCTGGTCGGCGGCTCGGGCTTGCTGCACACGGAAACCATGACCCTGAACGTCGGGCCGCAGCACCCGAGCACGCACGGCGTGTTGCGCGTCGTGGTGGACATGGAAGGCGAGAACGTCACCAAAGTCGTGCCGCACATCGGGTATCTGCACTCGGGCTTCGAAAAGACGATGGAGAACCGCACGTACACGCAGAACTTCACCTTCGCGCCGCGCATGGATTACCTGCACGGCCTGGCTTACGAGCTGGCGCTGGCCTTGCCGGTCGAGCGATTGACCGACGCGAAAGTGCCCGAGCGCGCCCAGGTCATCCGCGTGATGATGACCGAACTCAACCGCATCTCGAGCCACACGGTCTTTTTTGGTACGGGATTGCTGGACTTGGGCGCGATCTCGCCGTTCTTTTACTGGTTCAAGGACCGCGAATCGGTCCTCGATCTGCTCGAGATGGCGGGCGGCCAGCGCATGCACCAGGCGTACTTCCGCGTCGGCGGCCTGGCGCGCGACCTGCCGAGCGGCTTCGAGGACGCTGTGCGCGCCTTCCTGAACGGCTTCGAGGATCGCGTCGCCCAGATGCGTGGGCTGTTCATCAGCAACCCGATCTTCCTCGAGCGCACCGAAGGCGTCGGTACGATCACCGCCGATGAAGCGCTCGACCTGGGATTGACCGGGCCGAACTTGCGCGCCTCCGGTGTGAACCTGGACTACCGCAAGCTTGCGCCGTACTCCGGCTACGAGCACTACGATTTCGACGTGCCAGTCGGCACGAACGGCGATTGCCTGGACCGTTTCACGGTGCGTTTGGATGAAATCATCCAGAGCGTCAAGATCGTGCGGCAGTGCCTCGAACGCCTGCGCCCCGGCCCCGTGCAAGACCCGAACCGCAAGATCACGCCGCCCCCGCGCGAGGAACTCGAGACCTCGATGGAGGCCGTGATCCACCACTTCAAGCTCGTGACCGAGGGCTTTCACCCCGCCAGGGGCGAAGCCTACGTGCCGACCGAATCTGCTCGCGGCGAGTTGGGCGCGTACATCGTCAGCGACGGCGGTTCGATGCCGTACCGCATCAAGTGGCGCGCACCGAGCTTCGTCAACCTGCAAGCCCTGCCGCACGCCGGCAAGGGCGGTTTGTTCGCCGATTTGATCACCGTCATTGCCAGCCTCGACCCCGTCATGGGCGACGTGGATCGGTAAGGGAGAGACCGCATGGGATTCTTCAGCGACAAACCCGCGCAGCTCCAGGACATCCTCTCGAGATACCCCGCCGACCGCAAGCGCAGCGCCGTCATGCCGCTCCTGCGCATCGTCCAGACCAGCGAGGGCTACATCTCGGATGACCGCATCCGCGAGATCGCCGAGATCATCGAATCCACCCCGACCGAAGTCAAATCCGTCATGAGCTTCTACAGCACCTACTACGAACTCCCGACCGGCAAGTACCACCTGCAGGTCTGCATGACGCTCTCCTGCGCGCTGGTCGGGTCGGATCAGGTCTGGGATCATTTACAAGACAAGCTCGAGATCGGCCCCGGCGAGGTCACGCCGGACGGCCTGTTCAGTTTGCAGCGCGTCGAGTGCCTGGGATCGTGCGGAACCGGCCCCGCGATTCAGGTCTCCGACGAAGGTTATTTTGAGCGATTGACCAAAAAGCGGCTCGAGGCGCTCCTGGACGACCTCAAGGCTCGAGGCGACGGTAGCCTGCCCGAGAGCGATGTGCGCTCGCCCGTGACCGTTGTGCGCGAGGCGGACGGACGCGTCGGGCAGATGACGGCGGACGGCCAGATCGTGTACTTCGCGCCCACAACCCCCGGTGGTGCATCGTGAGGCTCGCGCTCGAGGAACACCGTCCTGAACGCACACCGAAACTCGCGTGCTGGACGGTGTTTACGGAAGGGGTCAAGGGTGAAAGGTCAAAGGTCAAAGGAACCCCAGCCCTGACTTTTACCCTTCACCGTTCACCTTTCACCTGCCTTTCCCGAGGAGGAAACGCATGACCGCCACCATTGAAGCCCCCGAGAAACCCAAACCGATCACCTCGGGACTCGACCCGCGCTTCCGCGTGCGATTGTACGAACACGTCGGCGTGGCGGGATCGTGGACGCTCGAGTACGCCCAGAAAAACGGTGCTTACGAGGGCGCGAAAAAAGCCCTCGGATTGACCCCGGAGCAGGTTCAGGACGAGGTCAAGAAATCTGGCCTGCGCGGTCGCGGCGGCGCGGGATTCCCGACCGGCCTGAAATGGTCGTTCATGCCCAAAGACGACGGTAAGCAGCACTACCTGGTCTGCAACGCCGACGAGTCCGAACCGGGCACGTACAAGGATCGCTACCTGATCGAGCAGGACCCGCACCAACTCATTGAAGGCATGCTGATCGGCATGCACGCCATGCGCGCGACCGTCGGATACATCTACATTCGCGGCGAGTACATCCTGGCCGCCAGACGGCTTGAGGCCGCGATCGCGGAAGCCAGACAAGCCGGTATCGTCGGTGAAAACGCGTTGGGCTTCGGCAAGCGCATGGACGTTTTTGTTCACCGGGGCGCGGGCGCGTACATCTGCGGTGAGGAAACCGCGCTGATGAACTCGCTCGAGGGTCTGCGCGCCAACCCGAGATTGAAGCCGCCCTTCCCGGCTCAGGCGGGCATCTTCGGGATGCCCACAACCGTCAACAACGTCATCTCCATCGCCAGCGCCGCGCTGATCATGCGCCACGGTGCGGACTGGTTCGCGGGGATGGGCACGGAAAAATCCAAGGGCAACTTCTTGTTCCACATCTCCGGCCCGGTCAAACGCCCCGGCGTCTACGAACTGCCCCTGGGCACGACCTATCGCGAGATCATCTACACCTGGGGCGGCGGCCCAACCGAAGAAATCAAAGGCTTCAACCCCGGCGGCTCGAGCACACCGATTCTGCCGTGGACGGACGAAATTCTGGACATGCCCGCCGACTACGAGAACTGCGCCGCCAAAGGTACGTTCCTGGGTACGGGCGGAATCATCTTGCTCCCGAAGAATTGCGACATCGTCAACATGATGTACAACTACGTCCGCTTCTACGCCCACGAATCCTGCGGCAAGTGCACGCCGTGCCGCGAGGGCATCGCGGGCTGGATGACGCGCATCATGGAAAAGCTCGTGTCCGGTCAGGGCGAACTGCGCGATGTGAAAATTCTCGAGGATTTGTTCGGCAACATCAAAGGCAAGTCATTCTGTCTGCTGGCCGATTCGTGCATCATGCCCGTACAGGCCGCGTACAAGCTCTTCCGCGAGGAATTCGATTACATCGCCGAGAAGCGCGAACCGATGTACAAGGG
>CAXTKV010000094.1:0-19009 GCA_964244895.1 uncultured Deinococcales bacterium
CTAAAAACGTGAAAACGCGCGTTCCGGTCGGCCCGAACCGCGTGCTGTACCTGAAACCCGGCCTGGACGATTCCGTCAAATTCGAGGAAGTCGTGATGATTCAGGCTCCGACCAACGGGTTGCTGGCCGCCATGCGCGTCTTCAACGACAACCCACTGGATTTGACGGTCGATCGGATCGTGTACGCGCCGAGCGCGCTGGCCTCGAATCGGGTGCTGGTGCGCGCCAGTTACGACACGGCCTGGATGGACAAGCTCGATGTCTGGTCGCAGCGCGTGGCTGATGGCGCGAGCGACGCTACGCCGCCCGAAGGTGCGAGCTTTGCGAATGCGCTCGAGTTGAAGCTGAAGGTCAAACCGTCCAGGGGTTTTTCTTTTGCGGTGGTCGCGCCCAGCCTGAAACCCGGCGTGCTGTGCGGCAAGCGCGCGCGCAAGGGCGTCAGCGCCTACCTGGTTCCCGTGGTCGAGTACCACATCGCGGGCGGGCCTGAGCAGCGCTTCGCGGTTCCGAGTGAGATCATCACGAACTTCTGCATCTGAGGCTCGAGGATTGGATTTCTCGCACCCGCCAGTTTGATGGCGTGTTCAGCCGCGAGCGTAACGACGAAACCCGTGTCCCGGAGGGGCAACCTTTATGGTTGCCCTTCCCTCGAGATGCGCTCGATCACATCCCCAAGAATCAACCCGTCCTGCTCGGGTGTTCTCGAAGCGAGGATTTCGGGAAGACCGTCCAGGACGCGATTTCTCGAGGTTGAAAAACGCTGTCCAGGACGGGCTTCTCAACCGATGCTGTAATTCAGCCTCGAGCCGATCCGCCAGAACCCGATCTTGGCGTAGCAGGCGCGGGCGGCGTCATTCTCGACGGACAGCCACACGGCGTCCCCATGGCGTGCGAGCACCCCGGCCACGAGCGCGCTCGAGAGGCTGGCCGCAACCCCGCGTCGGCGCGCGTCGGGGAGCGTGGCGACGCCCTGGAGTTCGGCCAGGTCGGTTCCGAGGGTCGTGCCTGCACCCACGGCGCGTTCACCCAGAAACGCGAGTGCGGCGCGGCGACCGGCGCTGATCTGATCGCGGCAGCCGGAAATCTGTTCGGGCGTGGGCGCGTTTTCGCCGTAGCCGAAGCCGCGCGCCTGCGTCTCGAGGTAGGCCGCGAAAAGCGCGTCCGGGTCGTCGGGCAGCAGGAACTGGACGGTCACGTCGGACGCGCTGGATGGACTGAAGGTTTCCGGCGTGACGATCATGATGTCCTGCGCGTCACCCTCGGAGTTGAAACCCGCGCGTTCGAGCGAGGTGCTCAGACCGGGCCAGCATTCGCCGATGAACTCGAGGCGCGGCGTGCGGTCGTGGGCGCGGAAGGCATCTTGCATGGCGCTGATCTCGAGTTCGCTCGGGTCGGGCTTCAGGGGCGTCGCCCAGTTCACACCCGGAAAATCGTCGTTCGGGTTGAGCAGCAGCTTGAACGCGCCCGTGTCCACCACGGTTCTGGTTTCGGCGGTGGCGGTCGCGTCGGCGGCGCTGATGCGCTCGAGCCATTCTAGATCGGTCATGAAAGCATCGTACCCACCGTCCGCCGAAGATTTCAGGCCGGAGCTTCCCCGAGATACCGCCCGTTTTTCCGTGACTTCCAAACACCGTCCAGCACGCCGGGATTGCAAACAAAAGAACACCGTGCCAGACGGTGTTCTCGAGAATCGAGATCGTTTATTTGGCCGGGCGTTCGACCCCGGCTTTTTTCAGCAAGGCCTCGCCGCCCTGCGCCAGCACGTCCTCGGCCAGTTCGGCGCCCAGGTCTTCGGCCTCGTCGGGGTCGCCCTCGATACTGGCGCGAATGACCTGCGAGCCCTCCGGGTCAGCCACGCAGCCTTCCAGGGTCAGCACGCCGTCGTCGCCGATCACGGCCAGCGCACCGACGGGCGCGCGCGGGTCATCGCCCAGGCCCGAGAGGAAGGCGCGTTCGGCGGTGATGCGGTCGTCGCTGGCGTGGTGGTGAATGCCGTAGGCGCACTCGGCGGCGATGTCGTCGTCGGCGCGCACCTCGAGCGCCAGCGCGCCCTGACCGGGCGTGGGCGTGATGATGTCGGGCGCGATCAAATCGTCGATGCGGTTGCGCAATTCCAACTGGATCAGGTCGGCGGCGGCCAGCAGCACCGCGTCGTATTCCAGGGTCGTCAGGGCTTCCAGGCGCGCATCCACCTCGCCGCGCAGATCCTTGGCGATCACGTCCGAACGGTACGCGCGCAGCAGGGCCGTCCTCAATGGGCTCGAGACGCCGACCCTGGAACCCTGCGGCAGCCCTTCGAGGGATTTGCAGTTGGCGCGTCCGACCAGCGCCACGCGCGCCTCGATGCGTTTGGTGATCGCGGCGACCTCGATTTCAGAAGCCGGGGCGGTCGGCACGTCCTTGAGGTTGTGAATCGCGATGTGAATGCGGTTGTCCGCCAACGCAGCCCGCAAATCCTGCACCAGCGTCAGGCGCGGATCATCGCCCACCTTGCCCGGTCTGGACGCGATGGTCTGGAGTTTGAATTCGGTGTCCGGCCATTCTTCCTTGAGCCGAGCAACAACCCAACGGGCCTGCGCGAGTGCGAGAAGGCTGCCTCGCGTGCCGACGACGATTTGACGCATACGAGGACAGAGTATAGACCGTCGCAGGACTTCGCGTCGCGCGAGGGGCGGTCAGGGGTCAGAACTCAGGGGTCAGAGGTTGAGCAAAAACCGTCCTGGACGATGTTTGAGGCTCCAAGCACGGTGAATTGAGGCTCGAGAACCAACGCTGTTCACCCGTGACCCGCGACTCGTGACCCGCGACCGCCCGGTGTCGGATTTGTCCTGAGCCAGCAGGTTTCCCTTGCTACAGTGGCCTGGCATGATCCAGGGGCGACTCCGAGAAGTACCGTTGAGCGACATCTTTAACCTGATCGCCGGAGGGCGCAAATCGGGCGTCCTGACGGTCAAGCTCGACGATCGCGAGGCCAGGGTTCACGTCGAGGGCGGCAAGGTGCTGTACGCCCGCGTCGAGGACGGCGCGAACCTGGGCGAGTACCTGGTCAGGTTGGAATTGATGGCTTTAGAAGAAGTCCAACGCCTGATCTCGAGGCAGGTCTCAGAGAACCCGCACACGCCGTTGGGCATGATGGCGGTCAGGTCGGGGATCATCACCGAAGAAGACCTCAGGGCCGCCCTTGAAGCCCAAGTGCTGGACGCCATCACCGAGATGCTCGTCTGGAGCGACAACCCGCGTTCGCGGTTCAACTTCAAGGAGCGCGGCCCGGAAGCCTCACAGGTACCCACGCCGCACATCCTGGAACCCGAATCGCTCTTGTTTGAAGCCGCGCGCCGTCTGGACGAATGGCGTCGCGGACAGGTCAAGCCGCACACCGTCCTGGAACACGCCGTCAACGCCGGAGAAGTTCAGGAAGGCGAGAAACTCAACGTCGGCCAGTGGGAACTGTTGCACATGGTCGACGGCATCCGCACCGCCTCGAGCATCGCCGCTGAACTGGACATCCCGGAGGGCGAAACCTACCGACAGCTGTTCATGCTGTTTGAAGCCGGGCTGCTGCGCGAGGCCGCCGTGCGCCCCGAAGACCCGTGGGTGCTGATCGTCACGCCCAGCGTCAGCACGCGCCGCCTGGTGACGATGGCCCTGACGCGCGAGCGCTACCGGATCATGACCGCCAACAACTTGGAGCGCGCCCGCGAGTTGCTGGCGGCGCACCGTCCGAACAGCGTGCTGCTGGATTGGCCGGAACCGAACGAGGCCGCCAAAGTTCTGCGTTCCGTCAAGGGTCGCGCCCACACGCCGATCATCGCGATCGTGCGTGAGGAACCGCGCGGCTGGCGCTCCAAGCTTTCAAACTTGCGTTACCTGGTGAAGCCGTACAGCGACATGGATCTGGTGCGGGCCGTGGGCGCGGTCACGGGCCGAGCCGTTTAGAACGTGTGTATGAAGGCGAAGGGCAAAAGGCAAAAGTGAGGGTCGAGAGTTCGGATGTGCTGCCCGACCCATGGTCTTCCTTTTTCCTTTCACCCTTGCGGCCCTCACCGACATTGCTCGAGACTTCATCGAGACGCCTTGAGATCAATTTGCGGGTTCGTTGATGGCGACCCAGAAACGACCGATCTCTTGCAGCCACGCTGCCCGATTCGCGCCTTCGTCCGGCCAGCGCAGGCACGAGTTCGCGCGCAGCCGAGCGGCGCGCGCCAAGCTGTCCGCGTCCCAGGCGTGCGCGATCACCACGACCGGGACGTGCGCACCGCCTGGAAGCTGCCGCAAGCGCTCGAGCACTTTCAGGCCATCCACATCTGGCAGTTCGCGCTCGAGCAGGATCACGTCGGGTACGCTCAGCAGGTCGCCGAGGGGTTCAAATTGGGTCAGGACGCGCACCTCGAGGTCGGCGTGAACGCTCAGGGCGGACGCGAGTTCGGTCGCGGTTTTTTCGGCGGCGATCACCAGGGCGCGTCTGGAACCCGGATTGCTCACGGTTGCAGCTCCGGTGCGTCCGTATCAAATGGTGGGTAGGGTTCATCCCTGGATCGGAACTGTTCGGCCTCGCGCGGGTGCAACCATTCGTACCCGATGCGCTCCAACGTGCTCCGCTCGAGCCGCGGCTCGTCGTAGAAACCCGCCTCGGCGCGCTGTCGAGCCGCCTCGAACAGGATCACGGCGGCGGCCACGCTGACGTTCAGGCTCTGCACCATGCCGCGCATCGGGATGATGATGTTCGCATCGGCGGATTCTGCAGCCTCGTCGGACACGCCCGAGCGCTCCGCGCCCAAGAGCACGCAGGTCGGGCGGGTGTAATCGATCTGTCGGTAATCCTGAGCGCGCTCAGACAGGTGCGTGGCGATGATCTGAAAGCCCCTGGCGCGCAGGTGTTCAAACGCGGCTGGCGTGTCGGCGTGCGTGATCAACGGAACCCATTTTTCGGCGCTGGCGCTGGTTTCGTTGAAGGTCGGCACGCGACCGTCCGCCGATACGGCGTGCGCCTCGAACACCCCGACCGCATCGCAGGATCGCAGGATCGCGGAGAGGTTGTGCGGCTTGTGGACGCGTTCCAGCAGCACCGTCAAGTCCGGCTGGCGCTTTGAAAGCACCTCGCGGATGCGGTGGCCGCGCTCCAGGGTCACGCCAGCCCCTTGACACAGAGAACACCGTCTGGGACGGCATTTTTAGCGCACCGCGCTGGACGGTGTGCTCGAGCCTCGAGAAGCGATCCGGAACCGTCAGGCACGCGAGCCTTCCAGCTTCGAGGCTCGAGCCTCGAAAAATTGCCGCGCGACCCACACCAAGAGCGACACGACCGCACCGATGACCGCACCGAAGGCGATGCCGTTAACGGTGCGCAGCAGGGAAATCAGCATTGGCGTGTGGTAATGGGCGAAGGTGTCGATGATCGAGCCCTGCCCGATCACGCCGCCCAGCAAGAGCAAATTCGTGAACCACACGGGCCACGGTTGGGTCAGCCCGAGGATCGCCATCGGATGCAACAGGATTTCCTTGGTGCGCGGGCGAATCAAGGAATCCTGCAGGGCAGCCCGCACCTTGGTTTCGGTGGCGCTGACGCTGACGGCGGGCGTGTTGCCGCGCCGCAACAGCACCAGCGCGATCGCCCCCAGCGCCACCAACGCGAGCGCCAGCGTGCCCAGGCTGACGGGCTGGTTCCACAGGTCGCGGATGGTCTTGCGGATGTCCTGTCTGGGCAGCATCGTCAAGGCCAGCAGCAACGGCGGCAGCGCCAGCGTCAGGGCCACGCCCCGGAACGGCTCGAGCGCCAGGACTTCGTTGCGACCTGCGCCCAACGCGCTGACGAAGAACGCGCCCATGATGGAAATCGCGGTCGCGCGCAACCAGTCGATGCCACCGCCGACCGGGTTCTGCCGCCGGGAAAGCGCGAATCCCAGCACCGGGAAGACGCAAGCCGCTAAGAGCGCCTCGCCGCTCGAGCCGAAGCCACCGCCGACGAACGACAAGCCCAGCACGCCGAGCGCCGTCAGCGCAGCCAGCCAACCCCAGGCCAGGCAGGTCACGAAAAGCGCCAATCCCAGCAATGGCCCGATCAGCGACAGGCGTTGCAGCAATTTGTTCTGGCTGAACTCGAGCGGTGCGGGCGTGCCGAGCTTCAGGCTGGCTTTCTCGAGCCCTTCCGTGATTTTTTTCAGAAAAATTTCCGTGTCCGCGATGCGGTAGAAGGGGCGCACGTACAACAATCGGTGGTTGCGTTCCCGCGCGGCCAGCACGAACTTGCTGGCGACTTCCTCGGGTTGCAAGACCGCCTGCCACTCCGGGCGCAACGAGAACACGCGCACGACCGGGTTGACCTTGGCGATCTTCTCGATGTCCTTCTGGTCGGCGGCTTCGACCACGCCGGTGATCAGGTTCTGCGTGCGCTGCCGGACTTTCTCGATGTTGGCATCGTCGCCCGCGCCGACGACCTCGTCACCGGCGTAAATGATGAAGGGAACTCTCGGGAAGTCCGCGCCGGGGTCCACGACCGGCAGGGCGTTGAACGGTCGGTAGACGACGAAGAACCCCTGTTTTTCGAGGCTGGCGATCTGTTTCAGATCCGGCCCGGCGGGCAGGCCGATCACGTCTATTGGGAAGGCGATCCATTTCGAGCCGTCCACGGTGACTTCGCGGGTGGCGTAACGGTATTTGGCTTTGAAGGCTTCGGCGGCGCCCGGCTCTAAAGATCGCATGTAGTACTCGTTCGAGCGCAATTGTGACACGTCCTTGCCGCCGGAAACGCGCTCGTTGCGCCAGTCCGCACCGGCGCGGTAGAGCACCCGATCCGTCTGGATCAACCGCCCCAGCGTGGCCTCGTAAATGCTCACGCCCGCCACGCCGAGCGCCTTGTAGCGCGCCAAGAGCGCATTCGGCTCGAGGCCGTTCTCTCGAGCTTGGCGCACCACGTCCGGATAATCGATGACCACGGCCAGCGTGTCGTAGGCGCGCTCGAATTGCACGCGTTGCACGGCCAGGATCAACGGCGGGATCAGGGAAAGGGTCAATAGGATCGACAGGATCAGTTGAATTCGGGACTTCGGCACGTGTGGGACTCCTTGTGGGCAGCCCGAGTGGTCTCGAGCGCTCGCGGCTCGAGTCTAACGACTGGTCTACCTCAGACGCTACTCATTCAAAAAAGATCGTCCTGGACGGTGTTCTTCCAGGGTATTCCCGTCGCGGACGGTATTTTTCACGGCGATTCGTGCGGTGTGAGCCATCGACGCTCGAGATTCAGGCTCGAGGATCGGATCACGTTTCGTTTTGCTTACGTTTTGTTGACAAAACGAAACCACGGCGGTATGACCTAACCTGCAACTTGCGCGCCACATCCCACAACCGAAGAACAACGCGAACGCACGTTTCAACTCGCGCTCGAGAATAGAGGCGACCATGAATGAGCTGTACCTCAACGGCGCGACCATCATGACCACCCCCACGCCGCGCCAACTCGAGGTCGCGCTTCTGGCGGGCTTCACGGGTTTGGAGGTTCGTACCGCGAGGCTGTGCGGCCCGGAGAATGCACAGGAACTCAAAGAAACCCTCGATGCCGTCGAGTCCAGCGGCGCGAAAATCCTCAACATCGCCGATCTGGCGCTGCACACCAGGCCGGACGGCATCGTGGATCAGAAGCGGCTCGAGGCGGAACTGCCGGAAATCCTCGACCTGACCAACGCGCTCGGTACGCCGTACCTGGGGATCGTGCCGGTGCCCGCCGACGGCGTCAGCTTTGAACAGGTTCTGCCCTCCATGCGGGACGCGCTGGCCTACTGCCTGGAACAGGCCAGGCCGCGAGGCATCAGGCTCGGCTTCGAGTTCCTGGGCTTCGCCAACGACCCCATCAACACGGCGGCCAAATGCGTCAGGCTGCTCGAGACCCTGCCCGAGATCGGTTTCGTGCCCGATTCGTGCCACGTCTACGCATCGCACAGCCATTTTTCAGAGATTCCCGCCGACCGCATCCCGTTCGTGCATTTCAACGATTGCGCCAGACCGCCATCCTTCGAGATTCGGGACGGCGACCGCGTGCTGCCCGGAGACGGACGGATTCCGTTGCGCAGCTACCTGGCGGAACTGCGCGCTGGCGGATTCACCGGCCCGATCAGCCTCGAGACCTTCACGCCCAGCCTGTGGGCCGAAGATCCCGCGCAACTCGCGGTGCGCGCCTTCAAGCAGCTTCAGGCCATCGTCAACGCGTGACCAAAATGTGTAAGAGAAAGGATCGGGCATGAACACCATTCGACTCACCGTCGGGCAGGCCGTCGTGCGTTACCTGGCGAGCCAGTACGTCGAACGCGACGGAACCGAACAGCGCTTCATCGCGGGCGTCTGGGGTATCTTCGGTCACGGCAACACCGCGGGCATCGGGCAGGCCTTAGAGGAATACGGCGATGGCCTGGGATTGCGCCACTACCGTCCGCAGAACGAGCAGGCGATGGTGCACACCGCCGCCGCCTACGCCAAGCACCTCAACCGATTGGGCACCTACGCCTGCGCGACCAGCATCGGCCCCGGCGCGACCAACATGGTCACGGGCGCGGCGCTGGCCACGATCAACCGATTGCCGGTGTTGTTGCTGCCGTCCGATTACTTCGCCAACCATTTCCCCGATCCGGTGCTGCAACAACTCGAGCACCCGTCCGAACGGGACGCGAGCGTCAACGATGCCTTCCGCAGCGTGTCGCGCTACTTCGACCGGATTTCAAGGCCCGAGCAGATCATCTCGAGTCTGCCCGAAGCCTTCCGCGTCCTGACCGATCCCGCCGAAACGGGCGCGGTCACGCTCAGTTTGTGCGAGGACGTGCAGACCGAAGCCTACGATTACCCGGTGGCGCTGTTCGAGCGCCGCGTCTGGCGCGTGCGCCGCCCCGTACCGGAACCCGAACTGATCGCGGAGGCGGCGCGTTTGATTCGCGCCGCCAAGAACCCGTTGATCGTGGCGGGCGGCGGCGTGACCTACTCCGGTGCCAACGCGGAACTCGAGCGGCTGGTGTCCGCTACGGGCATCGCCGTGGCGGAGACGCAGGCCAGCAAGGGCGTCCTGCCGTGGGATCACGCGCAGAACCTCGGGCTGGTCGGCACGCTCGGCACGACGGCGGCCAACCGGCTGGCGCGGGACGCCGATCTGGTGATCGCCATCGGCACGCGGTTGGCGGACTTCCCGACGGCCTCGAAGACCGCCTTCAGGAACCCCGACCTGAAGGTCATCGGCATCAACGTCGTGCCGATGGACGCGTACAAGTTCGGTGCGCTGCCCGTCGTGGCGGACGCCAGACGCGCGTTGCCCGCGTTGATCGAGGCGCTATCCGGTCACGCCGTCTCGAGCGAGTACCGCGCGCAGGTCGGCATCTGGAAGACCGAATGGGACGGCATTGTGGACGAATTGCGAGCCGTCAAGGAACCCGGCAACCTGGCGCAGGCCGAAGTCATCGGCATGGTCAACCAGGCGGCGGGCGGTCGCGGCGTGGTGATCTGCGCGGCGGGCAGCATGCCGGGCGACCTGCCGAAACTCTGGCGCTCAGATGACCCGAAAAGTTACCACCTCGAGTACGGCTATTCCTGCATGGGCTACGAGATTCCCGCCGGGCTGGGCGTCAAGCTGGCCGAACCCGAGCGCGAGGTCTACGTCATGATCGGCGACGGCACGTACCTGATGATGAACTCGGAGATCGTGACCGCCGTGCAGGAGGGCTTGAAACCGATCGTGATCGTGGTGGACAACCACGGCTACCAGAGCATCCACAGTCTGCAACGCAGCCAGGGCACGCCGCATTTCGGGCTGGAGTTGCGCTTCCGCGAGGAGAACGGTCGGCACGACGGGCCGTTCGTGCCGGTCAACTTTGCGATGCACGCCGAAGCCATGGGTGCGCGAGCCTGGAGCGCCACCACTGAGGCCGAGTTCCGCGCCGCGCTGGACGGCGCGAAAAAATCCGATCGCATCTCCGTGATTCACGTTCTGGTCGATCCCGAAAAACGCGTCGGCGGGTTTGAAAGCTGGTGGGACGCACCACCCGCCGCCGTATCCGGTGAAGCCAGCGTGCAGGAAGCCCGAGCCAAATACGAGGAGAACCTCGAGCATCAGCGCAAGTACGTCAGGGTCACAAAATGATTTCGCGTGTCACGAAAAACACCGTGCTGGACGCTGTTCTTGAGAGTACAAAAGACACTGTCCTGGACGGTGTTCCTAAAATCCTGACTTTTGAAAACACTGTGAGGTACGCATGATTCGTTTCGGCAACGCGCCGTGCTCGTGGGGCACGATCGAGGGCATCGGCTCGAGCATCCCTTACGCGCAGATGCTCGACGAGTTGAAAGCTTCGGGCTACGAGGGCACGGAACTCGGGGATTTCGGTTACATGCCGACCGACGCGAGCGCCCTGAAACGCGAACTCGAGGCGCGATCCTTGACGATGCTCGGCGCGTACGAGGGCGTCTACCTGCGCGATGCCAGCACCCACGCGGACGGCGAGGCGCGCGTGCTGCGGAACGCGCGGTTATTGAAAGCCGTCGCCTCGAGTGATCCCGACTCGCAACCCTTCGTGGTGCTGGCCGACGACCACTCAAAGGATCCGGTACGTTTTCAGAACGCCGGACGGATCGCGCCCGAGATGATGCTGTCCGACGCCGACTGGCAGACCTTCGCGGTGGGCGCGAACCGCATCGCTCGAGCCGTCAAAGACGAGACGGGTTTGAAGGTCGTGTTCCACCACCACTGCGCCGGGTACGTCGAAACCCCCGACGAGATCGCTCGATTGCTCGAGCTGACCGACCCGGAACTGATCGGTCTGGTTTTTGACACCGGTCATTACCTTTACGGTTCCGGCACGAACGAGGCTGACATCGTGCTGGACGGCCTGAACCGCTTCAAAAATCGGATCTGGTACGTGCATTTCAAGGACTGCCAGCCGGAAGTCGCCAGCCGCGCCCGACGCGAGCATTTCAACTACAACCAATCCATCGGCGCGGGCGTGTTCTGCGAACTCGGAGCCGGTGTCGTGCCGTTCCAAAGCGTGCTCGGCTGGTTGAACGCCACCGATTACGCGGGATGGATCACGATCGAACAGGACGTGCTGCCCGGCATGGGCGAACCCCGCGAGAGCGCCCAGCGCAACCGCGAGTACATCGCCAGGATCGCGGGTGAATCGTGAATTCGACGCGCCCGACCGCACCAGAACACCGTCTGGGACGCGAATTTGACCACGCGTCCCAGACGGTGTTCTCGAGGGTCGACCCGAAGTCTCCCCTGCTCGAGACGCCTTCCCGATCTTCCTCGCGGCTCGAGGCTCACGGCTCGCGGCTGCCCTCTGTGGTGATCCCCTCGTGAGCTTCACGCACGATCTGGTCACGCTCGGACGCTCGAGCATCGACCTGTACTCGAACGACATCGGCCAGCCCTTCGTGAACGTCAAAAGTTTCGGCGCGTACCTGGGTGGCAGCCCGTTGAACATCGCGGTCGGCGCGCGGCGCTTGGGTTTGCGGGTCGCACTTTTAACGGCGGTCGGTCAGGATCAGACCGGGGACTTCATCCTGCACGGCCTGAAGCGCGAGGGCGTGGACACGCGCTTCATCCCCGTCAAGGGTGACGCCCGCACCAGCGCGGTCGTGCTGGGCATCGAGCCGCCGGACAAGTTCCCGATCACCTTCTACCGGGAAAACGCGGCGGACATCCAGTTCAGCATCGACGATGCCATCGCCGCGCCGATCCAGACGACCCGAGCGCTCCAGGTGTCCGGCACGGCGCTCGCGAAGGAACCCGCGCGCAGCGCGACCTTCTTCGCGGCGGAACGCGCCAAAGCAGCCGGTGCGAGCGTCTACCTGGACATCGACTTCCGCGCCAACCAGTGGCACGACCCGCGCGCCTTCGGCGTCAACCTGCGCGCGCTCCTGCCGATGGTGGACGTGGCCTTCGGCACGGAAGAAGAAATCAACGCCGCCATGCTGCGCGATCCGTCCGACATCACGATCCGCGACAGCCAGATCACCGCGCCGGAAATCAGGGGCGACGTGAAAGCCAATACGGACGCGCTCTTGGAGCGCCTGCCCGCCCACGGTGCGCTGGTCGTCAAGAGCGGCGCGAACGGCGCGACCGTCCACGCCAAAACACCCACTGGCCTCGAGACGATTCACGCGCCCGGATTTCGGGTCGAAGTTCTGTCCGTCCTGGGCGCGGGCGACGCGTTCGCGGCGGGGTTCATCTTCGGGCGCTTGCAGGGCTGGGACTGGTTCAAGAGCGCCCGCATGGGCAACGCCTGCGGCGCAATCGTCGTGACGCGCATCGGGTGCGCGGATTTCGCGCCGTACCTCGATGAGACGCTCGAGTTCATCGCCTCGCACGGAGGGTTCTGATGGTCACTCGCTCGAGATGCGAGGCATCGTTCCCGACGGAGGGCGAATACAAGATTCACTACGGGAACGGTTGAGAGGATCGCGTAAGAACACCGTCCCACACGGTGTTCTCGAGAATCAAAATCGTGTGTGCTAGACGGTATCCCCATTTCGATTCATTCAGAAAACTGAGGTGGCAGACATGAAAACGTTCGGTGTGGCCTTGCTGGGCGCGGGAAGAATGGGCGTGGAGCACGCCAGAAACCTGATCGGGATTTCGTCGGCGCGCTTGCTGGCGGTCGGTGATCCGTTCCTCGAGAATGCCGAAAAAGCCGTGGCCTCGACGCGGGCGGAGAAAGCCTACGCCGATGCGGAAGCCGCCATTCACCATCCCGGCGTGGATGCCGTGGTGATCGTCACGCCGACGAACACGCACGCGGATTTGATCGAGGTCGCGGCGCGTGCCGGCAAAGCGATTTTCTGCGAGAAGCCCGTGGCGCTCGAGTTGGAACGCACCGTGCGGGCGCTCGAGGTCGTGCGCCAGAACAACGTGCCATTCCAGATCGGTTTCAATCGGCGTTTCGATCCGCCGTACGCGCTGGCCAAACGCAAACTTCAGGCGGGAGAACTGGGCGAGATCGAGCAGTTCATTTCCGTGATGCGAGACCCGTCGCCGCCGCCGTTGGAGTACCTGAAAATTTCGGGCGGCATGTTCATCGATCAGTCGATTCACGAACTGGACTGCGCGCGCTTCTTGGTCGGCGAGGTCGAGGAATTGAGCGCCTGGGGCGCGGCGTTGGTCGACCCGGCCATCGGTGAACTGGGCGACGTGGACACGGGCATGATCTCGTTGCGATTCAAGAACGGGGCGCTCGGCGTGATTCAGAATTCCAGGCGTTCGACCTTCGGCTACGACGTTCGCACGGAAGTCTTCGGTTCAAAGGGCAAGCTCGTCATGGATGCCACGCCGAAAACGCCCCTGACGCAGTACGGCGCTGGTTCCACTTCGCGCGAGGGGCGGCTCGAGTCGGATCATTTTCACTTCTTCATGGATCGGTTCAAGGACGCGTACCGGCTCGAGATCGAGGCGTTTTTCAGTTGCCTCGAGACGGGTGCATCGACCACGCCGAGCGCGGTGGATGCGCTGGAATCCTTGCGGTTGGGCGTGGCGGCGACGCTCAGTTTCCGCGAGAAACGTTCCGTCAAACTCTCGGAAGTCACGGCGTGAAAGACACCATCGGCGTGGCTCTGATCGGCGCGGGCCGCATGGGTCTGACGCACGCGCGAACCATCGCGGGTCTCTCGAGCGCGCGCGTTCTGGTCGTGGCGGATGCCGTGCCGGGGGCCGCAGAGCGCGGTCGGGCCGCCTGCCGCGCGGAACGCGCCGTCACGGATTTCATGGAGGCGATCAACGCGCCCGGTGTGGACGCCGTCGTGATCGTCACGACGACCGACACGCACGCACACCTGATCCAGAAGGCGGCGCGGGCGGGCAAGGCCGTCTGGTGCGAGAAACCCATCGCGTTGACGCTGGCGGACACGCGAGAAACCATCGCGGTGCTCGAGGAAACCGGCGTGCCGTGCCAGATCGGGTTCATGCGCCGTTTCGATCCGGGCTACGCCAGGGCGAAGGAGATGATCGAGCACGGCGAACTGGGCGCGCTCGAAACCTTCCGGGCGCTCGGGCGCGACACGTACCTGCCCAACCCAAGTTTTCTTGCAGGCAGCGGCGGCACCTTCCTGGACATGAGCGTCCACGATTTCGACCTGGCGCGCTTCCTGATCGGCGAGGTCGAGGAAGTCAGCGCCTGGGGCGCAGTCAGAATTGACCAGATGTTCGCGGATGCCGACGACGTGGACACGACCGTCTGCATGTTGCGCTTTTCAAACGGTGTCCTGGGCGTGGTGGAAAACTCCAGGAAATCGAACTGGGGTTACGACATCCGCACGGAAATCGCGGGTTCCAGATCGAAGGTCGTGATCGAGGCGGGCCGCAAGACGCCGATCCAGACCTTCACGAATTTCAGCGTCCAAAACGATGTCTTTGAGCTTTTCCCGGATCGTTTCGAGCAGGCGTACCGCCTGCAACTCGAGGCGTTCTTCGAAGCGTTGCTGAAGGGCAAGAAACCCAGCCCCGGCCCCCAGGATGCGCTCGAGACGCTGCGCTTGTCCTTGGCCGCGCGGCAAAGCTGGCGCGAGGGTCGGCCCGTCAACGTCAAGGAGGTCATATGAAACTTCATTTTCCCGCCAAGTCCGGTACGGGCGTGCTGCACGAGGTCAATCCGCACATCGCGGGCTGGCAGTACCTGTCTTTCAAGGTCGTAGCGCTGTCCGCCGGGCAGACGCACCACGGGAACACGGGCGGCGATGAGGAGATGATCGTATTTCTTTCGGGGTCGGCTCGAGCCAAGGCTGGCGGGCAGGATTTCGAGATCGTGGGCAGAAAAAGCGTCTTCGACGGTCTGCCGCACGAACTGTATTTACCGCCTGGAACGGCGTATTCCGTCACGGCAACGACCGATCTGGAGTTCTCGACGGGCGGCGCACCCGCCGCCGGGAAATTCCCGATCCGCCTGTACGGCCCCAAAGATTTCACCGTGGAAATGCGCGGCGGCGCGAACGTCTCGCGGGCGGTCACGCACCTGACGGGCGCTGGCGTGGACGTGGAAAAACTATTTCTGTTCGAGGTCTACACGCCATCAGGCAACTGGTCGGGCTTCCCTCCGCACCGCCACGACGGACGCATGGGCAGCAGCTACCTGGAAGAAACGTATTACTTCAAGATCGCGCCAACGGACGGCTTCGGCGTGTTCCGCGTCTACACCGGCGACACCGATCTGGACGAGGTCATGATCACCAGGGACGGCGATCTGGTGATCGTGCCGGAGGGCTACCATCCGGGGGCGACCGCGCCTGGATCGAATCTGTACTTCCTGAATTACCTGGCGGGCGAAAACCGCGAATACACCGTCGTCAACGATCCCGCCTTCGATTGGGTCGCGCGCGACTGGGCGGGCAAACCGATTCAATTGCCGTTCAAGGCGGAGTGAACAACGTGCGCACCGAGGAGCGCCGCACCGCGATTCTCGAATTGCTCGAGCGTCAAAACACCGTGCAGGTCGAGGAACTTTCACGGCAGTTCGAGGTGTCTCTGGTCACGATCCGAAAGGATCTGACCGACCTGGAATCGCGCGGGCTTTTGCGGCGCACGCACGGCGGCGCGACGCCCGCCCACAAGAGCCTCTGGAACCCGTCCTTCCGCGAGAAACTGCACCTGCACGACGCCAGCAAGGACGCGATCGCGCACGCGGCCCTGGCGCACATCGAGGATGGCGACACGCTGATCCTGGATGCGGGTTCGACCACGCTGCAACTGGCGCGCAAGCTCCGGGGGCGCTTTCAATCGTTGTTCGTGCTGACGAATTCCATGCCGATCGCGCTGGAACTTTCAGACACGCCCTTCGAGGTGCTGGTGCTGGGCGGTCAGATGCGCCACCACAGCATGGCCTTGATCGGCCCCGCTTCCGCCTTCGTCCTGGAGGCGTACCACGCGGACAAGGCGTTCATCGGTGCGACCGGCGTGTCGTTGGCGCAGGGGTACACCACGCCCAACCCGTTCGAGGCGCAGACGAAATCCGCGATGGTGCGCGCTGCGGATCGCGTGTTTGCGCTGGTCGATTCCAGCAAGCTGGGTCGGGCGACCCTGGCGAGCTTCGCGCCCTTAGAGGACGTGGAGGTACTGATCACGGACACGGATGCACCCCCGGATTTCCTGCGCGGGCTCGAGGCTCGCCGGATGGCGTTCGCGCTGGCGGGGAATCGTTGAATGGTGGCTCGAGAACCCAGGCTTCTCGATGCTTGAGCATCGAGAAGACCGTCCAGCACAATGTAAAGATTTCGCGTCCTGGACGGTTTTTCTTACAGCGGCCTCCGCAAAGGTTGACGCGCGAAAAACCTGGCTCACGCGAGAGCAACCTTCATGATTGCCCTCGCGTGAACCCGTTCTCGAGACTGACTGTTACGAGAAGTCTATTTTTGAAGATGCACTTGTGGGGGCGGGTCTGTGACCCGTTCAGAACGGCAACTCACCAACTTCTGGCTTCGGCCTGTCGTCGCGGTCGGACGCGCCACCAGGCTCGAGCGCCCAGCACGAACAAGGCCAGCATGGGGATCGCGGCCAGCGCGTAAATCGGGATGCTGGGTGGCCCTGCGGGGCGCTCGAGCACCTTGATCGGCAGTCGGGCTTTGCCCTGACCATTGATCGTGATCTCGAGTTGCCAGGTTCCCTGTTGCGGGAACGCGACGGAATCGAATCCCCAGACGCTGCGGTCGCGCGGGAAGCGCGGCAGGCGATCCATCGCCATGTAAGTTTCGCCGTTGGGCTGGATGAACTTGACCTCGCCGGTCTTCTCGGCGATTCCGCCTTCGGTGGAAAAAGTGAAATCGAGCGAGCGTTCGGCTCTGGGCGGGAACTCCGTGAAGTTGACACTGACGGTTTGCGCGCCGATTTTGAGGGTTTCGGTGTGAACCATTTGGGCGGCTCGAGTCACGCTCAAAGATCCCGTCACAATCGGGCAGAACATCGCCAGAACGATCAGGATTCGTTTCACGCGCCCACCTCGGTTCGGGTGTCAATCGTCGGGTTGACGTGGCGCATGACCACGCCGAACTGCCAGCCCAGCCACGCGCCCACCGCTCCGATCAGTCCGGCGACGATCAACAAGTACCAGTTGCTCACGACATCGATCAGGCTCGAGTCGAGGTAAATCGTGATTCCGCCCAGTGCGCCACCGATCAGCACGAGCGGCGCGACCCGCCAGCCTCTGGCCTTGCCGAAGGCCAAGAGCGCCGCCATCAGCAAGCCCGCCACCGGCGCGAGCACGGGCATGATCGAGGGGATCTGCGGGATGCCATCGGTGGTGTCTCGCAGGCCGTAGCCGAGAGAATCCGCGTAGGCTTTCGTGATGATCGGGAAGAGCCACCAGAACAACCACCTGAAGGCGGTGAAGGCCAGCATCACCCAGAGCGCCGCCCACGGTCGGCGCGTGACGGACGCGCTGAAAGCCATGCCGAGCGGCAGCAGGAGCGCGGGCAAGGCCAGGAGCGGGATGATCCAGCCCAGTTCGCTGGCGGTCGCCATGATGAACGGCAGGCTGAAGCCGAGCGCCACCGCGACGCCCACGACCGTCTCAGGGACGCGAGGTTTGCGACCGCTGGCGAAGATCAGCGCGCAGCCGACCGTGCTCATCACGTCGCTCAGGATCAAGCCGACGTGCGGTGGGGAACTCAGCACCGCGTCGAAACCGAAAACCGTGTGCCACCACTGGTCAAACACGCCGAACAGCAGGAATCCGAACGCGCCGAAACCCGCGATCACGAAACCGACCGGCGCGTGAAAGCGTCCGCCCAGCACGGGAATCCAGTCGGCGCGCCGCACATCCCTGGCGACCTGCGAGCAGAGCAGCACGGTGCTCAGGCAGGCCGCTCCAGTCAGGGCCGCACCCGCGTACACGAACAGGTGCGGCAGCGTCCAGAAGGTGTCCGGGCCGACATCGCCGTGCCATTGCACGTCCCAGCTCAGGCCAAAGAAGGTCACGATCACGCCCAGGAGCGTCAGCCACGCACCGATGCGTTCAAAACGCCGCCACTCGAGCGGGGACAACCTGGGGCTTTGGGGTTTGTTCAAGGTCGCATTCATAAAAAACCTCAATTTCTGGGTCGATGCGCGAGGGGCGTTGCGATACATCGAGCGGAGGCCAGAAAAGCTGGGTGCTGGTCGATCAAATCTTGGGCCAAGCTCAATTCACCAGCGCTCGATCTTCACGTTGAGCTTTCACTTTTCACCTTCACCAACAAACGCTCAGGGTCGGACGGTGATGCCGCCGTTGCTGGTCTCGAGCATCAGGCTGGCGCTGGCGGAACCGTCTTTGGTGGCGGTGAACTCCGTCCTGTCCTGCTGGACGTTGAATCCGGGCATCTGAAGGCTCAATCCGCCGTTCGAGGTGCTGCCCTCGACGCGCACGCCGTCCGGCCCCGTCAGTCCGATGATCTCGATGGAACCGTTCGAGGTCGTGGCGGTGCTCGAGGATCGCGCCGGAAGCACGGCGCGATCCAGCACGATGCCGCTGTTCGAGGTTTCGGCCTGCACGCGCCCTTCCACGCGCTCCAGGCGAATGCGTCCGTTCGAGGTGCTGGCGTTGACCTCGCCGCGCGCGCCGCGAACGTCGATGCCGCCGTTGCTGGTTTCCAGCATCAGGCTGGCCGCGAGCGTATCCCTGGCCGTGATCGCGCCGTTCGAGGTGTTCGCCGTCAACTTGCGCGCCGCGCCGATCACCTCGATGGCTCCGTTGCTGGTCTCGAGCTTCAATTCCAGATGCTCCGGCACGGTCATTTCGACATCGATCTTGCAGCTCCAGCAGTTCTGCACCAGCGTTTTTCCGGTGATCGCGAAGGTGCTGCCGCGCCGTTCGGTTTTGACTTCGACCTTGCCGCGTTTGGTAATGGTCAGCTTCGGCTCGCCACCGCTGGTGACGCGGATGTGACCGTTGAAGATGTCGATCCGGAACAATTCAAAAAGGCGATCATCAAACGTGAGGTGCGACGCGAATCTGACCTCGGTGGTCACTTGCTGAGCGACAAAGAAAAAGAGAAAAAAACTGCAGACACCGCGGCCATGAATTAC
>CAXTKV010000095.1:0-18964 GCA_964244895.1 uncultured Deinococcales bacterium
CCGTGGCGTAAACGTACCCGCGCCGGTTCATGTGAATCCGGTTGCCCGTATCCCGCGCGATCGTTTCCAGAAGATCGATGCTGCGGTTCACCAGCCCGACCATCGCGCCGCCGTAGAGCGAATCATCCGGGCCGGGCCACCAGTTGCGGTAGCACTCCGTGGATTTATCGCTGGTCAATGAAAGTGGCGCGTCCCGTTCGACCAGCACGACGTTCCGCGCGCCGTTCACGACCGCCAGAAAGTACGCGCACGCGATCCCGACGATGCCCGCACCGCAGATCACGACTTCGGCCTCGAGTGGATGGGATGCTACGGCGCTCATGGCGGGATCATGACACGCGGTTCACGGGACGCACAGCCCGGAGCGCCTCGAGAAGACCGTCCTGGACGGTCTTCCTGTACTCGAGAAATATGCGTGCTGGACGGTGTTCTTAAATCGGGACGCAAAAACCCCGCACGAGATCATCGTGCGGGGCGAGGGTTCAGGCGGTCAGTATCCGGCCTGGGTTGCGCCCTTGATCACGGGCAACGGCGCGTTGACGGGCGCGTTCGGATCGAGCGGGTTGATCTGGTTCGTAGAACCCAGATCGCTGCGGTAAAGCTTCAAACCCCAGCTCGCCGCAGACGAAGCGGTCGGGAAGGACGGCGGCTTGACTGCTGGATTGCGCATGCGCCTGTCGTAGGTCACGGCGCGACCATAACCGCAGTTGATCGAACCGGTCGCGGAGCTGAACTGTCCCCAGACGCCGTAATTGTTCTGGATCACACCACCGAGCAATCGGACGTTCCCCAGTCCGTTGCCGCCGTTGGAGAGCGCCGTCGGGCACGGGCTGGTCATCGCGCCGTTGACTTGCACGCTGCCCTGAGAGGCCATCAGCACGGCGTGAATCGTGACGTTCTGCTGCTGGCTGGCGGCGATATTGATGTTGTTGCCTGATCCCGCCGTGTACAAGCCCAGAATGTTGTCGGCGGGTGGGTTCGTGGTGCTGTCGGGGTCATCGCAGGTGGCGGGCGTGACATTTCCACTGGCGTCAACGGACGGGCTGCTCGAGCAGAGGGGTTTCTCGTACTTGATATCCGTGTAGACGTTGATATCGCCGCTGGTGACGATGTTTAACTTGGCGAAACTGGCGACGGAAGGCGGAGCGGTGTTCGGATCGGTGGCTGTGGTTCGGGCTGGGCCGTACAGGTCGACGTTGGAACCGTTGATGTAGACGACACCGTTGAAGCTCGAGATAGAAGACCCTGAAAGATTCTTGGCGGTCGTCCAGCCGGTATTGAAAGCTGGTGCACTGGCGGGCATAGCCACGCTATTGCTGGTCGTAGGGTAAGTGCGTTCCTGGAGAATCATGTTGCCCAAACTATCTTTGTAGGAACGGTACTCGTGAACCACGACCCAGGTGTACACCACGGGGCCGCCGTAGCTGCACGCGCCAGCGATCATGGTCGCCTGTTGGTGCGGAACCATCGTCAGGTTCGGCGGTGGGGGCGGCGGTGGGGTCGGGGTCGGCGGTGGCGGCGGGGTGGGGGGGGGGGGGGGGGGGGGAGGCGGCGCGGGAGGGCCGGGAGGAGCCGGTGGCGGCGGCGGAAGCGGCACGGTCACGGTGATCGTGGAGGTCGCGTTCAAACCCAGGCTGTACTGGTCTCGAGCCTGCAGCTGTGCCACCATCGCGACCGTTTGAGCCGGAGAAGTCACTGCAGGAGATTTGTAGGTATTGGTGTTCGTGGGTCCAGCCGGGTAAGCGTTCGGGCTGCTGCCCGCGACCAGGTACCAGTTGACCGTTGGATCAGCCGCAGCGATCGTGTACGTGTTCGCGTTGGGCAGGACGGTCGCCGTCACTTTTTTCGTATTCCCACCGAACGCGATGCTAGCCGTCACCGGGCTGACCGTCAGCGTGGTGGGTTGTGCGCGGCAGTTGGAGACGTTTCGCGTTTCCCAGAAGCGGAAGAACTGGTACGCCGCAGTCCCGCTGCCCGTGATCTGATTGCCGCTCGAATCGAGCGCGGCAAGTTCCGTCTTGTTCAACACCTTCAGATCACCAGCGGTTGAACTGCTGGATTTGACATCCAGGTAAATGCCTGCCGCACTCGCGTCCGTGGCCTGCTGGCTCGAGGCTGCGGGCAGCGGAATGATGTCCTTGGCGTAATCGCCCTTGTAGGTGTACTGCGAGTATTGCGTCGGCGTGGCGCTGCTGGCGCCATCTTTGATGGTCTGAGGATAGGTGGTACCCAACAGGGTCGGCGGGTTGCCAGAAATCAGGCCCGTGCCGTTGGAGAGCGTGTAGGCTCCCGAGGTCACGGCGGTGCTGCACACGCCTGCGCCAGCCGCGTTGGTGGAGACCGTACCCTGGCAACCGGAACTGGTCAGCACGTCGCTGAACCACGGCTTGCCGTTGTACGCGAAGTTGCCGTTGGTGTGAACCGGGCCGTCGAAGACGGTGGTGTTGGAAAAATAAACGTTGTTGCCGCCGACGCGTTGCGAGTTGGTCAGCATCACGAAGTACGCGAAGCTGGCGGGTTGCATCTCGAGCTGGAATTCGCCGCTCATCTGAATGGTGTTGCTGCGTTCGCTCAGGACGCGCGTCCCGCTCATGAGTTGCCCGATGGCGGTCGCGTTGCTGGTGCGGAACACGAAGTTATACGAGCTTCCGCCCGGTTTGACGCTGACGCGCACCGGGGTCATGCCGTAGCGGGCGCGGTACTGGGTGGTCGTGCCGTCGGTATTGGTGGTCATGACTTGCGTGTACTTGTTCTGCTGGCCGGAATCGAACACGCCTTCCCAGAAGGTCTCGGCTTGCGGCTTGGTGGTCGGGTAGCTGCTCAATCCCGCCATGTAGTTGGTGGTTGCCAGGTACCGGGCGTATGGCGATTGGGTTTGCGGAGCCACGGCGGTTAACGGGATGTAATCGGTGAAGACCTGGAAGCGGTTGGCGACCGGGGTCGGGTAGGTCGGGGTGGCTGCAGTTTCTGGCGTCGTGCAGAGGTCTCCGCCGGTGCTGATCAGCGCGTTCCAGTTTTCGGTGGCTGCGGCTCCGGCGGCTTTGTTGCAGAACTTTTCGGCCAGCGAAAACGCGGTGGCCTGGTTGAGCGTCGGGATGTTCAGGCTCGAGAGCAAGCCCGCCCAGGCGCGCAGGTCGCCGGTGCTGGAGTTGGTGTCGCTGATGATGCGGGCCACGCCGGATTCGCTGGCGTATTTGGCCTCGAGCGTGACGCGTTGGTCGCCGGTGACGCGGCGGCTCGAGATCGAGACGGTGGTGATGGCGGCGAACAGCACGCCGAGGAACACGGCGGCGGAAAGCACCACCACGACCAGCGCGATGCCTTGGTCTCTGCGCTTGTTCACGTCGCACCTCTGGGTTGGGCTTTCATGGACTGACCTCGCTTTACAAATGAATAGGGCGAACCGTCTGGGACAGACTTTTTCAAAACCAACCGTAGTCGCACTTCACTTACATCACCCTTACTTTTGGGGTGTGTTTCGTACAATTTTCGATACCGAAACGGGCAGTTCGGGGCCGTCTCACAAGGAAGGGGCAATGCCTGAAGCATCGCGTCCTCGAAGGCTTGTTTGAAGCTTTACGTGGCCACCTCGAGTCCAACCTGGGGTGCGTCCACATCAGGAATCGGAACTGAGTTTCCTCGGCGCGACCGCCACCATCGAGGAGCGAATCTCGAGTGAGCGCCATCAGTAGAACCGGGATTTTGAAACCCGACTCATCCCAGAACCCGTACACTCGAGGCATGAAACGAACGCTGTGGTTGCTCGGGCTGACGCCCATGCTCGCCTCGTGCGCACTGTTCGGTAGCGTCGTGCGCACCCCGACCTTCGAGATCAAGGAGGCGGGTTTCGAGCGTTTCGATCCGCCCGGACTGGACACGCCCGCCGTGGCCGTGCTGAAACTCTACCTAGAAGGCCGCAACCCCAACCCGGCGGGCGGCACGATCCAGGAAATGGGCTTCGATATCCTGCTGGACGATCAGAAAGTCGTGGGAGCGACCGCGCCCGATTTCACGCTGGAAGCCAACAACGCGCCCAAGATCATTCCCGTGACCGTGACCGTGCCGATCACGTCCAGCAGCTTGCAAAGCTTGTTCCGCGTGGTGCGCGGCGATCCGGTGTCGTATCGGCTTCAGGGCGCCTTCCGCGTCAACCTGGGGCCGTTGGGCAGCCCGAAATTTGGGCCGTTCACGTTCGCGCAGGGCACGTTCAAATCGCAGACGCTGCAATCTCAACCGCCGAGTTTTTCGTGGCGCGCCGATCTGACGCGGCTGACGCTGGGCGCAGGCGGGCTGGTGTTCGATCTGGGTTTCGAAGTCAAAAACCCGTCACCCGTGGGCTACCGATTGATCGCGCCGCTGGCTTTGACGGTCGGCGGCAAGGCGGTCGCCAGGGCCGAGGCGGGCGGCACGGTCAAGGGAGCCGCCACCAGCGTGGTGTACGCGCGCTTCCAGATCGATCCGATCACGGCAGCCCAGAGCGTCTTCGCGGGGAATTTTGACTTTCAGATTTCGGGCTCGCCGACGTTGGAAGTCCCCGGTTTGCAGTCCTATAACTTCCCGCTGTCCGTGCTCTTCGGCGGCACGGCCAAACGCTGAGGCTAACGGATCAATCTCGAGGAACGCCGTCCAGGGCGCGAATCTCGATGCCGAACACGGATTCTCGAGCTTCAGCACCAGAGCTGTGATCAAGCATAGAACGGTGAAGCGAGCATCTCGAAAGCACCGTCCCAGACAGTGTCCTCGAGATGCAATATTTTGCGTCCAGCACGGTCTTCTTACTCTTCGACCTGGAGGCGCTTGCCCTCCCAGACATCGATGAACGATGCCCCGGCGTGAACCCTGGCGCTGTGCGGCACGCCCGCCGGAATGGTGTACGAGTCTCCCCTGTTCAGCACGTGCAGCACGCCACCGATGGTCAATTCGACCGTGCCCTCCAGGATCACGCCCCACTGACCCTGATGGGCGTGCTCGGGCACGTCTACGATCTGGGTCGCCACGAAAAACGACGCCTGGCCTTTCTTTCCGGTCAGCACGCTGCCGGTCAGGCCGGGCCAGACTTCCACCTGGGCGAACTCCTGAATCCAATCCGCGAATGGCATACCGCACCTCCTGAGGCTCGAGTATCGCACGCCACAGCCTCGTTGCGGCGCGCGAAGGTAGCCTTCGGGACATGACGCTTACCGGAAAAGTGGGGCTGGTCACGGGTGGCAGCAAGGGGATCGGGCTGGCCATCGCGGAAGCGATGGTGGCGCACGGCATGAACGTCGCGATCACGGCGCGCAACGAAACCGAAGTGATGGACGCGGCCAGAGCCCTGAACGCCACAGGCCCCGGCAAAGCCATCGGCGTGCGGGCGGACGCGAGAGATTACAACGATCAGGACAACGCGGTCAGCCTGACGGTGCAGGAATTTGGCGGGCTGGACGTGCTGATCGCCAACGCGGGCGTCGGAATTTTCAAACCCGTGCAGGATTTGAGCTTGGAGGACTGGCACGCGGTCATCGATACCAACCTGACGGGCGTGTTCTACAGCCTCAAGGCCGCCGTCCATGAACTCGAGAAGCGCCAGGGCTACGCGATCACGATTTCCAGCCTGGCGGGCAAGAACCCGTTCGTCAACGGTGCCGCGTACAACGCCAGCAAGTTCGGGCTGAACGGTTTCACCGAAGCCGCCATGCTGGATTTGCGCGCGCTCGGCATCAAGGTCAGTTACGTCATGCCGGGATCGGTGGCCACGTATTTCAACGGTCACACACCGTCGGACGCCGACGCCTGGAAGATTCAACCCGAGGACCTGGCGCAGGTCGTGATCGATTTGTTGGAGATGAACCCGCGCACGCTGCCCAGCCGGGTCGAGGTGCGCCCCAGCCAGCCGCCGAAACGCTGACGCGGACGGCGATCAACCTCGAGACGCAGGGTACGGCCTCGCGAGCAGCCGAGTCCCGAGTCTGCCCAGTTGGGGACTCAGGATTCACCGAGAACACCGTCCAGCACGCGTTCACGATTCTGCGTGCTGAACGGTGTTCAGGCCAGTGTCATTCGGGCCAGTGTCATTCAGGCCAGCGTCATTCAAGCCAGCGTCGGCGCGGAGGGCGCGGCGAACATCGCGGCTTTGGGCACGTCGCCGAGCGTGATCTCGCCGCAATCCAGAAGCCCACAAAAAAGATCGACAACGCGAAGATCGAAATGCGATCCGGCACCGCGCCGCACGATCTCGAGCGCATCCGCGATGCGCATCGCCTCGCGGTAGGAACGATCCGATGTCAGCGCCTCGAACACGTCCAGCACGCTCAGCACGCGCCCACCCAGAGGAATCTGTTCGCCCCGCAGGCCGTCCGGATAACCCGTGCCATCCCAGCGTTCGTGGTGCGCGCGCATGATCTCGACCAGCGGCCCGAAAGATTCGGAAGCCCCGAGCAGAATCCGGCAGCCGATCTCGACGTGTCGCTGCATCTCGAGGCGCTCGATCGCATCGAGGGGGCCGGGTTTGTTCAGGATGCGTTCGCTGACGCCGATCTTGCCCAGGTCGTGCAGCAGCGACGCCCAGTAGAGCTCGTACCGCTGGCGTTCGTTCAGCCCGAGCGCGTTGCCCATGACCTGGGCGTTGAACGCCACGCGTTCGCTGTGATCTGCGGTGCTCGAATCGCGTTCGTCCACCAGCGTCGCCAGGGTCATCAGGCTCGACTGGTACGCCTGAGAGAGTTGCTTGGAGAAGCTTTCAGAGGCGTTCAATTTTTCGTGCAGCACCCCGGAGAGCGCGCCCGCGATGGCGCCGTTCATGGCAAAGATGACGGTTCGCATGATCCAGGCCAGCAGGGGTTGGGGCTGATTGGTTTCGACCTGCAACGGCATCCACGGCCCGACCAGCAATCCGCCCAGCACGCCCGCCAGCAAACCCCCGAGTGGACCGAACAACAAACCCGAGAGCATCACCGGCAGGTACATCAGTTGCAGGTAGACCTTGGCCGTGCCACCCGTCGAGTAGACCAGCGCCGCGATGCAGGTCTCGAGCAGGATCAAACTGATGCCGAGCAACCACGCGTTGCGTTGCGTCCCGAACAATTGTGCGGCCAACGCACGCGTCCAGCGCGGGGATTGCGTCAACCTTTGATCGATATCGAACATGCTCCCCCGGACGGCGGGTGGATCGAGATGACGATTCCGCGCCGGACATTCGTCGTGGATCACACACTATAAAGGCACGAAAGGCCGAATCTCGGTCTGTTTGCACGCCCTCACTCGAGCCGCGCCGACCCATCAGATTGGCTCGCGCGGCGTTCCCAGAAGAACACCGTCCCACACGCAAAAGCGCGCATCCCGAGAACACCGTCCGAGACGGTGTTCTCGGGATTGCATCGGGTTCAGAAATCGCACCCGATGCGCCATCGGTGCCATCAGTTCCGCCCAAAACGCACGATCTGGCTTCAGACCATCAACGGTAGCAGCGCACGCGACCGTCCAGCATCGGCACGATCAGCGCGCCATCCACCACCAGCGGCGTGGCCTGCAAGCCGCTCTGGAGGGCATCGCGCCAGATCACGCGACCGGTCAAAAGGCGCACCGCGACCAGTTCGCCGTCCTCGCTGGCGGCGTAGACCACGCCCCGAGAGATCACCGGAGAGGCCGTGATCCGACCATCGAGTTTGAGCACCCAACGGTCATCGCCAGTCTCCAAGTCGACTGCGCGCAGTTCGTTCGCCCAGGACGCCATCACCAGCGTGCGCCCAGAAAGTGCGGGCGAGGCCCAGACTTCACCCTCGAGGTCATACGTCCACAGCGGTTCGTCGTCCGGCTGAAGCGCGCCACTTTCCAACGCCCGCAAGCGCAGCGCGTGAACCTCGCCGGGCCAGGTCGGGACGATCAGCACGGCGTCCGCGGGGTTCGAAGGGTGGCGCGTCACCAGCGGCGTGGCGTGCACACCGCCCAGTTTGACCTTCCATTCCAGCACCCCGTGGGTCGCATCCAGGGCGTGAACCCAGCCGTCCTCGTCGGCCACGAACGCCCGCCCAGCCCACATCGCCGGAGAGCCCGCGATGGCGGCTCCAGCGCGGTACGCCCAGGCGAGTTGTCCGTCCCGGACGGCGTGCAGGTGACCGTCGCGGCTGGCGATCAGCCACAGATCGTTCCAGCGGGTCGGCGCGGCGTTGATCGCGTCGCGGGTGCGGTGCGTCCAGCGCGTCACGCCCGTGCGCCAGTCCACCGCGCGCACCATGCCGTCCCAGGACGCGTAGACCAGCGTGTCCCCATCGAAGGTCGCGGGAGCCGTGACCTCGTCGCGCGCCGGGAAGTCCGCGTAGCGCACGCCGGACGCGCGCTCGAGCAGGCTCAGCACGCCGGATCGGGTACCGATGGCGAGGTGATCGCCGCTGGCGGTGACGGCGGCGGGCCAGGCGATCTCGCCGGAGAGCGTCACCTCCCACTCGAGCCTCAATCGATCCGGTCGGGCCGGGCCGCCGGGGTAAACGCCCGCCCGCGCGCGTCCGCCCCGGTGCTGGGCGCAGGCGTGCTCGCGGCGGTACTGCTCGAGCGCGACCTCGAAGACATCTTTGGGTTCGTCGGGGCGGTCATTGGCGTCCTTCTCGAGAAACCCGAGGATCGCCTCGCTGATCGCGGTCGGGATGGCGGGATTGACGGTTTCCGGCGCGATCGGCGTCTCATAGACGTGCTGGTACAGGATCGCCTGATCGTTGTCCGCCTCGAAGGGTGCTCGCCCGACGGCGGTACGGTAGAGCACCGCACCGAAGGCGTAGAGGTCGGACTTTGGGCCGACCGCGCCGCCCGTGGCCTGCTCCGGAGCCATGTACTGCGGCGTGCCGAGCGTGTACCCCGTGCGCGTCAGATCGGTGGTCGCGTCGCTGACGTAGACCAGCCCGAAATCCATGATCCGGGGCCGACCATCGCGGCCCAACAAGACGTTGCGCGGCGTCAGGTCGCGGTGCACCAGCCCGCGCCCGTGGACGTGCCCCAAGCCTGCGGCGGCCTCTCGAGCCACCTCGAGAAAATGCTCGACTTCCTCGGGCGTGTCCTCCAAGGGACCCATCGTGAAGATCGGGCCGCCCTCCAGCAGTTCCATCGTGAAATACAACTGCCCGTCGTGTTCGCCCAGGTCAAAAATAGCCACCACGCCCGGATGCGAGAGCTGCGCCAGCGTGCGAATCTCGCGCCCGAAACGCTGTCGGTCCACGGGCCGGACGTGCTCGTGCAGCAATTTCAGCGCGACATCGCGCTTCAGGTGCGTGTCGAAGGCGCGCCACACGACCGCCATGCCGCCCTCGCCGACGGGTTCGCGCAGCACGTAACGCCCACCGAAGAGCTTGCCGACGATCGGAACCTCGTTGCGAGAGCTTCCTTCTGCGGCATCGAGGATGTTCTGGCGGTCATCCATTCGCCTTTAGTTTAGTCCGTCGCGACGTGTACGACGCGGGTTCTCTCGAGTTTCGATGTTTTTGCGTCGGGAACGGTGTTGTTCATCGAGACAAAGACCGTCTAGGACGCCACATACCATCCGTCAGACTGGATGATCAACGAAATACCGGGTCGAGCGCGCCGAATATTCGATCCCAGGCCGGTGCGTGAAATCCAAAACCGTGATGCTCGTGGTGGTGCCCGCCACTGTGTTCCGCCCACGTACTGTCGGCTGTCACGCACATCACCCGCGCGAGATGCCTCGGCCAAGTTCGTCTTGGTCGTCCGTCAAGTCCGCTCACCACCCACGCGCAACACGAGCTTGCCGGTGGTCGAGCGACTCTCGAGGCGGCGATGGGCTTCCGCCGCCTCGAGCAATGGCAACACGCCCGTAACGTCCACCCTGACCTCGCCGCTGGACACGTGCGCCAGGGCGTCCCGCATGGCCCGTCCGACCCGTTCAGGATCGGTCGCGCTCACCTGTTGCAGGTTGAAGCCCAGCACCGCTTTGCTGGTGAACCACAGCTCCAAAGGCGAAATGGGCACATCGGACGCGTTGCTGGCGTTGCCCATCACGATCAGGCGGCCCATCGGACGCAGCAAGTTCAGACTGCCCTGCCGGGCCGAACCGCCCACCTGATCCACCGCGACATCCAAACCCCGCCCACCCGTGAGATCCCGAACGGAGGTCTCGAAGCCGTCCGCGAGCACCACGTCGTCGTACCCGAGCGACTTGGCGTAATCGATTTTGGCGGCGCTCCCGACCGTTCCAATAACGCGTCCGGCTCCCAGGGCGCGCGCCATCTGGCCGACGACGCTACCTACCCCACCGGCGGCGGCGTGAACCAACACCGTCTCGCCCGAGCGCAAGTGCGCGAGTTCACGCCACACCAAGTACGCCGTGGTGGTGTTGGACGGGAAGGCGGCGGCCACATCGAGCGGCAGTCCGTCGGGCACGGGTACAACGAGGGGCGAAGGCACCGTGACGGTCTGTGCGTAGCCACCCCCATTCACGATGCTGAGGGCGGCGACGCGCTGACCCACTTCCAAGCCCTCCACATCTAAACCGAGGGCGCGGACGTACCCTGAGACCTCGATGCCTGGTGTAAAGGGCAAGCTGAGATCCTGAACCACGCCCCGCCGGAACAAGACTTCGGCATAATTCACACCCGCATATGCAACATCGAGGCTGACTTCATTTGAACCCGGTTGAGGAACGGGTCTTTCCAAGACCTGAAGCACCTCCGGATCACCAAATCGCTGAATCGAGACAGTCTGCATGCGCTCTCCTTTTTGGTGTGCCACGCTATCGGCGCAGCCGCCGTTCGCGTTCGTCTGGGACGCGCCCGCCGTGTTTTGAGGTTAGTGTAATTGGACGCCATCAACAAGTCCAACACCTTTATTCACAGTGAACAACACTAAAAACCTACTCGATCGTGGTACAAGAGCCCTATGGAACACCCCCTGATGCGTTACTTCGTGACGGTGGCTGAGGAACTGCACTTCGGTCGGGCAGCAGAACGTCTGCACTTGGCTCAGCAACCGCTCAGCGCCGCCATCAAACGTCTTGAAGCGGGAATCGGGGTTCGATTGTTCGAGCGCACCTCGCGCCGGGTCAAATTGACCGAGGCTGGACGCGTGTATCTGGCAGAGGTTCGCCTGATCTTGCAACGCACGTCAGACGCAGCAGAAGCAGCTCTACGGGCCGAGCGCGGCGAGGTCGGCCAGCTCAGCGTGGGTTACGCTTCGGGCACATTACACAACGTCCTGCCTTCGACTGTTCGCCGCTTCCGAGAGCGCTATCCGGGCGTGACCCTGAGGCTGCACGAGTTGAGCTCGCCGGAGATTGAGGCGGCGTTGCTCAAGGGAGACGTGCAGCTCGGATTGTTGTGTCCACCCGTCAGCGACCCGACCCTTCTTTCTGAGATTGTCTTGCGCGAACCACTGATTCTGGCTTTGCCGCGCGGACACGCCCTGGCTCAGAAGGGGCGCATTGCTCTGAAGGCAGCCTCGAACGAAGCATTCGTGTTGTATCAGAGATCCGTCAAGCCGAGCGTCCACGATGCCATCACGGGAATGTGTCGCAGGGCCGGGTTCTCGCCTCGAGTCTCTCAGGAGGTAGCGACCGAGGGCGCAGTGGTGGGCCTGGTCGCGGCGGGCATGGGCGTGGCGCTGGTTTCGTCGAGTCAACGCAAGGCGCCCAGCGCGGACATCGAGTATCGGTTCCTGGAAGGGGCACCGGTTGAGGTCGAGCTCGCCGCTGCCTGGGGGCGCGGAAATCGATCACCGCTGACGGCGGCTTTCCTCGGGCTGGTTCGTGAAGTCGGGGCAGAACTCACGGTCATCGAGCGGGAACTCTCGAAATCGTAACCGGGGAAAATGCGTTTCGGTCGGCCCGTTCAGTTAAACCCCGCACGCGCAGTGAAATATACCGTGCGGGACGGCATTCTAGGGATTGAGAAATCCGCGTGCCAGACGGTGTTCTTTCGTGAACCCTCGAGACCCAGGCTGCGCATCGGAAAACACTTACAAGCCCAGCAATTGCCTGGCTCCGTCGGCCACGTACTGCACCGCCAGCGCCGCCAACAGCACGCCCAGCACCCGAGAAATCACGTTCACGCCGGTCACGCCAATCAGACTGACCATTCGGCTGGATAACCGGAGCGCGATGTAGCACAGCGCCAACACCAGAAAGGCCGTGGCGATTACCGCCACGCGCGCCTGCACGGATTTCGCCTGCCCCGAAAGGATCATCACGCTGGCGAGCGTGCCCGGCCCGGCGATCAACGGAATCGCGATCGGGAAAACGCTGATGTCCTCGCGGGATTTGGCCTCTCGTTCCTCCTCGTCGGATTCTCGAGCGCCGGATGGTCGGGCAAAAATCATGTCGAGCGCGATCAGGAACAAAAGCACACCGCCGGACACGCGAAAGGCCGCGATCGTGATCCCGAGCCGCTCGAGCAGCACCGCTCCGAACAGCGCGAACACCAGAATCACGATGCCCGCCACGATGGTGGCCTTGCGCGCCATCCGTAAGCGCTCGAAGTCCGGTCTGGAACCCGCCAAACCCAGAAAGATCGGTGCCAGCCCGACCGGGTCCATCACGACCAGGAGCGTCAAAAAAGTTTGCAGCGCGAGATCAATCATGGTCGTGAACGGTCTTCTCGAGCATCGTTAACCGCCTGAGCCGCGAAAACTGATCTCGAGCGCATCGGATTCTCGAGCCGTGAACCTTTCGGGGCGGCGATTCAGAGCAGCAACTCTGCGAGTTCGCCTTCCAGGGATTCCGCGACCTTGTTGGTGCGCGACACCAGCAGGATCGTGTCCTGCCCGGCCAGCGTCCCGACGATCTCGTCGCGCGCCAGGCGGTCGATCCAGTACGCGACCCCGGTGGCGTGACCGTCGGCGGTCTTGACGACCACGATGTTCTCGCCGCGATCGACATCGTGAACGAACTCGCGGAAGCGCAAGCGCAATTCGTCCAGCACGTCCGCTTCGGAGGTGGCGGGCGCGGCGGCGTACCGATGGCGGCCCTTGCCGACCGGCAATCGCACCAGCCGCAATTCGTTGATGTCGCGGCTGACGGTGGCTTGGGTCACGTTGATCCGGTCGCCGCGAAGGCGATCGACCAGGTCTGCCTGCGTCGAGATCGGTTCCTTCGAGACGATCTCGAGGATGCGTTTCTGACGGTGTTCTTTGCTCGCCATGGGCTGTTTTACCTCTGCGGGAGTGTGAATTGAGTCAGTATACAGCAAGATTATGCAGTCTCAGACGAAGCGGCTCGACGGGTTCAACTCATCCTGAGGTCTGCGACTCGAGAAAGATCACACCGCCGCGCCCAGCCGCGAGCCCCAATCCTTTGCCTTTTTGTCGCGCTCGGGTTCAGCCTGACCGCTTCGTGTTCTCCCGAAAACCGCCAGCCTCGAGCAGCCGTTTCTCGTCCGAAATGGCATCCGTCACGATCGCGGGAAACGAGGATTCACAAGAGCACCGTCCAGCACGCGTTTATTTATTCGCGTGCTGGACGGTGTTCCCCGGAATGCGGTTCAGTCGTTATCGAAATCCGGCATCTGATAGCTGGCGGCGCTGGCCGCCGCCGTCGCCTCGTGGTGCGCGGCCTTGGTGCGATCCAACAGGGTCTGAAGCTTCTGATCGTCTACCAATCCCTCGCCGATCTCGAGCTGGTCGGTCGCCAGTTCGCGCATGGCGAGCGTCACCAGGTTGCGCGTGCCGACGCGCTGCTCCGGCGGCAGGACGGAGTTGACGCCCGCTTTGAGCTGAATGGCGCGCTTGGCGACGGCCACGGAGAGGCGGTACTTGGAATCCGTCAGGGTGAGGAGCTTGTCGATATTCTTTTCGGCCATGTGAACCTCCACGGGCAAAAACCTGCCCTCGAACACTCGAGTATCGCACGTCGCGGGCTGCACTTGGGTGATGCAGCACGATTCACCAACCGTTCAGTCCGTGCCGGACTTGCGAATCTCGTTTTCCAGACGATCCAGCTCGGGTTCAATCTCGAGATCTTTGCTGGAATGCACCGCGAAATCCTGAACATCGATGCGGCTCGAGCGCAGGCGTTCCGCGCGGATGACCGCCAGCAGGTCGTCCACAGCGGTGTGCAGCGTATCGTTCACGATCACGTAATTGAACTCCGGGTAGTGCGTCATGTCTTCGACGGCGCGCGTCAGGCGTTTTTGAATCACCGGTAGCGTGTCCGTCGCGCGGCGCAGCAGTCGGCGGCGCAATTCCGTCAGGTTGGGCGGCACGACCAGGATGAAGACGGCTTCCTGGATCAGTTGGCGCACCTGCAACGCGCCCAGCAGTTCGATGTCGCAGATCACGTCCATGCCCTTTGCCAGCTGTTCTTCGATGGGGCGTCTGGGCGTTCCGTACAGGTTCCCGACGAATTCCGCGTGCTCCAAGAACCCGCCACCTTTGGGATCGTGGAGTTCGTGAAGGAATTCCTGGCGGGTTTTGAAATGGTATTCGCGCCCGTCGAGTTCGTGCGGACGCCGTTCGCGCGTCGTCCAGGACACGGAAAAATGCAATCGGTCGCGTTCTTGGCCCAGCACGGACAGTAGGATCGTGCCTTTGCCGACGCCGCTCGCGCCGCTCAGAACGAACAGAATGCCCCGTCTCATCGGTTGCGCCTCATCGGTTGCGTCTCATGGTTTGCCCCTCGAGAACCCGTCGAATGCCCGAGATTTCGGCTCGAGCGCCCGGTATCGTAACACGCGACCGGAACGGCGCGGCGCTCGGGTCAGCGCCCTGCGCAGCGCCGAGGGTCTGCGCGCGGATTCGAGGTGGCTCGAGATTGTGCAAAGAATGCAATCTCGATCGTCACCGCGTTCTGGGGCGGGCGTATACTGCACCCATGCCGGTGATCGCGACCAATCAGCAGTTACTCCAGTACCTCAAGCCCGAAGAGCGCACGATGCTCGAGCGGATCTGCCCGCCGCGCAAATTCAAAAAAGGTCAGGCGATCTACCGCTACCAGGATCGAGCCGATGACCTCTACATCGTGCTGGACGGCAAGGTCAAGATCACCGTGCCGACCGCCGACGGTGGCGAACGCATTTTGTCGGTGCTGGGGCCCGGAGATTTCTTCGGGGAATCGTTTTTGTCCGGCTTGGAGCGCCACACCTCCGACGCGGTCGCGCTGACCGACCCGGTGGTCGCCAGCCCCGTGTGCCTGGACAAGGTGCTGGAGCTGTCTCAGAAAGCCCCGAACATTCCGCTGGCGCTGGCGCGCGTGCTGGCCAACCGCGTGCGCGAACTCGAGACGCAACTCGAGGCCACGACCGCGCCCGTCACGGCCCGCGTCGGCGGTGCGCTCCTGGCCTTCGCGGAGCGCTTCGGTGAATCCGAGTCCGGGCGCACCAACCTCAAGCTCGACCTGACCCACGAGGAACTGGCCGCGTTCGTCGGCAGCACCCGCGTGACCGTCACCAACGCGCTCGGTGAGTTGCGCGACCTGGGCTTGGTCGAGGGCACGCGCGGCACCTACGAGATCGACATTCCCGCGCTGCGCAATTACGTGGACACCTCGAGCTTCGCCTGAGAATACCGTCCGGCAAACATTCCTAAAACACCGTCCTGGACGGTGTTTTTACGTTCCAGTCCATAGCGAACGCCCTGCTCGAGCGGCGGGTTCTCGAACGAAACCGAGCCAGAGCGTGTGGCTCGAGAGGCCAGATTCGATCGAGATCAATCCAATGTCACACCGAGCAGATGCACCAGATCCACGGCCTGATCCAAGCCGACGATCGCGCCCCGAACGTCCTTCGCGTGCGCGATCAGACCGCCCAGTCTCGAACCGCGAAAGTCGGTGCCCGTCAGGTTCGCGTCCCGAAAATCGGTTCTCGAGAGGTCGCAGGCCACAAACCGCACGCCGGACAGGTTCGCACCCTGGAAGGATGCCTCGCGCAGGTCGACGCGCTTGAAGAACGTGTTTTTCAGGCGAGCGCCCATCAAAAGCCCGTACCGCCAGTCGCCACCCGTGACGCGCAGGTCGTCCAGCACGGCCTCCGACAAGCTCGCGCCCAATGATCGGCAATCGGTGAACTCGAGGCGTTGACCGACGAGCTTTTCCAGGGTGCAGCCGGACAGGTCGCAACTTGCGAAGCTCGCGTCGTACAGTCGCGGCTGCGTCAGCTTCGAATCCTTGAATGAAACCCGCTCCAGTTGCACCCGCTCGAAGGTCACGTCCCTGGCGCGCGCTCCGGCGCGATCCTGGTTCTCGAGCCGGAGGTTCTGATACCGGGCGTCGTCGGTCAAGGCGGCGTCCGGGAAGACCCGAGCGGCATCTTCGTCCGGGCGCTCTGGGGCGCGCGGTTGCGGGTCTGAGGGCTTTTTCGGCACGCCTTAAGATACCCGAAAGACCGTCCCGGACGGCGCTCCTTCGGGTGCAAAAATCGCGTGCCGAACGGTCTTTTTAGTCCCGTGAAGCGCGCGCATCGGTGGAGCGCCGCTCGATCAAACGGGGTTCAAAACGCACCTGGCGGGCTGGCCCGTTGAAACCGCCCAACCGATCCACCAGCAACTCCGCCGCGCTCGAACCCATCGCCTCGACGGGCTGATGAATCGTGGACAGACCGCGAGCGCTCGTCCAGGGTTGATCGTCGAAACCGATCAATCGAACATCCAGACCCAACTGCAGGCCGCGCCGTTCGGCCTCGTCCAGCACGCCAGCGGCCAGAAGATCGGCGGCGGCAAAGACATTGATCGGCGGCTGATGCGCGTCCAGCATGTCCCGCGCGGCGGCGCGGGCGGCGTCCAGGTTGAAACTGACGCGGTGAACGTGCGATTTCGGAAGCTCGCGACCGGCTGCCTCGAGCGCCCGCTGAAAGCCGACCAGTCGCTCCTCGAGCACCGTCGAGTTGAACACTTCGTCGAGCGCATTGCGGGTCGAGAGCGCGAACATCGGCCCCTCGAAGCCCGTAAATCGTTCACCCGCCAGTCGGCCCCCGAGGTCGTTGTCCAGAAAAACGCTGTCGTAATGCGGGCTCGAGCCGTCCACCACGACCACGGCCTGCTTGGTCGGCAGCAGGCCGTCCTGAAACAGTTCGCCCAGGTTGTGGGTCGCCATCACGATGCCGTCCGCTTGATAAACCAGCGTGTTCGAGTTCAGGTAACGTTCCAGCCGCTCGCGCGACAGCAGCGGGAACAGCGCCGAATCGTAACGGTGCGCGTCCAGGGTGCCTTCCAGCCCGTTCAGCAGGCGGATGTAGAACTCCGTGGACACCACAGGCAGCATGATCGAAACCGTGTACGACCGACCACCCGCCACGCGCCGCGCGTGCGGGTTGGGGATGTACCCGAGCTGGTTCATCGCGTTCAGCACGCGGTCGCGGGTTTCCGGACGGACGCTGGGGTGGTTGTTCATGACCCTCGAAACGGTTCCGACCCCGACCCCGGCGCGCTCCGCGACTTGCTGAATGGTGAGTTTCAACGTGTCTTCCCCTGGGCTCGCTGATGGCGGCTCGAGCCGATGCGAATTCGATGCTTTGAGGCACGCATCATACCTTCGGCCCCGGTGCGATCCCGTCTCGAGCGCCCGGACGGATCGCGCCGCACCGCGACCCACGAGCAGGAGCACCGTCCAGCACGCATATTTGAAAATGCGTGCTGGACGGTATTCTCGAGCCTAAAACTGAGCCAGGACGTTCTTCAACCGCTCGAGTTGCCCGGTGAAATCCTCGACGCGTCGGCGCTCCTCGGTCAGCACTTCGGGTGGCGCGTTCCGCACGAAGCCCTCGTTGGACAGTTTGCCCCTGGCCTGACTGATCTGCTTCTCGAATTCAGCGGTCTTCTTTCTGGCTTTTTCCAGCCAGTCCTTCTCGTCCACCAGCCCCTCGAAGGCCACGCGCACCTCGATGCCGGGCGCGACCGTGGCCATCGTCTTACCGTCCAGCGCAGCGACCACTTCCGCGCGCGCGAGCGTCTTGAAGGTCTCGAGGTTCGCGTTCACCACACCCAAACCCTCGCCGGAGATGGCGACGCTGATCGGTTGCGCCGGGGACAGGTTCAGTTCGGAGCGCAATGATCGCACGCTGCTGATCGCGTCCTTGACGAAGCCAAAATCCCTGAGCGCACCCGGATCAACGTAGTCCGCCTCGGGTTCCGGCCACGCGTCCAACGAAAGCTGCTCGCGTTTCGGATTGATGGCCGCGAAGATTTCACTGGTCACGAACGGCATGAACGGATGCAAGAGTTTCAGGATCGTCTCGAGCGTGTGCTTCAGGATTTCCCTGCTGGACGGATTGCCGCCCTTCAGCGCGGGCTTGGCGGCCTCGATGTACCAGTCGCAGAACTCGTCCCAGGTGAAGGCGTAGATCACGCGAATCGCGGCGGCCAGATCGAAGGCATCCAGGTGCCCGGTGGCTTCCTCGATCACGCTGTTCAATCGGCTGACGATCCAGCGATCCGCCAGCGTGGGGCCGGTGAAGGTTCCTTCAGGCAATTCCAGGTTCATCATTGCGAAACGGCTGGCGTTCCAGAGCTTGTTCCCGAAATTCCGCCCCATCTCGTAGCGCCGCTCGTCGTGCTTGATGTCCTGCCCGCCCGTCGCCAGGTACGCCCAGGCGAAACGGCAGGCGTCCGCGCCGTACTTGTCGATCAGTTCCAACGGGTCGATGCCGTTGTTCTTGGATTTCGACATCTTCTGGCCCTTGGCGTCCAGGTACAGTCCGTGCAGCACGATCGTGTGAAACGGTGCCTTATTGGTGAATTGCAATCCCGACATCTGCATTCTGGCCACCCAGAAAAAAATGATGTCGTAACCCGTCACCAGCATGTCCGTGGGATAGAACTTCTTGAAATCCGGCGTCTCGTCCGGCCAGCCGAGCGTGCTGAACGGCCACAGCGCGGAGCTGAACCACGTGTCGAACACGTCCGTGTCACGCGTTAAATTCAGGTGCGCGTACTGCGGGTCCTTGTCGCAATCCAGTTCCGGGTTCTCGAGGCTGGGCACGTAAATCTTGCCGTTCTCGTCGTACCAGGCGGGAATCTGGTGGCCCCACCACAACTGCCGCCCGATGGCCCAATCGCGGATGTTCTC
>CAXTKV010000096.1:0-11457 GCA_964244895.1 uncultured Deinococcales bacterium
CTGAGGGCGTCATCCTGTTTTTCAATCGGTTTCAAACCATCCGCGAACACCGCCTGCACGCCTTCGAGCAGGCCCGCGAAACGAATCGGGTGCAAGCGCGCCAGGTGCGCCAGGAGCGCATCGAAAGCCTCCAGGGCTTTGACGCCGGGGTACGCCTCGAACGCCTCGACCAACCGCGCAGGCTCGAGCGGGCGCGGGGCGGACAAACCTTCGCGGTGACGGTAATCCGGGCCGTCGATCCTGATGGCGAAAAAACGCGCAGCGATGCCCTGAATCTCGCGTTTGAAATCGTCCGCGTTGAAACGCCCCTCACCCAACTGGCTGGGCAGCGTGTTCGAGGTGGCGACCACGCTGACGCCTTTGGGGATCAGTTCGCCCAGGAATCTCGAGACGACCAGCGTGTTGCCCACGTCGTCCAGCTCGAATTCGTCGATGCACAAAAGTTTCGCGTTTGAGAAAGCTTCCACCGCCCGAATCATGCCGAGCGCGCCGATGGTGAAGGTCAATTCGGCGAAACTGAGAAAGAATTTCTCACCCGTGAAGGCGTGCCAGGTGGCCGCCAACAGGTGCGTCTTGCCGACGCCGAAACCGCCATCCAGGTACAGGCTGGGGCGAGGTTCTTTGCGTTTGAAGATGGCGAAACCGCGCTTTTCTGCCGCTTCCGCCACCAGTTTCTCGAGCCTCGTCCTGGCCTCGGATTGGCTGGGAAATTGCGGGTTCGGAACGTAATTCTCGAAGCGCACACCCGCGAATCTCGGCGGTGGGCGGAAATGCTCGAGCAGGCGCTCCGGGTCTGCGGGCGCATCGCGTTCGGTCAGCCGAACCACGCGTCCCTGCGAGGGTTGTTGCTGCATCCGCACCGTTTGAAGCTAACACGCGATCCATCAACGTCAAGCCCGTTTTGAGCACGGTTTCTCAGGCTTTCCAGCGAATTCGAGCCTCGAGAACACCGTCCAGCACGCATTCTTAGATTCGTGTGCTGGACGGTGTCGTTCGATTCGCTTACGCCAGCGCGCGCTTGCGCAAGGCTTAAAGATTCGCGCAGACTGACGATATGGAAAAGCACCTCGTCACCATCAGCAAAACCTTATCCAAGCACCTGCGGCACGAACCCGAAGCCCTCGGCCTGACGCTCGAGCATGGGGGTTGGGTCAACGTGGACGCCTTACTTGAGGCATTTTCTCGCAAAGGCTTTGATCTGACACGCGAGGAACTCGAGGTCGTCGTCGCCTCGAGCGACAAGCAGCGTTTCAGCTTCGATGCCACCCGCAAACACATCCGCGCCAACCAGGGTCACAGCGTCGAAGTTGACCTCGGACTCGAGCCCATTGAACCGCCGGAAACGCTGTATCACGGCACGGCCAAAGCGAACCTGACTGCGATTCTCGAGACTGGATTGCGACGCATGAACCGCCACCACGTTCACCTGTCCCACGATACGGAAACTGCGATCCGCGTCGGGTCGAGGCACGGCGAGCCCGTCGTGCTGAAGGTGCATGCGAAAGCCATGAATGACGCCGGGTTCGCGTTCTACCGTTCAGAAAACGGCGTCTGGCTCACCGATGTCGTACCAGCTGAATACCTGAGCCTCGAGCAATTCCAAAATGTTTGATCAGAAACGAGGTGAGCGTGCAGAACTACGTCTGCTTCAATTGCCGGACAACGGCCAGAAGACCCAACAACCATGTGGATGGACGACCCTCAGGCCAAGGCGATCACCCATGTCCAACCTGTGGTCGGCTTATGGTGCGAACCCATCCATCGACTGAAGCCCCGAAGAAACGCGACATCAAAAGTTGGCGAAACCTCCAGGAGTGGTACACGAACCCCATCAGATACGATCACTCTTCAGAAGGTGCATTGTTGCTTCGCAAATTGTTGAAGAGACGAACACAGTGAGGGCTTTTCGTTTCGAGATTGCAGGTTTTCGAGTCTCGAGTAAGACGAGAACACCGTCTGGTACGCGTCCTCGAGAATGCGTCTACGACGGTATTCTTAATCTCGTGACGCGATCCAAGCCATCGTCTTCGAGGCCAGTTTGTCAAAGGCTCGCACGCACAACTCGAGGTGGTCCTCTTTGGTGTCCTCGATCTTGTTATGGCTGATGCCGCGCAGGGATTGCACGAACATCATCACGGTCGGGATGCCCGCGCGTGAAACCTCCGCTGCGTCGTGCAGGGGGCCGCTGGGCAGCTTGTGGGACGTGGGAACCGTCTCGAGAATCGCGTCGTTGCAGAACCCGATCAAGTCCGGGTGGAACGGGATGGGCTGTATATCCCAGATGCGCGACCATTCCACGGTGCAGCCCTCCTCTTTTGCGAAGCGTTCGCTGGCCGCCACCGCTTCGCCGTACATCGCCGCCAGCGTGCCCGCGTCCAGGTCGCGCTGATCGAGCGTCAGCTCAGCGCGTCCCACGACCGCCGTAACGATGCCGGGAAAGGTCTTGAGGCTGCCGACCGTGCAGACGGCATCCTGGCGTTTTTTCGCAATTTCTCTGATCTCGAGCGCGAACTTCGCGCCCGCGCCCAATGCGTCCTTGCGCTGCGTCATCGGCGTGCTGCCCGAGTGCGCCTCCTGCCCGAAGAACGTGATCGCGTGCCGTTCGACACCTTTCGTGCCCAGCACCACGCCCAGAGGCAGATTCAGGCTCTCGAGCACCGGGCCTTGCTCGATGTGCAACTCGATGTAGGCCGCCGCGTTCCTTTTGGCCTTTCCAGCCTCGAGCGCTTTGTCCAGGTCAATCCCGAAGGGTTTCACCGCATCCTCGAGCCTGACGCCGTCCTTGTCCTTGCGGTCGCGCAGATCCGCCGGATCGAAGAATCCGGAGACGGCAGAAGACCCGAACAGCGACCGCCCGAACCTCGCGCCTTCCTCGTCGCACCAGTCCACCAGGCGCACCGTCACAGGTGGTTTGCCATCGTACTGATCATCGATGCGCCGCAGCACTTCCAGGCCCGCCAGCACGTTCAGGCAGCCGTCCAGCCAGCCGCCGTTCGGCACGCTGTCCAGGTGACCGCCGATCCAGAGTTCGCGGTCTGAAGCACCCGGAAGCGTCACCCAGAGGTTGCCCGCCTCGTCCTGATCCGTGGTCACGGGCAAGCCCTCGAGTTTCGACTCGAAGAACGCTCGAGCTTTCGCCCAGGTGTCCGTGAAGGCCACGCGCTGCGCGCCGTTCTCGTCGCCCGTGAGTGCCCGCAATTCCTTGAGTTCCGCCACCGTGCGCTTGGGATCGAGGGTCATGCGGTGATTCTGTTGCGCTCGGGGCACCCCTGTCAACCTCGAGCACGATTTACGAGAACACCGTCCCAGACAGCGTTTCTCGAGATGCGAAGAATACCGTGCTGGACGGTATTCTTCAGGATAGGTTTCTCAGGATCGCGCGTCCTGAACGATGTTCTCGCGTTGACAGGGCCGCGATAAAATCCGTATATTCGTTCAATCCACAGAGGTTAATTCGGCTCCCGCGAGAGTCCGAACCTCGGCCACAGCCCGCGCATCACAGGCTCACGCTCGAGATTCGACCCACGCACTCAAGGAGGCGATCTTTTTTTGAGGCCCGACACGTCCAGACTGACACCCGCGCAACTCCAGGAAAACTTCAGCGAGTACCACGCGCCATTCACCGACCGCGAAGCCGTGATCGAGGCCACGCGCTGCCTGTTCTGCTACGACGCACCCTGCACGCACGCCTGCCCGACGCACATCGACATCCCGAAATTCATCAAGAAAATCAGCACCCGGAACGTGCGCGGTTCGGCACGCGTGATCCTGGAGAGCAACTTTCTGGGTTCCACCTGCGCCCGCGTCTGCCCCGTCGAGGAACTCTGCGAGGGCGCGTGCGTGCTGGGTTCCGACCACAAACCGATCGCGATCGGACGCCTGCAACGCTACGCCACGGATCACGTGCTGGACAACAAGATTGACCTGTTCAAACCCGGCCAACCGACCGAAAAGAAAGTGGTCGTGGTCGGCGCTGGCCCGGCTGGTTTATCCGCCGCCGCCGAACTCGCCAAGCTGGGCCATCGGGTCACGATCCTCGAGAAAAAACCGCTCGCGGGCGGGTTGTCCACCTACGGCATCGTCGTGTTCCGCGAACCTGTCGAGGTTTCCCTGGCTGAAGTCCAGATGGTCGAGCGCTTGGGCGTCGAGGTCAAAACCGGCGTGAGCGTCGGCGCGGACGTGAGCCTCGAGAGCCTGACCTCAAATTACGATGCAGTCTTCCTGGGCGTGGGCCTCGGGAAAGTCCCGACGCTCGCCATTCCCGGACAGAACCTGCCCGGCGTGGTGGACGGCATCGAGTTCATCGAGCGCACCAAAACCGACGCGCTCGAGACGATCCCCGTCGGCAACAAGGTCGCCGTGATCGGCGCGGGCAACACCGCCATAGACGCCGCCACCATCGCCAAACGGTTGGGCGCGGAGCAGGTCGTGATGATCTACCGACGCACACCCGACCAGATGACCGCCTACGGTTTCGAGTACGAATTTGCCAAACGCGAGGGCATCGAATACCGCTTCCTGACCGCGCCAGTCAGCGTGCAGGGCGAATCCGGCGTGACGGGTCTCGAGTGCCTGAGAATGCAACTCGGAGCGCCCGACGCGTCCGGAAGACCGCGCCCGGAACCGATCCCCGGCTCGAATTTTATTCTCGAGTGCGACATGGTGATCAGCGCGATCGGGCAGGAAAAACAGACGAGCTTGGCTGAACAGTTGGGACTTGAGATCAAAAACGGTTACGTCGTGGTCGATCCCAAGACCTGCCAGACCTCGAGCGCGAAGGTGTTCGCCGGTGGCGACTGCGTGCGCTTGGTCGGTGACGCCAGCACCGTCATGGCCGTACAGGACGGCAAGATTGCGGCACGCGGCATTCACGCGATGCTCGAAACTGAGGTGCATCATGGCTGATCTGAGCATTGACTTTTGCGGCATCAAATCCCCGAACCCGTTCTGGCTGGCCTCCGCACCACCCACCAACAGCGGCGCACAAATCCACAAAGCGTTCGAGGCGGGCTGGGGCGGCGCGGTCTGGAAGACCATCGGCGCGCCCGTGCTGAACGTCTCCAACCGTTACGGCACGGTCAAGTACAACGGTCAGATCATCGGGTTGAACAACGTCGAACTGATCTCGGATCGACCCCTCGAGATCAACCTGAAAGAAATCGCGGAGATCAAGAAACTCTGGCCCGACCGCGCCGTGATCGCCTCCGCGATGGTGGAAAGCACGCCCGAAGCCTGGAAGGAAATCATCCAGCAGATCGAGGACACCGGCGCGGACGGCATCGAACTGAACTACGGGTGCCCGCACGGCATGTCTGAGCGCGGCATGGGCGCGGCGGTCGGGCAAGTCCCCGAATACTGCGAGCAGATCACGTCGTGGGTCACGTCATACGCCAGCATCCCGGTAATTGTGAAACTCACGCCGAACGTCACGGACATCTCGTACCCGGCGCGGGCAGCGGTGGCGGGTGGGGCGCACGCGTTAAGCCTGATCAACACGATCAATTCGATCGTCGGCGTCAACCTGGACACCTTTGAACTCGAGCCGAACATCGGCGGCAAGGGCGGGCACGGTGGCTACGCGGGGCCAGCCGTCAAACCGATCGCGCTGCACCTGATGTCGCAAGTGGCGCTGACCGACGCGGTCGTGGCGAAGAAACTGCCGATCTCCGGCATGGGCGGCATCATGAACTGGAAGGACGCCGCCGAGTTCTTGCTGATGGGCGCGACCAGTTTGCAGGTCTGCACCGCCGCGATGCTCTACGGCTACCGCATCGTGGAAGACATGATCGATGGCTTATCCAACTGGCTCGACGAGAAGGGCATCGGCAGCGTCAACCAGATCATCGGCGCGTCCTTGCCGCGCATCTCTGATTTCGGGGATTTCGACCTGGGCTTCAAGACGGTCGCGCGGATCGACCAGAATTCGTGCATCCAGTGCGATCTGTGCTACATCGCCTGCAACGACACGGAACACCAGTGCATCGATTTGTACAAAGATGGCGAGTTGGTCATGCCCGGACACGACATCCGCGACAACGGCAGAATGACCGCCACCACAAGCCGACCCTTCCCCGTGATCCGCGAGCAGGACTGCGTGGGTTGCGACCTGTGCTACAACGTCTGCCCGGTCGAGGGCTGCATCGAGATGGTGCAGGTTCCATCCGGGCGCGAGGGCATGACCTGGCGGCAACTGAGCGCGGATCGGCCAGAGGTCACGCAGGACTGGGAAGCCATGAAAGCCTTCCGCAAGGAAGTCGGCATCGACATTCACTGAAGTAGAAGACTCGAGAACACCGTCCAAGACGCAAATTTAATAACGTGTGCAGGACGGTGTTCTCGAGCCGCAGCCCTGATCTACGCGATGCGATTACAATCTGAGCAACAGGAGGACGCCATGACCTCGATACTCGAACCAACCCCCACGGATTCGACGGACATTGAACCGCACCGATTCACCGTCGCGGAATTTCAGAAAATGTACGAGCTCGAACTCGTGCCACGGCGCAGCCAACTGATCCGAGGGGAGATTTACTTCATGGCCGCGATGGGCGCAGCGCATTCCGATGCACTTCGGATTCTCGGCAAGATGATGTACCGCGCGTTGATTGATCGTGCCGAAATCATCCAGCAATCTCCGATTACTATCTGGAACGACTCGCAACCCGAACCGGATTTTGGGCTGATCGAGCCGGATTACCCAGGCGGTGTCCCCAACGCCAAAGACGTGATGCTCACGATTGAAATCAGCGATTCCACCCTGAAGTTTGACCGTCAGAAGAAACTGCCCGACTACGCCCGTTCCAGCATTCCCGAATCATGGATTCTGAACTTGAACGAGCGCCATCTCGAGGTTTACCGCCAACCCGATGGCGAGCAGTATTTGCAAGTTCAGGTTGTGAAACCCGAGACCTTGATTGCGCCATTGTTCGCGCCGGATGTGATGCTCGAGTGGTGGCACGCGCTCACGGAAGTCAAACCCGAAGAGTGATGCACAAGAACACCGTCCAGGACGTAGGGGAATATATGTGTATGGAACGGTGTTCTCGAGATAGGCGTGAGGATATTTATGATCGACATTGAAAAATATAAGGCGCTCCGTGAAACTGGGAAAAATCCCACTGAGATTACTCAAATCGCCGAGCTAGACGGCCTAAACACCATCGAACGTATCAAAATGATTCGGGATATTTTTGATCTTTCGATCAAAGAAGCAAAAGAGATTATTGTTAATTCTGATTCTTCTGGTCGCTTTCAGGCCGCCCAAGATGCAATTATCGCGGCCTTTGAATTCGTTTCAAAAACCTTTGAGCTGGAACAGAAAACTCGAGAGTTGATGGAGAAATACAAGATTCCAGGTCTCGCTATTGGCATTGTGAGCGATGGTGAGGAGTACACGTTTTGTGAAGGTGTGACGAGCGTAATGCATCCACTTCCGATCACTCCTGACACGCTTTTTCAGATCGGTTCGACCTCCAAGACGATCACGGGCACGATCATCATGCGGCTGGTGCAGGACGGCAAGCTCGAGCTGGACGCGCCCATCAGAACGTACCTGCCCGACCTGAAACTCGCGGACGAGGACGTGGCGGCGAGGCTCACGCTGCGACACTGCCTGAACCACACGGGCGGTTGGGTCGGGGATTTCTTCGCGCCGTTCGGCGAGGGTGACGACGCGCTCAAACATTACGTGGCGGGCATTCACACCATGCCGCAATTGACGCCTCTGGGGTCAATCTGGCATTACAACAACGCGGGTTTCGGCATCGCGGGCCGAGTGATCGAGGTCGTGACGGGCGAGACGTATGAAGAGGCCGCGACGGACATGATCCTCGAGCCATTGGGCATGAACAAGTCCGTGTACTTCGCGGAGGACGCGATTCTGGAGCGTTCCGCCGTCGGGCATTACATGGACGATCAGGGTCAGGTACAACTCGCGCGCCCGTGGTCGTTGGGGCGGTCGCGCAACGCGATCGGCGGACTGAAATCGAGCGTGCTGGATCAGTTGAAGTACGCGCGTTTTCACCTCGGGGATGGTGCGCCGATCCTTTCGAGCGAGATGCTAAGCGCGATGCACGCGCCGACGATTGACGGCGCGCTGGGCAACCGTTTCGGCGTGACGTGGTTCGTGCGGGACGTGCCGGACGGTTCGGGCGGCGCGACTCGAGTGCTGTCTCACGGCGGCGCGACGAACGGGCAGATGAGCGCGTTTTTCATCGTGCCGGAGCGCAATTTTGGTTGCACGATCTTGACGAATGGCGAGAAAGGCGCGTTGTTGCACGGTGAGCTTTCGGGTTGGATTCAACAGGAATTTCTGGGATTGCAGGAACCCGCACCGCAGTTTCTCGAGCCGAGCGCCCAGGAACGCGAGGAACTGACGGGGCGCTACGTCGGGGCAGCATTCGGGACGGTGATTGAAATCAGCGTGCAGGACGGTGTTCTGGTGCGCCGAGTGATCCCAGGCGATACCTCGAGCGTCACCAGCACACCCGCGCCGCCACCGCCACCCGCGACTTGCGGTGCGCTAGATGGGGACGTGATTCAGGTGCTGGACACGGAATTGAAGGGCTTGAAGAACGAGTTCTTGCGCGATTCAAAAGGATCAATCGTCTGGCTCAGGTCGGGCGGAAGGTTGTACGCGAGGCAAGCCTGAGCGTTAGACTCGAGTAAACACCGTCCAGTACACGATCTCGAGAATGCGTGCTGAACGGTGTTCTTATGCGAACCAGTTCTCGACCTTCAAACCGTCGACCCTCGAGAATTCCGCGACGTTGTTCGTGACCAAAGTGGCGTTCAAGGCCAGCACGTGCGCCGCGATCTGCAAGTCAAGCGGCCCGATCACGATGCCCGTTTGCTCGAGTTGGGCGCGCAGTTCGCCGTAACGGTGCGCGGCGTCCAGGCCAAAATCTACGATGGTCATCGGCTCGAGGAATTGCTCGAGGGCAGGTTGACTGCGCGATGACTTGCTTTTTTTCGCGCCGTAGCTGAGTTCCGCGACCACGATGCTCGAGAGGCCGATGTCGTCCATGTCGTGCTCTGCGAAGCTCTCGGCGACATGCGGTGGGCGTTTGTTCATGATGTAAATGCAGATGTTCGTGTCCAGCATGAACTTCACGTTCAGTCACCCCAGTCGCGCTCGTCGGATTTCTCGGGCTGGTTGCGTTCGATGGGTTCGTCGAGCACGGGCAGGCTGTCGTACCAGGTGCGCCAGAATTCGAGGCGCTGTTCTGGGCTTTTCGGGATCAGCAGCACGCCGTTGCCGACGCGCTTCACGTAGACTTCCGTGCCCTCGAATCGGTATTCTTTGGGCAAGCGCACGGCTTGGCTGCGGCCCGTCTGAAAAAGTTTTGCGGTGTCCACGATCTCTCCTTTGGTAGCTATCAAAGAGTATATATCAAATCAGGAGGCACGTATGGCGTTGCTGATCAAAAACGGCGAGATCATCACGGCGGATTCGCGTTACACGGCGGACATCTACGCCGAGGGCGACACCATCACCCGGATCGGGCAGAACCTGGACGTTCCGATGGGCACGGAAGTCATCGACGCGAGCGGAAAGTACGTCTTTCCAGGCTTCATCGACCCGCACGTTCACATCTACTTGCCGTTCATGGCGACCTTCGCCAAGGACACGCACACCACGGGCAGTCAGGCCGCGCTGATCGGCGGCACGACCACCTACATCGAGATGTGCTGCCCGAACCGCAACGACGACGCGCTGGAGGGCTACAACCACTGGAAATCCCTGGCAGACGGTCACAGCGCCTGCGATTACACGTTCCACATGTCGGTTACGAAGTTCGACGACAAGACCGAAGCGCAACTGCGGGAAATCGTGGCGGACGGCATCTCGAGCTTCAAGATTTTCTTGTCGTACAAGAATTTCTTCGGCGTGGACGACAACGAAATGTACCAGACGATGATGCTCGCCAAGGAACTGGGCGTGATCGTGACCGCGCACTGCGAGAACGCGGAACTGGTCGGGCAGTTGCAGCAGAAACTTTTATCCGAAGGCAAGACGGACTCGTCGTTCCACGAACCCAGCCGTCCCGAAACCGTCGAAACCGAGGGCACGCAGCGTTTTGCGACCTTCCTAGAAGCGACGGGCGCGACCGGCTACATCGTGCATCTTTCCTGCGAACCCGCGCTCGAGCGGGCGATGGAGGCCAAATCGAAGGGCGTGCCGATCTACATCGAGAGCGTCATTCCACACTTCATGCTGGACAAGACTTACGCGGAGCGTCCCGGCGTGGAGGGCGCGAAGTACGTCATGAGCCCGCCGTTGCGCGACAAGCGCAACCAGAAACCCCTGTGGGACGCGCTGGCGGCGGGCTTCATCGATACGGTCGGCACGGATCACTGCCCGTTCGACGTGGCGCAGAAAGCCATGGGCAAGGACGCCTTCACCGCGATTCCGAACGGCATTCCGGCCATCGAGGATCGCATCAATCTGCTGTTCACCTACGGCGTCAGCCGGGGAAATCTGGACATTCACCGCTTCGTGGAGGCCGCCAGCACGAAAGCCGCAAAACTGTTCGGCTTGTTTCCGCGCAAGGGCACGATCGCGGTCGGGTCGGACGCGGATCTGGTGATTTACGATCCCAATTACCGCGGCGTGATCTCGAGCAAAACGCAGCGCGTCAACAACGATTACAACGGCTTCGAGGGCATGGAAATCGATGGCAAGCCCAGCGTCGTGACCGTGCGCGGTCAGGTCGCGGTGCAGGACGGAAAATTCGTGGGCGACCCGGCCAGAGGGCAGCTTTTACGTCGCGAGCCGCAGCATTTCTGAACGGAGATCATTGATGCCTGAATCCTCGAGCTACCTCGTGTTCGTGCTGGCCGCGCTCGCGCTGCTGTTGGTTCCTGGCCCGAGCGTCTTGTACATCGTCACGCGCAGCGTCTCTCAGGGGCGCGTGGCGGGCATCATCAGCGTGCTGGGCATCCAGTGCGGGGCGCTCGGGCACGTGGCGGCGGCGACGCTGGGATTGTCGGCCATTCTGCTCTCGAGCGCGCTGGCGTTCAACCTGGTCAAGTACGCGGGTGCGGCCTACCTGATTTACATGGGCGTGCAGCAGTGGCGCTCGAAGGCCAGACCTGAACAGTTCGAGATGAAACCCGAAGCGCTTTCACGCGTGTTCTCGCAAGGTTTCGTGGTCAACCTGTTCAACCCGAAAACCGCGCTGTTCTTCCTGGCGTTTCTGCCGCAATTCGTGAACCCCGCCAGAGGTTCCGTGTCCGCGCAATTCCTGATTCTGGGCTTGACCTTCGTGGGTTTGGCGTCGGTCACCGACAGCCTGTACGCGCTCCTCTCGAGCGCCATCGGTGGCTGGTTGAAAAGCAACGAGCGCTTCCAGCGTTCCCAGAAGTACGTCACGGGCGGCGTCTACGTGGGCTTGGGCGTGACGGCGGCGTTGACTGGAAGTCACAAGTAGTACAACTGGAAGTCACAAGTAGTAC
>CAXTKV010000096.1:11557-18938 GCA_964244895.1 uncultured Deinococcales bacterium
ACGGCGGCGTTGACTGGAAGTCACAAGTAGTACAACTGGAAGTCACAAGTAGTACGACTGGAAGTCACACCTGAGGCCGCCTGCTCGAGTTCCAACTACGCGAACACCGTCCAGCACGCGAATTGATAATCGTGTCCACGACGGTGTTCTCGAGATCGAGGCCGTGCAGTAGACGGCTCGAGCGGGAAGTGTTTCAATTGAACATGGTCGCCCCAGGAAACCAAACCATCCCGCGCACACCGGAGGCGCAAGCCCTGGTCAGCGTGCAGGACGTCTCGATGATTTACGACACGCGCGGCGAGCAGACGGTGGCCTTGAAGGATGCCACCCTGGAGGTCGGCGCGGGCGAGTTCATTTCGCTGATCGGGCCGTCGGGTTGCGGCAAGACGACGCTGCTGCGGTTGCTGGCCGACCTGATTCAGCCCACGTCCGGCGCGATCTTGATCGGCGGTAAGACGCCGGAAGAGGCGCGCAAATCTCGCGCTTACGGCTACGTCTTTCAGGCTCCGACGCTGTTTGAGTGGCGCACCATCGAGCAGAACATCATGCTGCCGCTGGAAGTGATGGGCTTCTCCAAGGCCGAGCACAAGGATCGCGCGGCGCGAATGCTGAAATTGGTGGGTCTCGAGAAGTTCGCCAGGAAGTACCCGTGGCAGCTTTCGGGCGGGATGCAGCAGCGCGTCAGCATCGCGCGGGCGCTGGCGTTCGACCCGCAACTGTTGTTCATGGACGAACCCTTCGGTGCGCTGGATGAAATCACGCGCGAGAACCTGAACCTCGAGCTGCTGCGATTGTGGCGCGAGACGGGCAAGACGATCATCTTCGTGACGCACAGCATCCCAGAAGCCGTGTTCCTGTCCACGCGCATCGTCGTGATGACGCCGCGCCCCGGCAAAATAGAGAAGGTCATCCCCGTGGATTTGCCGCAGCCCAGGGCCTTCGAGACGAGGGAACTCCCGCGCTTTTTCGAGATCGCCACCGAAGTGCGCGAGAGCCTGCGCCACGGGCACGGGTACGAGGTCGAGGAGTGAGCGCGTGACCCGCCCCTCGAGCAACCTCTATCCGATGCTGATCGTCGCGGTGATCGGGCTGATGCTGTCCGTGCCGATCATGATCTTCGCCAATTACGTGCCCGCGCAGCGCGCCCTCGAGCGCGGCACGAACTTGAATTGCAGCACGCCACTTGCGTGCGCGTTCAATTTGCGTTCTCCGGTCGTGCCCGCCCCCGCGCAATTCATTCGGGGTTTCGTGAACCTGAACTGGCCGATCACGGACGCGCGCAACGTGCCGTACAACGCGGGCGTGACGGCCCTGGCGACGGTCGCGGGCTTGGCGTTGGCGGCGGTGGTCGGGCTGGCCTTCGCGGTGCTGCTGGTGGTCTCCAGGGGGTTTGAGCAGGCCATGCTGCCGTGGTTGATCGCCTCGCAGACGGTTCCAGTGATCGCGATTGCGCCGATGCTGGCGGTGGTCTTGGGTTCCAACGGCGTGCAGGGCTGGGTGCCGAAGGTGTTGATCGCGGCCTACATCGCCTTCTTTCCGATCAGCATCGGCGTGGCCAAGGGTTTGCGCAGCCCGGACGCGCTCAGTCTGGACTTGATGAAAACCTACAACGCCACGAACGCGCAGACGTATTCCAAGTTGCGTTTCCCCTCGAGCCTGCCGTATTTGTTCACGGCCTTCAAGGTCTCGATGGCGGCGGCGTTGATCGGGGCCATCGTGGCGGAAATGAGCACGGTCGGGTCGGTCGGTCTGGGCGTGATGCTGGCGGAATTCTCCAAGACTTCTGATGCGGTCGCGCCTTGGGTCGTGATGATCGGCAGCGCGGTGGTCGGCATCGGGCTGGTCGGGCTGGTCGGACTGGCGGAAAGGCTGGTGACGCCGTGGCGACGCGAAGCCTGAATACGCCGTCCCGGACGCGCTCGAGCACTTTTGCGTCGGCGACGGTGCTGTTCGCCGTAGGTTGGTTGGTGCTGGCGGTGCTGATCGGTTTCAGGTGGTCGCAGACGGACGCGTGGCCCGCTGGGTTCGGCGCGATCATCTGGGCAGCGGCGCTGGTGGCGCTGGTCGGGTTGGGCTGGCTCTCGAGCTTGATCGCCAACGCGAGCGGCATGGCTCGAGCCGTGCGCCTCGTGCCCGCGCTGCTGGTGCTGGTGCTGGCGGTCACGCTGACTGAAGCGTTGCTGCGCGCCTACAAGGTTCCCGCCGCGCTGATCCCGTTCCCATCGCAGGTCTTCGAGACGCTCTTTGCGGCCCGCATCGTGCTGTGGCGAGACTTTTTCAGAACCTTCGTGCTGGAAGTCCTGACCGGCTACCTGATCGGCAGCGCGCTCGGGATCGGGCTGGCCTTGCTGGTGGCGCGCTTCAGGTTTCTGGACAGGGGTTTGATGCCTTACGCGAGCCTCTTCTCGAGCATCCCGATCGTCGCCATCGCGCCCGTGGCGATCAAGGCGATCGGTCTGGAATGGCCTTCGAAGATGATCATCGTCGTGATCAGCATCATCTTTCCGGTGCTGGTCAACACGGCGCGCGGCTTGCAGGAGGTCAGCCCGATGTCGCTGGATTTAATGCGTTCGTATGGCTCGAGACCGGGGCAGGTGTTCAGCTTCTTGCGAATCCCGAACGCGTTACCGTACGTCTTCAACGCGCTGAAAATTGGCACGACGCTCGCCATGATCGGCGCGATCGTGGCGGAATTCTCCGGGGCGGACGGGTCGGGGTTGGGCTTTCGCATCCTGGTGGAATCTGGCATCAGCAATTACAACGTCGTCTGGGCCGCGATCATCGTGGCCAGCGCGCTGGGCATCGCGTCGTACAACGCGGTCGCGTGGCTGGAAAAGCGCTACACGTCCTGGCACGTCTCGAACCGGGAATAAGGGAAGACCGCCCAGGACGCGAATTCTCGAGATACAGAAAACGCCGTTCCAGACGGTGTTCCTGAGAACGCTCGAGCCATCCAACCGTTCTTGTAGGGGCGAAGCATGCTTCGCCCTCTTGCGGTAACGATCACTCGAGATTCACCGCAGACACCTGTGAATGTCGCTCGCGCGGCCAGAACCGACCGGGTTACAACCTCGCTCATGAATACGAACACCGTCCCAGACGCAAATTCATGATCGCGTCCTGGGCTGTGTTGATCGAAGGCTCGCGTTTATGGAATGCTCAACGCGGAACTGCTTCGGAGTGCTGCTCAGGGCCGTTCGTCTCGAGGAGGAGAAGTATGAAGAAAGGCATTTTGCTGGCCGCCGCCGGTCTCGTCGCGCTCACGGGTCTCGCATTGCACGGACAGGCACAAGAAAAGCTGGTGCCGGTCAAGCTGCAACTCAAGTGGTTCCCGCAATCGCAATTCGCCGGGTACTTCGCCGCCAAGGAAAACGGGTATTACAAGGACGAAGGTTTAGACGTGACCTTCCTGCCCGCCGGTGATGCGAACCCCGTCAAGGCCGTGCTGGGCGGCGCTGCGGATTTCGGCACGACCTGGATCACGGACTTCCTGGTCAACCGAGAAAAAGGCGCACCGATCGTTCACATCGCGCAGATGTTCCAGAAATCCGGCTTCACGCTGGTCAGCCTGAAAGAAAAGAACATCAAGACCGTGGCTGACCTGAAAGGCAAGACTGTCGGCATCTGGCCCGGCGGCAACGAATACCCGATCATCGCGGCGCTCAAAAAGGCGGGTCTGACCACCACGTTGGACACGGGCGTGGCCAACCCGGATGTCAAGCTGATCACCTTCGGCTTCGACCCCGCGCTGGTCTTCCCCGACAAGGTCGACGCGGTCAGCGCCATGACCTACAACGAGGTCAACCAGATCGTGGGCCTGGGCTTCCCGCTCTCCAAGGTCAACATTCTGCGCCTGCCCGACGCTGGCGTGAACCTGCTGGAAGACCTGATCTTCACCACCGAAAAAGCCCTGGCTGACAAGAACTACGGCGGTTCCGGCATGAGCGGCGAGGAGATCGCCGTCAAGCTGGTGAAGGCGTCCATCAAGGGCTGGAATTACGCGGTTCGCAGCCAACCCGAGACCGTCAAACTGGTGCTGCCCTTGTGCGGCAACACCTGCAAGGGTTCGGGCTCGATCGATTCCGCCTCGCACCAGACCTGGCAACTCAAAGAGATCGTCAAGCTTTACGCGGCTGGCCCGACCCTCAAGGGTTACGGCGGCTTGCTCGAGCCGAAGACCTTCGAGGACAACGTCAAGCTGTTGACCGACCTGAAGGTGCTGACCAAACCCGTGGACAAGGGCGCGGTCAATTACAGCGTCTGGGAAAAAGCCACCGGCAAGAAGGTCGCCAACTACAAGTAAGAAGATCGGTGATGTGATCGGAGGGGCGCAGCTTGCGCCCCTCCGTTGTATTTCCTCGAGATGTGGGCGGCGGGAAAGACATTCGAGGACTTAGACTCGAGCCATGACAAACATTGGGATACCGAATTTCCGTCTCGAGCATCGAATTGCGTTGGTGACGGGCGCAGGATCGGGGCTCGGGCAGGGCTTCGCGGTGGCGCTGGCCGCCTACGGGGCGGACGTGGCGATCACGGAACTGCCGGGCAATCTGGCGGCGGCGGAACCCACGCTCGAGATGATCCGTGCGCACGGTCGGCGCGGGGCGGCCTATGAACTCGACGTGCGGGACGTGGCGGCCTGTGGAAGCGTCGTGGAACACGCAGTCAAGGAGTTCGGGCGCGTGGACATCCTGGTCAACAACGCGGGCGTCAACCGCGTGCAATGGGCCGAGGACGTGACCGAAGAGAACTGGGATCTGGTGCTGGACACGGATCTGAAGGGCGCGTTCTTCATGTCCCAGGCCGCAGGGCGACACATGATCGCGCGAGCCAAAGCCGGCGACGCGGGCGGACGGATCGTCAACGTCGCCTCGCAGATGGGCGTGGTCGGGTACCACCAGCGCGCCGCCTACGGTTCGGCCAAGGCCGGGCTGGTCAACCAGACGCGCGTGCTGGCCTTCGAGTGGGCCAAGCACGGCATCACCGTCAACGCGATCGCGCCGACCTTCGTGCGCACGCCGTTGACCGAACAGACCTTCGCGCAGCCCGCGATCAAGGCCGACCTGGAGAGCCGCATTCCGATGGGTCGAATCGCAACCGTGGACGACATGCTCGGCGCGGTCGTGTTCCTGGCTTCCGATGCGGCGGGCATGGTCACGGGACACACGCTGCTGGTGGACGGCGGCTGGACGGCAGTGTAAGAGTACCGTCCAGCACGATATTCTCGAGACGGAGGGGTCGTGCACAGACCCCTCCGGCATCAGCCAAAAGCAGGCTGATGCCACCTCCCCTATTAAAGCAGGGGAGGACAGGTCTCATTCCTTGACGGCGGCGACCGTACCGCCCGTCATGCGCGGCAACTCTTTGGGATCGAGTTTGAACAGGCTGTTCGGGTGGCCAGCCGCAGCCCAGATGGTCTCGAGCAAAAGTAAGTCCTCGTCGATGAACACGATGGGAGCCACGGTGTGAGCGATGGGCGGAATGCCGCCGATGGCGAAGCCGGTGTTGGCGCGCACGAATTCCGGGTCGGCCCGCGCGAGGTCTTCACCGAGCAAACCCGCGACTCGAGCTTCGCTGACGCGGTTTGCGCCGCAGGTGATGACCAGCACGGGGCGCGCGGAATCTTTGGCTTTGAAGATCAGGCTTTTGGCGATCTGTGCAACCTGGCAACCGACGGCATCGGCGGCCTGCTGGGCGGTCTTGACGGGCACCTCGAGCTCCAGCACGGTGTAACCGAATCCGAGTTGAGAGAGCGCGTCCTGTACCTTCTGGGCGGCACCAGAGAGGGGTTTTGTCATGGGTTCGAGTGTAACCGTTCAGGCTTAGGATGCGTGCGTGGGCCAACCAGAGAAATCCAGGCGCGCCAGCCCGGTCTTGCAACTCGGTTCAACACCGAGCGCGCACTGGATCGCGGCGGGATTGTGGGTCATCGCGGGCGCGCTCAGGCTGTTCGGGCCGAGGGCGAATTGGCTGGCCTGGGCGTGCTTCGGCATGGCTGTTCTGACGGTTGTGTATTACCGCGTCAATCCCGACCCTTCCGCCGTGGTCGTGCCGGACGACATGCGCGAAAACGCAGAAGAGTACCGCACGAATTACGTCAACCAGATGCGCGCCGGGCGCGGCTGGCAGCTGGCGTTGGGCGCGGTGTTCGTGCTGAGCGGGCTGGTGCAGCTTCTGAGCGCCTCTGGGGTTGGGTCGTGAGCGATCGCCTGGCGCGCCTGCTCGCACATCCGAGGGCGTACCTGATGGTCGGGCTGGTCTGGGGCGTGGCCGGAATCCTGCGGCTGCTCGAGGGACGATCCGGCTTTCTGGAATGGTTCCCGTTGGTGATGGCGGTGCTGACGGTCGCGTGGTTCCGCAGGCTCGAGAAGCCGGAGGCGCTGCAACCACCGCAGAATTCCAAGCTGACCCGCGATCAGTTCGAGGCGCAGCTTCGCAGCAACTTGCGATTGTTTTTGATTCTGGGCTGCATGGTGCTGGGCATTCAAGTGTTCAGTCTGTTGGTACCTGCACCGCGCACGGCAGGGTCGTAAGTCACAAGCACCGTCCAGCACGCGATTCTGGATGCGCGTACTGGACGGCGTCCTCGAATCAGACTCTTATTCGTCTTTACCGTAGCCGGCGTCCCCGTCGGAATCGGCGTGGGGAAGCACGTTGTCCAGGTCGATCTCGCGGCCTTCCATCTCGAGGTTGGCCTCGTCCTCGAGTTCGCTGTCGGCCAGGGTCGCGGCTTCGTCGGTCAGTCCAGCGCGGTCGGCGCTGGCGTCACCATCTTCGGCTTGCGCCATGTCCTCGAGCGAGATTTCGTCCTCGTGGCCTTCTTCGATGGGGTCAAAGTCTTCGGTCATGGGTTGCTCCCTTCGAGATGATGATCATCGCTCGGGCTGAGGCCGAGTTGAATCTGGCGCGCGAGTCTCGAGAACACCGTGCAGGACGTGGATCTCGAGGCGTGCGCCAGACGGTGTTCTCGAGCCTTACGTCTTCAGACCTCGAGCATCATGCCCGCCACCAACGCGGTGCGCGGCGCGATGTCGGAGATGGTGACGTATTCCAGCTCGCGCTGGTGAGCGTTCTTGCCGTGAATCCCGAAGCCGTCGATCGTCGGCGCAATCTTCGCGGTGAAATTCCCGTCCGAGCCGCCACCGACGCGGGCCGCGCCCGGATCGAAACCCAGGCTGCGCGCGATGCGCTGACCCGTCTCGAGAAGCTTCCAGGTGCCGTCGGAGGGTTCCATCGGAGGGCGGTTCAGGCCGTCCAGAATTTCAAAAGTCGTGCCGTCCATTGGCAGGATGGCGTGAATCGCGGCGTCCACGCGGTCGGCCTCCTGCTGCGACCAAACGCGCAGGTCGACTTCCAGATACACCTCGTCCGCCACGACGTT
>CAXTKV010000097.1:0-18925 GCA_964244895.1 uncultured Deinococcales bacterium
AAAAAACTGGTCTTTGAACGTTTACTTTGATTGAGTGAACTGCTGTATGTATATCAAGTTAGCAGTTTGAGCCGCAACCAGACAACGAATTTCCGTCTTACAAAATTCTTACCATCCGCACACCATCCGACCTTGGATTTTTCGCACATCGCCGAGATCGTGCTGATCGCAGTGGCTCGAACTTCTGGATGAAAAACCGTCCAGGACGCGCATTTTGATACGCAAAGAACACCGTCTAGGACGATGTTCTTTGTTTCGTGGCGAACGTTTTAACCCCAGACTTGCCGTTCGACCTCGCGCCAGAAAGCGCTGAAGCGCCGAACCCGACCGGAAAAGGAGGTCAGGCGATCCGGCGCGAACACCCGAACGGTGAAGCCCGCGATCTCGAGCGCATCCAGTGTGCGATCCAGTTCGGGGCTGGGAATCTGCGTGGTGTGCACCTGATCGCAACCGAGCTGCCGAGCGTACCGGGTGATCTCGTCGGCCTGCACGCCGACGGAAACGCGATGCTCGCGGCCTTCGAGGGCTTCGAGGGCACCCTCGAAGATGAATTGCAGTCGGGCAAAAGAAATCCTGTTCGACTCGAGAAACGGTTGATCGAACACGAAAATCGCGGGCGCGCCGGGGTTTTCCTGAAGCGCCGGATCGGTTGGGGACAGGCTGCCGCCGTGAACCCAGACGAGCACTTTTGAACCGATAACGCTCACAGCCTCCACCGACGTTCGCGCGAGCCGCTCACAGCGGACCGACGTTCGCGCGAGCCGCTCACGAGCCCCACCCGCGAGACGCGCCGAAAAGTTCGCGCTCGAGCGCTTCGTAGGACGCTCGGAACGGGCATTTCGCGGTGCAACTCGAGCAGTAGGCGTCGTTGGAATATTTTTTTATGTTCTCCTGATTCATGAAATACGGTTTCTGAGAGAAGGTGCTGGCGACCCACTGCCACGACAGGGCGTTCGAGGCGATATCGCCATCCAACAGGTGCTCGCGAAAGAGGCGGTATCCGGCCTTCCAGTGAATTTTGCGCCAGTGCGTCAAGTACGCCGCGAACCACAAGCGTTCGTGGTTGTGCAAGTAGCCCGTGCTGGTCAGCTTGGAAACCCAGGTGTCCACGCACGGCAAGCCCGTTCCAGCCCGACGCACGTCTTCGGGCAGTTCATCGCGCCAGCGCGCCGCGTATTTGGGTTCCTCGAGGTTTTCGAGCGCGCCCTCGCCTTCTTGCTCGAGCACCAGGTTGAAGAACTCGCGCCAGCTGAGTTGCTTCAAGAATTCCTGGCACTCCCGGCCCTGGGCGCGCTGACGGGCGTGCTCTGCGACCTCGAGTATCGAGATCACGCCGTGGCGCAGGTACGCGGACAGCCGCGAGGTCGGCGCATTCACGAAGTTGCGCCGCGCGTACCCTTCGGCACTGAAGGCCCGCAGCGCCTCGAGTGCGGCCCGGCGACCACCGCGCGTCTCGTTCGGAACGGGTTCAGTGCTGTAGAGACCCTCGAGTTTTTCCGCCAGGTGCGCGGTCAGCTCGATGCGGTCGGAAAAAACAGTCTGGAGTTCCACGCCTTCAGTCTTCGCGCCAGAAGCGTTTTTCTCGAGCGACCGGGTTACAGTCTGGGTTCGGTGCTCAGCGCTCACCCGAGTAAGATTCCAGAGAACCGTCCTGGAAACGATCCTTCGACATCAAAAACAGCGTCCGGGAAGGCGTTTCAATCGGTTCAACCCGAGTCGAAATCACCGCGTCTCGAGCCTGGGTTTCTGAGCCGCCCATCCCGCGCGGTAGACTGCGAGCAATGGAGTCTCTTCCGCTGCAAAACGCTGTACTCGCCGTGACGAACGCGGGGCACGGCTACGGTCACGCCATCGCCAGGGCGCTCGGTAAGGTCGGCGCGAACGTGATCGTGGTCGATCCCGAAGCGGCGGCAGCGGCGGTGGTCGCCTCGGAAATCGAGGCGGCGGGCGGGCGCGCCATCCCGATCAAGGCCGATACCAGCGTGCAGCTCGAGGTTTCGAACACGATCGAAAAAATCCGCACCATCTTCGGGGCGCTGGCGGGCGTGGTGCACGTGACCGACGGCGCTTCTCAGACGGCATTTCCAAAGCTGATCGAGGCCGAATGGTCGGAATTGATGGACGATCACGCGCGCTCCAGCTACCTGCTTCTGCGGGCGCTGCAGCGCCGATCGGCCAGCACCTGGGCGACGCTGGTGCTGCCCCCGGACGATCACACGCAACCGCAGATGCGCGCCATTCGCGGTTATCTGACGGAACTGACGCTCGGCTTGTCGCATGACGGCGTGCGCGTCAACGCGCTCGTGCCGAGCCGAATTGCGGGCAACTTGGAACTCGATGCGCCGCTGGCGGAAGCGGCGGTTTCGCTGGCGCTCCCGTCCAGTCGGGGCATCACGGGTGCGGTCGTGCGCGTGCGCTTGCCCGCCCTGCCCGACCCTCGAGCCAGCCTGCCACGGGAGGTTTTTGAATGAAATGCCCACGTTGCGCCCACGCCGATACGCGCGTGGTCGATTCACGCCCATCCGATGAAGGCGCGAGCATCCGCCGCCGGCGCGAATGCCCAAATTGCGGTTACCGCTTTACCAGTTACGAACGCGCCCAGTTCGAGCCCTTGACCGTGATGAAACGCAACGCCCGCAAGGAAGCTTTCAACCCGGACAAATTGCTGCGCGGCCTGATTCTGGCCTCCGAGAAGCGCCCGGTCGACCCGGAGCGGTTGCGCGCGTTCGCCTTCAGTTTCGAGGATCAGTTCGGTGACACGGAAATCAGTTCCGAGGAGATCGGTCGCCGCGCCTTGGCCTTCTTGCGCGCGCTGGACGTGGTGGCGTACATCCGTTTCGCCAGCGTCTACCGCGATTTCGACAACGTCCAGAAGTTCATCGAAGTGATCCAGGAACTCGAGATCGAAGTCGATTTGGGCTTGCCCGAGCGCGTCAAGCTCAAGCCTCGCGCCTGATCTGGCGTTTCTCGGGGCGCGCTCGAGCTGAGAACACCGTCCTTGAGAGCACCGTCCAGCACGCGTTTTTGAAAACGCGTGCTGGACGGTGTCATTTGGTTTGGCCGGACTCGAGCCAGCTTTTCCACGAGGCTTCTTGTTGGCCGACGCTCAAGAATTTCCCGGCGCGCACCAGCGGCAGGCGCAGCAGTCGGGGTTCGCGGATCGTGCGCTCGAGCATGGCGGCGTCGGTCACGCGCAAATATTCGAGGTTGGCGTCCGCGTAGGCTTTGCCATCCGTGTCCAGCAGGGCGTTCAAACCAAACTTCTGGACGAAACGGTTGATCTCGCCGGGGCTGATGGCCCGTTCGTTCAGATCCACGAAGTGAATCTTGATGCGGCGTTCCTTGAAGAAGCGTTCGGCGGCACGGGTTGCGCTCGAGGCTTTCAGGCCAAAAATCTGGACTTCCACAGCTCGAGTGTACAAAATGGGCTGGCTGTTCGGTCGCACCGCCGCAGGTCTCGGGGCGCGTTCGAGGCTCGAGATGCGGGACCTTTGCCCCGCCCGGAAATGGGAGAAAAGACCGCCCAGAACGTCACATCTTTGACACATTCGGTCGGTTTTCAAAGATTAAAGAAAAGGTTAAGGAATGACATTTGAGAGGTGGTTTCCATTGCCGATGGGGACGCATTGTTCTCGTGTGCCCAATGTGAGATGAGATTGGATTAAGGAAACAAAAGTGTTTACAAAATACCTTCTCGAATCTAGACTGGGTTCATACAAGCCGCGACTCTTTTCGCTCACGCGGCTGAAAGGTGGAACCCATGATTCTCGAAAGGAACTACATCGATTCTGTCACCTACCGCCCCGGCGCGGTCATCTTGTACCCCGGCAAGGCCGATCAGCTCTACCGCGTCAAATCCGGCCTGGTGCGCGTTCACACCGTCGACGACGAAGGCAACGGACTGACGCTGCGCTACGTCAAACCCGGCGAGTTCTTCGGCGAGGAAGCCCTGGCCGGACTGCCCCGCGAGTACTTCGCGGAAGCCGTCACCGATTCCAGCGTCGACGTGATCAACCCCGCCACGCTCGGGCCGGAGGACACGCTCGAGGTCAACATTCACCTCGTCAAAGCGCTCCAGCGTTCGTACCTGACGCTCTACCGCCTGACTGGAAAGCGCCTCAAGAGCCGCATCGCCTCCGAACTGCTGGAGCTTTCAACCACGGCCCTGGCCACCCGCAAGCCCGACGGCAAGCTGATGGTGTACGCCACCCACGACGAACTGGCCGCCGCCGTCGGATCGGTGCGCGAGACCGTCACCAAGGTCGTCGGCGAACTCTCGCGCGAGGGCGTGATCGACGCCGGATACGGCAAGATCACCCTGCGCGATCCCGAGGCCCTCCAAGCCATCGCGGACGAATAAACGCCAGCCCGCTCGAGCCAACGGCCCGGATGATCCGGGCCGTTTTCGTATCTCAAAGCGCTGACCCGACACCTCGAGGGCCACGAAAAGCAAAAACTTCGCGCGGAATGCCGCACGGTTGTTGGCTGATTCACTCCGCCCATTCGAGCGCCGGGGTATGAACAACCCGAAATCGAAATTTGACCGTCCCTTCAAACTCGAGATCCTAGCCGCAGCATTCTTGCAGCAAAGTCAGCGCAGGCCGGCACCGTTGGCCATCGGAAATATCGAGCGCGAGAACACGTCGGCCACGCGTGCCAAAAATATCACCCACATCTTTCTCAGAACGAGGATACTGAGGACTGATTATCCAAACGACATCACGCTCTTTTGACCGATCTGAACAGGTTCTTTCTCGACGAGCCAAAGCGCGCACCCATCCAGAAAATGTGCGAAATAACACAAAACATTCGGTGGGATCAATTGCTCACCCTTTGGTAAGTAATCGGAAAGTCACCACAATCTATAGTCCAAAAACTGGGGGTATGGATGGGATCAAGTCAAGCCTTAGACCACCGCACTGCGCTCGCGCTGTATCTACCGCGCGCGCAGGCGCTCTTCAGAGACCTTTCGAGCGGCATGATTCACCTCTCGAAGCTCGAGGAAGACATTTCAAAACGCGAACACTTCTACGGCGTCCTCGAGTTTGTGACCGATCTGGACGGGGTACAAGTGCTCTACGCCGACGGGGTGCGTTCAGCCATCCTACTCACCCCCGGCGTGGCCGCACGCATCCGACAATTCGATGACCTGAGCAACCTGGAAGCCAACGTCAGCCTGTACCAACTCGATCCGTCCTTGACGCGAATCGCCGCAGCCTTCAGCACCGCGCAGGCCACGGATCTGAGCCGCGCCATCCAACGCGTCGGAATCGAGCAGACGTTCGGGTTGCTCAGCACTTCCGGCTCGAGCGGCGTATTGCACCTGCTGACGGCGGATGCCAGAGCCCAGGTCTTCATGGACGAAGGTCGCGTGGTTCACGCGCAGGTGATCGCAGAAGGCATCGCTTCGGAGCAACCCGTGTCGCCCGAGCTGATCTACATGAACTTCAGTTCAAACGACGTGCGCGCCGTGATCTACCAGACCAAAGAACCCCTGCGCCCGCTCCGTTTTCAGGAACCCACGCCGATGCCCGTCTCCGCCGCGCGCGCCACCAACACGCGAGCCATCCTGGAAGGCTGGAGCGACCTGATGCGCCGCACCCGCACCCTGGCCGAACAGCGCGGTTCGACCACCTTCGAGCGCGCCTGGCGAGCGGCTGGGGTCGCGCTCTGCGAAACGCACCCGTTGCTCGACCCGTTCAGCGCCGACCTGACCTGGACGGATGGCACGCTCAGCCTGCACGTCGATTCTTCCGAAGGGCTGCTCGAAGCGCTCGAGGCGGGATTCGTGCGCACCATCGGCGCGCTCGGGCTGACCTTAGAGCAAGTGGTCATCGGGGTCAAACTGATCGACCTGGGGCACAGGCACACCGAGGCCGATCTGGAACGCTTGCTGCCCGGCGGAAGGCGGTTGTCATGACCGGAACCAAAAGCCTGCAAGGCACCTTCGAGCGCGACAGCTTGCCCCAGATGATCCAGTACCTGGCGGCGTCCAACCACGAGGGGCGCTTGACGCTCCAGTCGGGTACACGCACGGCCACGGTCGTGTACTTCGAGGGCAACGTGGTCGCCGCGACCTGCGAACCCGCCATCGGTGAGGCAGCAGTCGCGGAATTGCTGGCCTTCAAGGAAGGTCAGTTCGAATTTCTTCAGACCTCGATCCGCCTCGAGAACCTGCCGACCGCGACGAGAATCACCAAGCCGCTGTCTGCCCTATTGTTGTCGGCGGTGGTGGAACGCGACACCCTCGATACGCGCGAATCCAAGCAAGCCGTCCGGGACGTGATCGGCCCGGACACCGTGCCGCTGATCCAGCCGCCCAAACCGGGCGTGTCCGTGCAACTCGACAAAGCGGCCTGGATGATCATGCCCAAAATGGACGGCAAACGCACCGTCCGCGAGATCGCTCACGAGTTGCAGCTCGACGAGTACATCGTCACCGTGCAACTCGAGAGCATGCTCTCGAGCGGCCTGATTCAGGTCACGCAACGCGTCGCGACCGTTCCCGCCGATCTGATCGAGGCGCTCACCAAAGTCGTGATCCAACTCGCCGGGCCGATGGGATCGTTCCTGATCGAGGATGTCGCCGAGGATCTCTCGCTCGACCCGAAGACCATTCCGAGCGCGTCCTTGCGCGAATTCCTGACCCGAATTCAAGCGCAAATGCCTCCCGAGCGGCAAGCCGCTTACGCCAACGCGGTCAACCAAGTACTGAAGCAATTCAAGCTCATCTAGCACCCAAGGAGACACGATGAAAACAGAGTCGAGTGACCTGTTCGTAATGAAGATGATCTACCGGCTTTCCGACGAAGCCTCGAAACTCGAGACCGCCCAGAAGCTCGCGAGCGAACTCAACATCAGCCCCGAAAAAGCGCTGAACGTCCTGAACCGTTACCCTGGCCCGCTGATCAAACCCATGAGCCGCCAGCGCGTCGAAGAGATCGCCAACAGCTTCATTCGCGTCGGCGTGCCCGTCGAAGTCGTCGCGGCCTCGGCCCAGGTCAGCGCCAACCCACCGAGCGCGACCCCCTCCAGCCCACAACCCAAACCGCCCGCCCGAGAGGCCTCAATGTCCGCACCGATCATGGAACCGCTCGGCATCACGCCGTTTATGGAACCATCGCAGGCTGCGCCGACCGGTTTCACACCGATCGGCGTCGCACCGTCCATGCCGACCATGGCTCCGCTGAGCTCCGGGCGCATCGACACTGGGCGCGTCGAAGGGATGCAACAACCGCTCGAGCCGATGGGCAAGCTCGAGGAAACGCCAGCCGCACCGATGAACCGAACCAGCCTGCGCACCAAGCTGGTGGCCTCGTCGCTGGTTCCAATGCTGCTCCTCGGCCTCAGCGCACTGTCGGTGATCTCGATCAACGTGCCGCACGCCATCAATCAGCTCGACGACAAGCGCGTCCACCAGTTGACTGCGGCGGTCATGGTTCCGCTCAACCCATCCGACCCCATGACCTCACTGACCATGCGCGGAGCCGTGCTGGGCAGCGAGGGCGATGTCGGTTTCGCACAACTCATACCGTCCGACCCTTCGGTCAAACCGATCTTCGTCACCAAAGACCCGCAGCTCGATGGCCTGATTCAACAGTCCGTCGCCCCATTTTTGGCCTCGCCTGAAGCGCGGCTGGCCGATCCCATCTGGCACGCGACCACGGGTCTGGAAGGGGACTATTACGTGCTGCGAGGCCAGGTGCTGCAACTGCCTTCGGGGCAACGCACGGTTCAATACCTGGATGGCCAGTCGTTGTACGCGACCGCCCAGCCAGCCGGAAAGAAACTCTTCGATTTCGCGATCGGCAATTCCCAGGCTCGAACCAATTCGGTGGTTCTGCAACAGATCGGCCTGATGGCCGCGCTGATCGGTCTGACGCTGATTTCGGCGACCGTACTGGCCTTGATTTTCTCGAGAAGCATCTCGAACGCCATCATCCGCCTGACCACGGCTGCCGACACGATCAGCCTGGGTGAGTTCGACGTGCCGGTCGAACGCAAATCCAACGATGAACTCGGCGACCTGGCCGAATCGCTCGACCGCATGCGCATCAGCTTGCGTTCCGCCCTCGAGCGTCTGCGCCGACGCCGCTAAAGCGCTTCCCGAAAGGATTTTTATGGATCATCAAATGGCATTGAACACCACTTACGACCCGTTTCTCGTGACCCTCTCGTGGGTCGTGGCGATCGTCGCGGCTTACGCCGCGATCGGCATCGCGCACCGCTTGAAGCGCACCACCGGTACGGATCGTCAGCGCTGGCAGCTGGGCGGCGCAGCAGCCTTCGGCTTCGGCGTCTGGGCGATGCATTTCATCGGCATGACCGCGCTGCGCGTCCCGGTGCAGGTCAATTACGATCCGGTGATCACGGCGCTCTCGGTGGTCTTCGCGCTGTTCGCGGGTTGGGTCGCCATCGGCGTGATCGGGCAGGAAAAAGTCAAACTGCCGCAAATTCTGTTGGGTGGCACGCTGTTGGGCGCGGGCATCGGCGCGATGCATTACACCGGCATGTTCGCCATGAAGATGGAGGCCGGGTTGAGTTTCGACCCGATCCTGTTCGCGGTTTCGGTCGTGGTGGCCGTGTCGATTTCTTCGCTGGGTTTGTGGATCATGACCGCCAAGCAGTTCGCGAACCTGAAAGGTCGCGGTCTGATCACCGCCGCCGTGGTCGGCTCCGCGATTCCGCTGATGCACTACGCCGGAATGGCCGCCGCGCGCTTCAGCCCGAACGCGGTCGAGATGATGAGCCGCTTGCCGGTCGCGTCCGACAACATCTTGTTGCTGAACGCCGTCCTGCTGGTTTCGATGCTGATTCTGAGCTTCCCGATTTTCTTGAACTGGCTGCTGGACTGACCTCGAGCATCCTAGGATGAGATCGCCCGGACTGGGCGATCTTTTTTTGCCTGGCTCGAGCGCTCAACGAAAATCCTCTTCTGATCGGGAATGACCGCATCTCGTGCATCCGCCCGAGGACGCGCTCGAGATACGCGAGGCGCGGCCAGATTCGAGCAATTCCGGCGTTCGTCTCTTTTGCCACGACCGTCCAGGACAGCATTCTTGGCTCGAGGAAATACGCGTGCTGAACGGTGTTTTCATGACCGAGCGCGGAAAGAATTTCGAGCTTTACTCGCGTCGAAGGCTTGAACTCGAGCTACCGTTCCCGCAAACAGCCCGTTCACCCGCGCACGAAACGCGGATTGCTGCAATCTCGAGCATCGTAACCAACCCGTTCAGTGCCCCAGAATCTGGGACAAGAAAAGCTTGGCGCGGTCCGTCTTGGGGTCGTTGTAAAAGCCCTCCGGGGTGGCTTCCTCGATGATCTGACCGTGATCGAAAAACAGAATCCGATCCGCCACCTCGCGGGCGAAACCCATCTCGTGGGTGACGCAAACCATCGTCATGCCGGAATGCGCCAGTTCCTTCATGACCTCGAGCACCTCCGCGATCATCTCCGGGTCTAGAGCGCTGGTCGGTTCGTCGAACAGCATGATCTTCGGGCGCATGGCGAGTGCGCGCGCGATCGCTACGCGCTGCTGCTGACCGCCGGAAAGCTGACCGGGGAACTTGTGCGCCTGCTCGGGAATGCCGACGCGCTCCAGGAGTTCCGTGGCGATCTGATCGGCCTCGAGCTTCGAGAGCTTCTTGACCCGCATCGGCGCGAGCGTGATGTTCTGCAAGACCGTCAGGTGCGGGAACAAGTTGAAGCTCTGAAAGACCATGCCGACGTTCTTGCGAATCTCGTCGATGTTGCGCACGTCGTTGGTGATCTCGGTTCCGTCGATCACGATCCTGCCCGCCTGGTGCTCCTCGAGTCGGTTGAGGGTGCGGATGAACGTCGATTTGCCCGAGCCAGACGGGCCGATCACGACCACGACCTCTCCCTGCTTGACGGTCGTGGACACGTCCTTGAGCGCCTGGAAGCTGCCGTAGAACTTGTCCACGTGTTCCGCCAGGATGATGTCCGGCGCGTGCGAGAGGTCTTTGGCCTGGGTCATGCGGCTCCTTTGGGTTGGGTAGTTGAGTGGCAGACGCGTTGACAGGTGTTGGGTTTTTTAAGAAGACCGTCTGGGACGGGGTTCTCGAGCATCGAGAATACGCGTGTGGGACGGTGCGCGCGGTTGCCCTGAGTCCTGAACCGTTATCGGTTCGTGTTCAATTGCCGCTCGAGCCTGCGGGCCGCCATCGAGATCGCGTAGCTGAAAATGAAGTAAATCACGCTGATCGTGAAGTACAGCTCGTTGCTGCGCCCGATCCAGTCGGGGTTGGCGCGGATGGCCTCCGCGATGCCGGTCAAGTCCTTCAGGCCGATGATCGTGACCAGGCTGGTGTCCTTCAACAGAGCGATGAACTGCCCGGTCAGCACGGGCAAGACGGCCTTGAGCGCCTGCGGCAGGACGATCAGCGTCAGCGTCTGCGTGCCGCTCAAGCCGACGGCTCGCGCCGCCTCGACCTGGCCGGATGGGACGCTCTGAAGGCCGCCGCGCACGTTTTCAGCCAGGTACGCGGCGCTGAAAATCGTGATGCCGACCATGGCGCGCACCACGGGATCGATGTTGACGCCGCCCAGCAAAAGCGGCACGAACAGCTGCGCGATGAACAGCACCACCACCAACGGCGTGCCGCGCACAGCTTCGATAAAGACCGTGCAAATGGCGGAGATGATCGGGTAATCGCTGGTGCGTCCGATGGCCAGCAGCACCCCGATCGGGAACGATGCGACGATCCCGACGACCGAAAGGAGCAGCGTCAACAGCAACCCGCCGAAAGCCCTGGTCTGCACGCCGCCCGAACCGAAATCCCAGTTCAGAATCACCATCGAGAGCGCGAACACGCCGAACCAAATGAAATTCAGCGCTCGGCTCGAGATTCCGCTCGCAGCTCTGGACACGAAAAACCCGACCATCAACGCGATCACGCTGGCGGGCACGAGCAGACCGCTCGGCCAACCCGCCTGGGTCACGGCGGTGAAAACCGCGATCAGTGCAGCCGCGATAAACGGCCAAGCGGGCACGCCACCGGGACGGAACAGCGCCGCACCGCGCGAGACCGCGCCCCACTGCAAGCCCGCCGTCAGCGACACCACCACCAGCGCCGTCCAGACGCGCCACATCTGTTCGATCGGGTACGGGCCGACCATCAGGATGCGAAAATTTGCGGGGATCACCGCCCAGCGCGCCTGGGTGAAGGCCCAGATCGCCAGGCTCGAAACGATCCAGATCGCGAAAGCCAGCGAAACCACCGTCAGGAACGCGTTCCACGGGCTCGAGAAGAGGTTCTCGCGCACCCAACGCTGCCAGGCTGGAAGGCTCCGCCGCGGGCGCGGCGCGCTGCTCGAGACGGTCATCGGAGTCCACCGATCCGGACGGTCATCGGAGTCCACCAATCCGGACGGTCATCGCGTCACCAGTTTCGTGGCGCGGTTGAACCAGTTGATGCCGCCCGCGATGATCAACGACAGCCCCAGGTACACCAGACCCGCGATGGCGAAGGTCTGCAAGTTCTGCCCGGACTGGTTGCCCGCCGTGCCCAGCACGTTCAAGAGGTCGCTGAAACCGATGGCGACCGCCAGGCTGGAATTCTTGGTCAAGTTCAGGTACTGGTTGCCCAGCGGCGGCACGATCACGCGCAGGGCCTGCGGCAGCACGATCAACTGGAGCGTCTCGGCGTAATTGAACCCGAGGGCTCGAGCGGCCTCCCACTGGCCCTTACCGACGGATTGAATGCCCGCGCGCACGATTTCAGCGATGAAGGAACTGGTGTACACGAACAACCCGACCAAAAGGGCCGTGAATTCCGGCGAGACCTGCAAACCGCCCGTCACGCCAAATTTGGTCCTGGTCGGGATGCCCAACTCGAGCGGCCCACCGAGCGCCAACAATCCGATCAGCACGACCGCCAACCACGCGCCGATGCCGAACCAGCCCGCCAGGTTCGGCTTTCCGGTGCGGTTGCGCACCCGCGCGAACCAGGCGTACACGCCCAGCCCGACGAGAAACGCGATCACCCAGACCGGCAAGAAATTCGCGCTGCCATCCTTCTGCACGAACCACGGCAGCGCCAGCCCCTGGTTGGAGAGGAACGCCGTGCCCAACTCGATGGCGCTCTTGTACGGCGGCAACCTGAGGATCACCAGGTAATACCAGACGATCAGTTGAACCAAGAGCGGCGTGTTGCGCAGAATCTCGACGTAAAAAAGCGCAATTCTCGAGACCAGCCAGTTGGAACTGAGCCGCGCGATGCCGACGAACACGCCCAGCAAGGTCGCCAGCACGATCCCGGCGATGCTGACGCGCAAGGTGTTGTACAAGCCGACCAGGATCGCTTTGATGTAGTTGTCGCTGCCGCTATCGAAGGGGCTGCCGAAGGCGGTGCCCTCGGCGATCTGGAATCCGGCGGTGCGCGTCAGAAAGCCGAACGAGAACTGCAAGCCGTTCTTTTTCAATCCGACCTGCACGTTGTTGACGATCACCACGACGCCCGCGATCACGACCAGCAGGAACGCGACCTGCGCGAGCACCGCGAGCTTTTTGATGTCGCGGTAGAAGGGAACTCGAGATTGGGTCAAGCGTGAACCTCCCGCAGCTTTGGGTCTGAGCTCTGAGCCAGGCATCGTCTAGCGCGCGAGAACAAAAAGGTGTCCTGGACGGTATTTTCGGCCTTGGAATAACAAACGGAGCCGACAACGGCGAACGCTGTCGGCTCCGGGCGCATGGCGCTTAGCGAATCGGCGGGGCGTACAGCAACCCGCCCTGAAGGTAGCCCGAGTTCAACCGGCGCGGAATGTTCAGCTTGGTTTTCGGCCCGAGGTTGCGGTCGAAGATTTCCTTGTAATTCCCGATGGCCTTGATGATATTGACCGCGAAATCGTTCTCGAGCCCCAGGCCCTTGCCGCTGTTGCCTTCCAGCCCCAGGAAGCGTCGGATGACCGGATCGGCGCTGCCTTTCAAGCCATCGACGTTGCGGCTGTTGATGTCCAACTCCTCGGCGTAAATGGTCGTGTAGACCGTCCAGGTCATGACATCCCGCCATTTGCTGTCGTTTTGGGCCACGAACGGCGCCAGGGGTTCCTTGGAGATGATCTCGCCCAGGATGCGGTAGCTCTCCGGGTTGGCGGAGGTCGCCTTGCGCGAGGCCAGCCCCGAGGAATCGGTCGTGACCGCATCGCAACGATCCTGATCGAAAGCCGCCATGACCTTATCGAAATCCTGGTAGGTCACGACCTTGATCTGCTTCTTGCGCTGCCGGAAGAAATCGTTGATGTTCTGTTCCGTGGTCGTGCCCTGGTTGGTGCAGATGGTCGCGCCTTCCAGGTCGGTGATGCGTTTGGTATCGCTCTTGGCCTTGACCATCACACCCTGACCGTCGTAGAAGTTGACCGGCCCGAAGTCCACGCCGACTTCACCATCGCGGCTGGAAGTCATTGTGGTGTTGCGGAAGACCACGTCGACCTCGCCGGACTGGATCGCGGTGAAGCGCGCGGCAGCCGTCAAACTGACGTAATCGACCTTGCTGGGATCGTTGAACACGGCGGCAGCCATGCCCTTACAGAAATCCACGTCAAAGCCGCTGTACTTGCCGTTGGAATCCAGAAAGCCGAAACCGGGGACGGTGGCGTTGACGCCGCAGATGATCTTGCCGCGCTTCTTGACGGTGTCCAGCCTTGAAGCTGGTGCGGCTTGCTGCGCGATGCTGATGGTGGCGATGGACGCGGCGAGCGTGCCCATTGCGAGCGTGATCAGGACGGACGGTTTGATGTTCATGATTTCCTCCGGGCCGTGCGGCATTGAACTTTGCCATTGCGCGGCGAGAGCCACCTTAAGGGGTGCGCCGGTCATCGCGCGGTCACAACTTCGATTTCACCGCCACCCTGCGGTGGTGAACACCATAACAATTCTGATCCCGAGCGGCTAGAGGACGGTGCGGGCCATTCGACAAGCCCGGTGATCACCGCCTCTCATGGGCAGTTCGGGCGAGACGACGTGAGCCACAGACCGTCCAGGACGCGATGTCTTGACCGCTCCGTTTCTTCGTCCTGGACGGTCTTTTCGCGATTACCACCCGCCAGACTCGAGCCGCGCGCACCATGGCCGAACGAATCAGCACGAGGTCAGAATCGGGCTCGAACCTCGAGAACCCGCGTACAGCAGCGGTGATTCAAAAAGCACCTCGAGCTTGGAAGCTCGAGGTGCGCTCAGGCATCTTTAAAATCGGTCTTTAACGACCCAGCGCGGCTTCGGTCTGCAAGTCGAAGGCGTGAATCTTGTCCTGATCCGCGAACAGCGTGACCTTGTCACCGACGCGCACGTTGGCGTGACCGTCCACTTTGGCGACCACGGACTGACCGCCGATGTTGACGATCAAATCGGTTTCCGCACCGAGCGGTTCGACGACTTCGATCAGGCCGGTCAGTTTGTTCGAGCCGCCCGCGATGGTGGTCGAACCCTCGAGCCCGAGGTGTTCGGGGCGAATGCCGAACCAGACCTGCTTGCCGTTGTAGCCACCCAGGGATTCGGCGACCTTACCGGTGGCCTGGACGCTGAAACCCTCGCCGGTCAGGTTGCCGCCCTGCGCGGTCGCGGTCAGGAAGTTCATGCTCGGGCTGCCGATGAAGCCCGCCACGAACTTGTTCTTCGGCTGATCGTAGAGGTTCAACGGCGAATCGACCTGCTGAATGAAGCCGTCCTTCATGACCACGATGCGCGTGCCCATCGTCATGGCTTCGATCTGGTCGTGCGTGACGTAGACGGTCGTGGCGTTCTGGTTGCGGTGCAGCTTGGAAATCTGCGAGCGCATCTCGACGCGCAACTTGGCGTCCAGGTTGGACAGCGGCTCGTCCATCAAGAAGACCTTCGGGTTGCGCACGATGGCGCGGCCCAAGGCCACGCGCTGGCGCTGACCGCCCGAGAGTTCCTTGGGCTTGCGCTGCAAGAGGTGCTCGATCTGAAGAATCTTGGCCGAGTCGCGCACGCGCGCGTCGATATCGGCGGTCGGCACCTTGCGCAGGCGCAAGCCGAACGCCATGTTCTCGTAGACGTTCATGTGCGGGTAGAGCGCGTAATTCTGGAAGACCATCGCGATGTCGCGATCCTTGGGCGGCACGTCGTTCATGACCTTGTCACCGATGCGCAAAATGCCGTCCGAGATCTCCTCGAGACCCGCGATCATGCGCAGCGTCGTGCTCTTGCCGCAACCCGAAGGCCCGACGAAGACGATGAACTCGCGGTCTTTGACATCCAGGTTGAAATCCGAGACCGCCGTGGTCTTGCCGTAGCGCTTGTAAACGTGCTCGAGTGCCATTGTTGCCATTGTTGGCTCCTAACCCGCGCTCTCGCGTGCTGAGCGTGCCAAAGGGGTTTGGCGGTGCACGCGATTGGGGCTTCCCGAGAGGGCTTGGCGAACGCTAAGTTGTGCCGACGCGCTGATTTTATCCGCTTTTGCCGTTCGTGCGCAACAGCGCTCAGAAGCTGAGGATGCTGGCTCGAGAAGCTCAGGATGCTGGCTCGAGCATTTTCGGGAAGACCGTCCTGGACGCAGATATCGAAACTCGAGAAATAACGTCCTGAACGGTCTTCTGAGCGTCTTGAACCGACCAGAATCCCGACAATGGTGGCAATTTCAGCGCCAGACACCGACCTGCACACGTCCGAGAACCACCTCGTGCGTCACACCGCTCGCTTCTGACCCCTGACCTCTGACTCCTGACCCGGCGCCCCTGACTTCTGACCCTTCCAACCCGCGTTAGACTCCAGGCATGAACAGACAAGACAGCCTCGCGCGGCTCGAGGCGAGCGAGACGACACCGTTCGACCTTCTGATCATCGGCGGCGGTGCGACCGGCCTGGGCGCGGCGCTCGAGGCGGCGGCGCGCGGTTACCAGGTCGCGCTGGTCGAGGCGCACGACTTTGCCAAGGGGACATCCTCGCGCAGCACGAAACTGGTTCACGGCGGCGTGCGCTACCTGGCGCAGGGCAACATCGGGTTGGTGCGCGAGGCACTGCGCGAGCGCGGACGCCTGCGCCGCAACGCGCCGCACCTGGTTCACGACCTGGAATTCGTGGTTCCGGCCTACGACTGGTGGGCTGGGCCGTACTACGGCATCGGGTTGAAGCTTTACGACGTGCTGGCGGGCAATCTGGGCCTGGGCTCGAGCAAATTGCTGTCTCGCGCCGCGACCTTAGAGCGCATCTCGACGCTGGAACCCGAAGGTCTGCAGGGCGGCGTGGTGTACTTCGACGGGCAGTTCGACGACGCCAGGCTGGCCGTGTGCCTGGCGCAGACCGCGACCGACAACGGGGCCGCGATCGTGAATTATGCGCCCGTCCAACGCCTGCTTCACGATGGCGACCGCCTGAGCGGCGTGGTCGTGCGCGACAGTGAATCCGAGCGCGAGATCGAGGTGCGCGCCAGAGCGATCATCAACGCCACCGGGGTTTTCGCGGACAGCATCCGTCGCATGGACGACCCGCAGGCCGCACCCGCGCTGTCGCCATCGCAGGGCGTTCACATCGTGCTGCCCAGGGATTTCCTGCCGGGCAACGCCGCGCTGATGGTGCCCAAAACCGACGACGGACGCGTGCTGTTCGTGGTTCCCTGGCACGGCAAGGCCATCGTCGGCACGACCGACACACCCGTCCCCAGCGCGGAACTCGAGCCTCACGCTCTGGAAGAAGAGATCGGGTTCCTGCTCGAGCACGCCTCGCGCTATTTGACTCGCGACCCCAGCCGCGAGGACGTGCTGGCCGTGTACGTCGGCCTGCGCCCGCTGGTCAAGGCCGTCAGTGCGGACGGCAGCACGGCGGCACTTTCCAGGGATCACACGATCCTGGTGTCCAGGACGGGTTTGATCACCATCGTCGGCGGCAAATGGACGACCTACCGCAAGATGGGCGAGGACGTGATCGACCGCGCCACGACCGTCGCCGGGCTCGAGGTGCGCGAATCCAGAACCGCCAACATGCCTTTGCACGGCGCACCGGAGCGTCCAGATGGCCACCAGGAACAACCCGGAACGGTCGGTGAAAGCCTGACCCAGTACGGCACCGACGCCCGCCACGTTCGCGGTCTGGCCGAGGACGATCCCGACCTGGCCGTGCCGATCCACCCGAAACTGCCCTACCTCAAAGCGCAAGTCGTGTGGGCCGTGCGTCAGGAGATGGCGCGCACCCTCGAAGACGTGCTCTCACGGCGCACGCGATCGTTGATCCTGGATGCCCGATCCGCGCTCGAGGCCGCGCCCGGCGTGGCCCGCATCATGGCCAAGGAACTCGGGCGGGGCGCAACCTGGGAAGAATCGCAGCTTGAAATGTTCCGAACGCGCGTCAAGGACAGCTTGCTCTCACCGATCGCCGCGACCTGAGCGCCGGCTCGCAAAATCGTTATCTCGAGAACCTGCCTCTCGGCATCGCGCTCGAGGGCGACTGGTGGAGCGGCGAAAGATCCTGCACTGGGCTCAGGATCACCACCTGAACGCCGTTGGTCGCACATCTGAGTTCGATCCTCGAGCCGAATCTCGAGGGCAAATCTGACGTATTCGCCCTCGATACGGGTGGCTCAATCCTCAGCGCAAAAACTCGGGCATGTATGGTCGTTCAGCCGCCACCAGCTCGTTGAACATTGACCTGATTTCCGCCAGTGAACACACGGCGGCGGTCAGCGGGTCGAGCATCAGGGCGTGCAGCGCGGCCTCACGGTCGTGGGTCAACACGGCGCTCGCCATCAGTTCGTGAACCATGACGTGGGCCGTGTCAATCGCCGCCAGCGCGGTCGGCAAGCGCCCGAAGTGCGCGGCTTGAACGCCGTTACGATCCACCAGGCAGGTGACTTCGACGCAACTGCCATCCGGCAGGTTGTCGATCAATCCGGTGTTGATGACGTTGCCGCCGATGACTTGCGGCCTGTCCAGCACGATACCTTCGATGATGTTCGAGGCGAATTCCGGGCTGCGCTCGAGCTGAATCGCGTCCTCGCCGCGACGTTCGCGCTCGATCAGGTCGATGACTTCCTGGTCGTGCTCGCGCCTCCAGCGCGGCCAGTTGTTGGCGTAGAAACCGCTCTCGCCCTTGTATTCGGGGCGCGTGTAGCGTTTCACCAGGTCGGGACGTTTGCGGAAGTACGGCACGTACTCCGAAAAATGTCCGCTCGATTCGGTCGGGAACGCGCCGAAGGCTTTGAGCATCTCGAAGCGCACGATGTCCTGCTCGTAGATCTGCGGATTGCTGGCGGCCTCGAGCAGGCGGGCTTTGACATCGTGACCCTCGTGCGAAAGCGCGAAGAACCACGACAGGTGGTTGATGCCCGCGCACCGGTACTCGAGCTCGCCCTGAGGGATGCCCAAATAGCCCTCGAGTTCTGCGGCGGTGTTCTGGATCGAGTGGCACAACCCGATCACGGGCAGGCCCACGGCGCGCGATGCGGTCAGCACCAGCGCCGACATCGGGTTGGTGTAGTTCATCACGACGGCCTTCGGCGCGAGGCGTTCGATGTCGCGCAGGATGTCAATCCAGGCGGGCGCGGTGCGCAGGAATTTCATCAATCCGCCCGGCCCGATGGTGTCGCCGATGCACTGATCGACGCCGTACTTGAGCGGGATGTCGTCGTCGAAGCGCACGGTTTCCAGGCCGGAAACTTCGATGGTGTTGATCACGAAATCCACGTCCGGCAGCAATTCCGCGCGCCTGGTGCTGGATCGGACGCCGAACTGTTTGCCGGAGCGTTTGACGGTCAGTTCCGCCAGTTCGTGCGCGCGCTCGAGGCGCACGGGGTCGATGTCGATCAGCGCGAATTCGCCCGCGTTCAGGCCGGGAATAGAGAGGACATCCTTGATCATCTGTTGTGCGAACACGGCGCTGCCCGCGCCGATAATGGCGATTCTGGTCATGGTTGCTCCTGTCTGCGAAAGCTCAAAAACACCGTCTGGGACGCAT